>NZ_CP032626.1:322302-644605 GCF_003627035.1 Apilactobacillus bombintestini
ACGATTACTTGATCAGGAACTTGTCCTACTAGGCCTTTAACGTAGTCCATTAAATTGAATACCTTAACTTGTTTAGCTAAGTCTTCGAACTTCATTGGGTTGTACATCTTAGTCATATCAGCACTTTCTTCGGCTGATTTAACATTAGGGGCAATCATACGGTCAAATTCTTCCGCAGAGTCCACAATGTTTTTAGCTTGTGCATCTGAATAACCTACCATAGTAAGTAGTTTTTGAGACATTTCCTTAAAGACTGGCATTAACTTAGCGCCAGCTGGATTATGTTTATCATAATAAGTTTTGTCAGGTAGGAAAGTGGAGGCACCACTAGCGTATAATGCGTTGTATTTAGCATTCTTCATGTCCGCTTCAATACCAAAACTAAATGGTAAAGGTAGGCCACTGAAGGTCCAATCACTAAGTTGATTATTTAAATCATCATAGGATTTAACGTCTTCAATACGTTGTAGAGTAGGTAGTAATGGTTTAGCACCATCAGCTTTACGCTTATCGAAATCCATAGCTAAATCATATAGCTTTTTGAATTCACCCATATCGTCATTTTGAGGTTTCATTTTACCAGATTGTAAATCATCAAAATCACTCATTAGTGTTTTATCGATATTATCAACTAAATCCATGAAACCACCAGTAGAAGAGTGGTCACCAGGGATAGTTGCGTTTTTGATCCATTCACCGTTTACGGCGTTATAAAAATCATCCTTGATTAGGGAATCATTAATTTCATTACTCATACAGACACCTCATTTTCTGGTTAGATATACTGATTACTATAATATATAAAAAAGCTATCCACAAGTTATGTGAATAGCTTTTTGTTACTATTAAAGATTATTTGTTAATTAAATCATCAATAGAGTTAATGTTCTTCATGTACTTAGGTACAGCCAAACCAACCTTAGCACCGTATAGGTTAGGACCTACATCATCGATTTTATCCTTGTATTGTTTCAAGTATAAACCGGCAGTGTTAGGTAACCATGCAGATAATGAAGCATCAGCAGCGTTAGTAGCAATTGATGCCCACATTGGTTGCATTTCTAGTGCTTGGATAGTGGTCTTGTAACCCATCTTGTTTAGAACTTCAGCCATAACGTTAGTAGATGCGATTTCAGAATCCCATGCTACGTAAGTTAATTTAACTGATTTTCCGTTTCCACGAGGAGCACCCTTAGTCCATTGTTCGTAAAGCTTAGGATTCTTTTGAATGAATTCATCAGCGGCTTTCTTAGGATCAACACCAGCGTTAGTCTTAAGCATAACGTCTGACATTTGACTTGGGTTCCAGTGGAATTGTTTTAGAATTTGGTAAGCACCAGGATTATCCTTGGCTAAACCTTTTCTAGTAATTGTGTGGATTTGTTCAGCTTTTCCGTATACGTTCTTAGGATCTTTTAAGAACTTGATAGGGAACTTCTTGAACATCCAGTGAGGTTGCCAACCGGTAACCACAATTGGTTGTTTGTACTTAATTGCTTTGGCCAGTGTACTGGTCATTGCAGCAGTTGAACTAGTTTGTAGTTGCCATTTGTGTTGAGCTAAAGGATATTGCTTTAGCGCATTTTGTGTAGAAGCCATGATACCAGCACCAGCATCAATACCAGTGATAGTGTAGTTAATTTGAGGACCTAGCTTCTTATGAGGATTATATGGTGAAGTTAAACTACTGCAAGCAGTTAAAACTGTCGCAAGAAGAAACATTGTTAATGTTGCAAGAACATATCTAACTTTCTTTCTCATAAAAAATCCTCCTATTATTCGTGGTCTTGTTTGTTTTTGTTAAAGGCTTGAGTAACACGGTCAAGGATAATAGCTAGGATAACGATAGCTAAACCAGCAGTGAATCCGGAACCAGCATTATTTCTACCTACGGCGAAGTATACTTGAGAACCTAATCCCATAGCACCAATCATGGAAGCAATAACAACCATGGATAGAGCTAACATCATACCTTGGTTAACACCAGACATTAATGTGCTCTTAGCGATAGGTAATTCAACCTTGATAAGTTTTTGCCAACTAGTTGAACCAAATGAATCAGATGCTTCAATTAGATCAGCAGGTACTTGTTCGATACCTAAGTTTGTCATTCTAACTACTGGAGGTAGTGAGAAGATAACTGATGCGATAACACCAGGAACCATTCCAATACCGAATAAAGCAACGGCAGGAATTAGGTAAACGAAGGCAGGCATGGTTTGCATAAAGTCAAGAATAGGTTTAACGATAATCTTAACTGTATGACTCTTAGCCATCCAAATACCAACAGGAATACCGATAACTACAATAATCAAACTGGAAGTTAATACTAAAGTAAGAGTTTGAGTCATATCACGCCAGTAACCTTGGTTGTAAATTAATAGTAAACCAATTAGTTCAAATAGCATTAGACCCCAGTGCTTACTATCATGTAAAGCCCAGTAAGTAATAGCAAGAACTAAAACGATAAATAGCCAAATAGGTAATAAATCAAATACCCATTGGAAAGCATTAACGATAGCACCGATAAAGTTAGTGATACCGTTGAAGAAACCTACGAATTGAGTTAACCAGTTAACAAAGTTGTTAATCCAGTCTGCCAAAGGAATGGCAGTCATATTTAAAGCGAATAAATTAGCCATTATTTTCCACCCCATTTCCAGAAATTGCGCCTAGTACGGAACTTCTAATAATAATTCCTAATAGTCGATCATTTTCGTCAGTAACAGCGAATGGTACTGATGTCTTAGAAATATCATTTAGGATAGACTTAATTGGTGTTTCTGGTCTAGTAGTTGGAACATCAGTCTTCAAGATTGATTCTAAGTCACGTTTATCATTTTCGATTTGGTTGATAACGTCTTTAGCATCAATTAATCCCTTGAAGTGGTGATCAGAGTCAACTACGTAAACACTTGAGTTGTGGTTGTACTTCATTAATCTTAGAGCAGTACGAGGACCATCCTTTTCGATGTTGATAACATCTGGTCTGATCATTACACGACTTGCAGTAAGAATTCTAGTTCTGTCCACACCTTCAATGAACTTTTCAACATATTCGTTCTTAGGATGTTGTAGGATATCTTCAGGTGTACCGATTTGTACGATTTCACCATCACGCATAATCATAATACGGTCACCAATACGTAGTGATTCGTTTAGATCATGTGAAATGAAGATGATAGTTTTCTTCAAGTGTGATTGTAGATCAAGCAATTCGTCTTGCATTTCTTTTCTGTTAAGTGGGTCCAATGCAGAGAAAGCTTCGTCCATCAATAGAATTTCAGGATCATTAGCTAAACCACGAGCTAATCCAACACGTTGTTGTTGTCCACCTGATAATTCATTAGGGAATCTATCATCGTATCCATGTAAACCTACAAGTTCTAGACATTCATGAGCTTTTTGACGACGAGTTTCCTTGTCTACTCCTTGGATTTCTAGACCGTATGCAGTGTTTTCAATAATTGTACGGTTTGGGAAAAGAGCAAAGTTTTGGAATACCATACTCATTTTCTTACGTCTAAATTCACGTAATTCTTTCTTATCAAAGTTAGTAACACTTTCACCGTCTAACTTGATTTCACCTTCAGTAGGTTCGTATAAACGGTTAAGCATTCTGATTAATGTGGACTTACCACTACCGGATAGTCCCATAATTACGAAAATTTCATTCTCGTTAACATCGAAGTTGGCATCATGTACACCAACTACACTGTTAGTTTTAGCAAGAATTTCATCTTTTGATTTTCCTTCGTTGATCATTTCTTTAGCGCGACCAACGTGACGACCGAAAATCTTAGTTAGATGTTTAACTTCAACTTTTTTGGTCATGATTTACCTCCTTGAAAAATTCAGTTGTATAAGAGCATAGATAATATTATTACAAAGCTAATATAGAAATGTCAAATAAGTTGCCAAATAAGAATGTTGATTTGCCGGCTTTAATGGTATATATAATGCATGATATAGCGATTTAATTTTAATTTAAATTTAGTGTGTTAAAATGAATTTTATGTATCATAAATATAAAAATTAGGAAGGAATTATTTTGACAAATATACTAAAAAAACTGCCTATAAAGCTCATAGGGGTTTTATTTTTATTAGGAATCGTAGTGGTGTGGTTCACTAATCATGACGATTTCTTATATTCACAACCCATCATGCAAGTGCAGTCAGCTAAAAAAGTAAATACTTATAAGAATGTAGATAGTTTTCAAAATGTCGATCATAATTATGAGCAACGTTTAACGGGTATTATTACCAACGGAAAACATCGTGGACAAAAGATAACATTCAATAGTAGTTACACCGATTCACAAGCTATGGATCGTCCTTATAAAACTGGCCAAAAGGCGTTTGTAGTTTTACATTCATCCAAAGGCAAAATAACTTCTGCTACTATTAAAGATTACAAAAGAGATGTAGCTGTAGTTACATTAATTTATGTAGCAATGGCATTAATGTTTTTATTTTTGAAAGTTGCAGGGTTAACTGCAATAGGTAGTATTATAATTAATACCTTATTATTTGCCGCAGCTATTTATTTAGATGGCTTTAATAATGGAGCTAACGTTTTGTGGATTTTTTCTATATTAGCAGTACTATTTTCTGCAATTACATTATGGTTAGTTATTGGTTGGAATCGACAAATGTTAGTTACGTTATCTACCACGATAGCATGTACCTTAATTTCTATATTAATTAGTTTAGTGGTGTTTGCTTTTACACATGAAAAAGGAATCTATTACGAATCCATGCAATATGTTACGCAACCACCACGTCCGTTATTCTTAGCGGAAACAATCATTGGATCATTAGGTGCGGTTATGGATGAATCCACTGATATTATTTCTTCCTTGTTTGCATTAAAAATGGAACGTCCTGAAATTTCTGCCAAACAAATCTTTTTATCCGGTAGAAATATTGGAAAATCTATCATGGGTCCACTAGTTAACGTATTGTTCTTTATCTTTATGGGAGAAACATTATCCATGACATTATTATTCTTAAAGAATGGTAATAGTTGGGGTTATTCTTTCTCTATGAATATGTCACTTGGAATGGTACAAAGTTTAATTAGTGGAATTGGTATTGTATTAGCGGTTCCCATTGCTAGTGCGTTAACTGCCATGTTTATAAAGAAGGGGGAAGCTAAATGAGTGCAATTATAGTATTAGGTCTAGTCTTGTTAGTACTAATGGTTTTAATTGGTGGTAAACAAGGCTTACAGTCCTTTTTAAGTTTATTATTAAATTTTGGCTTTCTATTTTTTGCCATCGTTTTAATGGCATTTCATTTTCCTCCTATCATAGTAACTTTAATTACTGGAGTAATTGTTTTGGCATTAACCATTTTCTTAAGTGGAACCAATGATGATACAAGTCGTCTAGCCTATATTGCTTCTTTATTAGTTTTATTCATTTTGGTATTACTAATTATTCCAGTGGAGCATTGGGCACAAGTACAAGGCTTTGGTTTAGAAGATAGTGATGACTTAGAAGGAATGTCATTAACTATTGGCATTAACTTTTTAGATATTGCTATTTCTACCGCTATCTTAAGTACTTTAGGTGCCATTGCGGAAGCCTCTATGGCGATTGCATCCGGATTAGAAGAAATTAAAGAACAACACCCAGAAATTACACCACATCGATTATTCTTTGATGGGATTTACGTGGGTAAACAAATTATCGGAACTACTCTAAATACCTTATTCTTCGGGTTATTTGGAGGTTCACTTTCCTTATTTGTTTGGTTCCACGGCCTAAGTTATTCATTAGGTAATATTTTAAATGACAAAGTTTTCGATGCTGAATTTGTAATTATCTTATTTTCACTAATCGGAGTAATTTTAACTATTCCAATTACTTCGTTAGTAATGACTGAACAATTTAAAAAAGATAGCAAAAAGTCCTAATTATTTTAGGGCTTTTTATTTGCATCCAGTTAATTAAGCATTGATACTAGATTTAAAGACAAGCGAGGCGATACTCATGCAAAAAACAATTCAAAACGCTGATTTAGGAAAGTTAACTCATTTATCGCAATTAACTAAAATTAAAGATCAAATTTTTGCGATTAAAAATTCAGTTAATAATGCAGCCAACATTTATCAACATGAACTTATAAGCTTAGATAAAAATCATAAAGCCCAATTATGGAGCCATTCTTTAAACGTTAGTTCACCCATGCAAATAGGTGATTATCTAGTCTTTTTACGCGGTGGCGATTTATATAAAATGCCACTAAACGGGGGAACTAGCGAAATCATTTTAGAAGATAAAAATGTGACTACCTTAATTGATGGTAAAAATGGTAGGGATGTATATGTGAAGACTGAATATACAGCCGTTCCTCCTAAATTTGATAATACTATTCGTCCAGATACTAGAAGAGTTACCAAGTTTGATAATCGTGCAGATGGTACTGGTTGGATAGATGATAATAATAAATATGCTATTCTTCGATTAGATGTATTAACCGGAAAAATAGTGGATCGTCGCGAACTAAAATATAATTTAGATTTGGTGGATGCACGTGCTGATAATAACGATTTATTAGTACTACGTGGCCGTTATCCAGAATTACAAACTGCTTCTGATGAAACTAAAGCCGCATATATTTGGCACCTGGCTGAGCGTACAGATGATGACCAAATAACAGATATTTCCCATGATGTACTTAAGGGACAATTTAGTGATGCTAAGTTTTCACCTGATTATACACATGTTTATTTAATCGGCAATGATGCCAGTCATCCTAATTGTACGGTTAATGATTTATATGAATATGATATAGATAAGCAACGACTAATTGACCTAACGCATGATTTAGAGATTGAAGTCGGGGGAAGCATTTCTACTGATTTCATACAAAATCACGGCAGTTCTATGAGATGGTTAGCTGATGGATTATTGCTTTTCACAGCTGCATTTCATGGACACAGTCAATTATGGCTATACAATGGTAGAAAACTACATTGTATTTGGGAAGATCATCAATTCTTAATTGACTTCACACCGCTAAATGACCAAGAAATTATGTTGAATTTATCTTCCACACAATGTGCTAATCAGTTAGTAACTTTTAATTATGAAACACAAGAAAGTAAAGTCTTTTATAATCCTAATGAAGAATTTGATAAAGCCCATACTTACGCGCAAGTAAGCGACTTTGTCACTACTTCTAAAGATAATAAATTCAGTATTCATGGATGGGTACTAAAACATCATTCAGCTAAAAAGCTTCCGGTAATTTTATATGTACACGGAGGTCCACAAGCTGCATATGGGGATGTATACTTCCATGAATTTCAAGCTCTAGCTAGTCGTGGCTATGCGATTGTATATGTAAATCCAAGAGGTTCTACTACTTATCGTCAAGACTTTGAGGCTGCCGGCATTGGCAGAATGGGTAAAGAAGATTATGAAGATGTTATGCAAGGACTAGACGCGGCATTGGATGAATTTGATGATTTAGATGCTTCTAATTTATTCATAGCAGGTGGATCGTACGGTGGTTTTATGACTAGTTGGGTAATTGGTCACACTGACCGCTTTAATGCTGCTTGTGTACAACGTCCGGTATCCGATTGGCATGCTTTATATGGCACCTCTGATATTGGGGTTAGATTCTGTCGTAAAGAATTGGGCATGGACTTATTTGATGAAGGTGGGATGCAATTCTACTGGAATTGTTCACCACTAAAATATGCTAAACAAGTAGTAACACCAACTCGTATACAACATGGTGAATGGGATATGCGTTGTCCGGTTAACCAAAGTGAAGCTTTATTTACCGTTATTAAACAAACGGGAACTGATGTGGATTACATCCGTTATCCACAATCTTTCCACGGCTTCTCTAGAAATGGAAAACCTAACTTAAGATATACACGAACCCAGGATATTTACGAATGGTTTGATAAGTATAAGAAATAGATAAAAAAGCTGATATGAAGGTTATCAGCTTTTTTTATTTAGAAATTAATGCAATAATAAAAGTAATACATACGAAAGCAGGCGAAATTTATGAATACAGTTATTTATTTAATTTTATTTTTTGTAGTAATTGCTTTATTAGTATTTGGCGCTGTGGAAACTTTACCTAAGATTCACAAGTTAAATACAGAAGTGCAAAAGAACATTAAACAACAATGGGCAAGCGATAAGGACAAGTTAGCTAGTTGGGATAATGAACAAAAAAAGACTAGCACTATTACTAGTCAATACGTTATTTTAGCTATCGTAGCTACTTTATTCGTTTTAGGATTAGTCTTTCCAGAAATTGCTAATAATTATGTATTAATTATTATGTTTATTATGGAAGCTTACTTCATTTACTTAGGTCTAAAACTTCCAGCACTAGAAAAGAAGCACAGCTATTACAGCAAGGAAGCTTTACCTAAACGACTACAAGCAGTTAAATTAACATTTTTCCTATTTATCGGCTTTTTCGTAGCTGTAGATGTTTTAATGTTGATAGCTGAATTATTATATTCACAAAATATTAGATTATTTTAAATCCTTCAAAGAGCTATTATGTAGCTCTTTTTTTATTGTCGCTTAAAATAAAATTAAAAAATAATGAGAAAAAGTCTTGCATTATTAAAAATGAAGTGTAGTATATATAACAACTTAACCGATACAAATAAAACAAGATGATCAGGAGAGTAGTTATCCAATGATTGCGCAGAGAGTCTACGTTTGCTGAAAGTAGATCAATCGGAAGATAATGAATATGGCCTGTAATTTGGCATCGCTGATAATTAAGCGATGATGGGGTGGCAACCATTATTAATTGCACGCGTTTTTATAGACGTTATTGAGGGTAGAAGTGTAAGCTTTTACCGAATTAGAATGGTACCACGGAACTCCGTTTCTAGATTTGAATCTAGAAGCGGAGTTTTTTTGTTGGCTAAGTTAAAAACTAGTTACATATATTTTTTAGGGGGTCTTTTTTATGAAGAAAGGTTACAAGAAGTTATTATTAGCGTTTACATTTTTATTGGTATTACCACTAACGTTATTAGCAGGTTGTGGTAAGAATTCAGCCCACACAGTTAAAGTAGGGGTTATTGGCGGTGACGCACGAGTATGGAAGTCAGTTCAATCACGTGTGAAAAAAGAAGGTATTAATTTACAAATTGTCCAATTTACTGATTATTCACAACCTAATGCCGCATTAACTAACAAAGAAATCAACATTAACTCATTTCAAAATTATGCATTCCAAGATAACTGGAATGCCGCTCACCATACTAAGATTGTTTCCATCGGTAAGACTATTTTCTCTCCTTTAACTTTATATTCTAAGAAAGTTTCTAACGTTAAAGATCTAAGAAAAGGTGCTTCTATTGCAGTAGCAAACGATGTTACCAACGAAGCACGTGGTTTGAAACTACTTGCTAGTGCAGGATTAATTAAATTAAGAAACACTCCACTTCCAACAGTTAAAGACATTACTGAAAACAAGAAAGATTTAAAGATTGTTCCTTTAGATGCAGCACAAACTCCAAGAGCTTTAGCTGATGAAGATGCTTCTGTAGTTAATGGTGGATTTGCGCTAGATGCTAAATTAAGTTTTAAAGATATCCTATTTGAAGAACCTACTAATAAAGCAGCTATTCCATATATCAACATTATTTCAGCTAACAAATCTGATCAAAACAACAAGGATTACAAGAAAGTAGTAAAAGTTTACCAAAGCCAAGCAACTAAGGACTTATTGAAGAAACTTTACAAGAATGAAGAAATTCCTGCATGGGATGTTAACTTCAATAAATAAGACGAATAATGAAATGAAGTAGAGGTGAAATTATGACACAAATTAGTTTGGAACATATTGATGTAACTTTTAACCAAAAACATCAAGTTTCTAAAGCTGTGCAAGATGTTTCCTTAAATATTGAAAAAGGGGATGCATACGGTATTGTAGGCTATTCGGGTGCCGGAAAAAGTACTTTAGTAAGAGTTATTAACCGTTTGCAAAAACCTAGTGCAGGAAAAGTAATTATTGATAATAAAGATATTAATAAGTTTAGCCGTTATCAAATCCGTCGATTGAGAAAAAATATTGGATTTATTTTCCAACATTTTAATTTAATGAATGCTAGAAATATTGAAGAAAACATTTTATATCCCATGGTAGGAACGAATACATCTAAAGCAAAAAGAAAGCAACGAGTTCAACATTTAATCGATTTAGTAGGATTAAAAGGTAAAGAAAAGTTCTATCCAGCGCAACTTTCTGGAGGACAAAAACAACGAGTAGCAATTGCCAGAGCTTTAGCTAACAATCCACAAATTCTAATTAGTGATGAAGCTACTAGTGCACTAGATCCAAAAACTACGCAAGCTATTCTGCAATTACTAAAGAGAATTAATAAAGAATTGGGTGTCACGATTGTTTTAATTACTCATGAAATGGACGTAGTTAAATCACTATGTAATAAAGTGGCGGTCATGGATGCCGGAAAAGTAGTGGAAGAAGGTAGCATCTTAGAAGTCTTTAGTAATCCTAAAACACAACTTACTCAAGACTTTATTGATACTACTAATAATGTCAAAGGCGCTATTGAAACATTGGCTAGTCAAAAGCGTTTTGTAGATCTATCACGTGAACAACGATTATTCAGATTGCACTACATTGGTAAATCCACTGAAAATCCAATCATCATTGATTTGTATCAAAAGTTTGGAGCGGTAGCCAACATTATATATGGAAATATCGAATTTATTTCAGATGTTCCGTTAGGTAATTTAATTATCGAAATTGATGCGGATAAACCTACGCTCAAAGAAATTAAAGAATATTTAGCCAAAAAAGATGTTCACTTAAGAAACATTAATTTACAAGATGAAAGTAGTAAGGAGGAGTAGCCAATGAATGCATTTTTAGCTCATTATTTTCCCAACGCTATAACTATGATTCCAGATTTTGAACAAGCCACCTTTGAAACTTTATACATGACATTTTTTACTGCCATCATTGGTGGGTTAATAGGACTATTAATCGGTGTTATATTAGTATTAACCGGTCCTGAAGGAATTAGTGAAAATGATGTATTTTACACTATCTTAGATAAAATTGTGAACTTCTTTCGTTCAGTTCCTTTCATTATCATGTTAGCGGTAATTGCACCATTCACAAGAATAGTAGTAGGTACCTCTATTGGTACTACTGCATGTATCGTTCCATTAGTAATTGCGGTTATTCCTTTTTATGCAAGACAAGTGCAAAATGCATTGTTAGATGTAGATAGTGGAATTATAGAATCCGCTCAAGCTATGGGATCATCCACATGGGGAATTGTATTTAGAGTATATCTAAAAGAAGGATTACCTAAGATTATACGTTCATCGGTGGTAACTTTAATTAGTTTGATTGGCCTAACTGCTATGGCTGGAACTGTCGGTGGTGGTGGCTTAGGTAACTTGGCTGTTATTGTTGGTTATCAAAGATATGAAAATGATGTAACTTTAGTAGCATTAGTATTAATTCTAATTATTGTATTTGCAATTCAAATTGTGGGGGATGTCCTAGCAAGAATGACTGACCATGAAAATACAAAATAAGAAGGTAGATATGAATGGAAAAAGAAGAACAATTACAAGTATTAAAAGATTTAGTCGCTATTAATACGGTAGCAGACAATGAAAAAGAAGTAGCTCAATACTTAAGTGATTTATTTAAAAAACACGGAATTGACAGTGAGATTGTGGATCAATTTGATAATAGAAGTAATTTGGTAGCTTCTATTGGAAATAAGTCTGGTAAAGTTCTAGCATTTGAAGGACATGAAGACACTGTTCATGAAAATAATGCTGATGATTGGACTCACAATCCCTTTGATCCAGTAGTAGAAAATAATAACTTATATGGTCGTGGAGTAACTGATATGAAAGCTGGTTTGGCTGCTCAAGCTATTGCTTTGATTGAATTACATGATGAACATAAAGATTTGTCTGGACAATTAAAATTTTTAGCTACTATTTCTGAAGAACTAACTCAAGGTGGAGCTAATTTCCTTGCTAAACGAGGAGATGTAGATGATGTTGATGCAGTAGTGATTGGTGAACCAACTGGTCAACGACAAGATGATAAGAATCGCCACTATTTAGTTTATGCTCATAAAGGTGCACTTATTTATACAGTTAAAAGTGTAGGTAAAGCAGCACACAGTTCTACTCCAGAATATGGAATTGATGCTATTGATAATTTGATTAATTATCGCCAAGTTGAAAAAGAATACTTTGCTAAACAAACTGGAAATGATGATATTTTAGGTAAAACTATATATACACCTGATATCTTCCAAGGAGGAAAACAAGTTAATTCCATTCCTGATTTTGCCTTCGAAAAAGTAATGGTTAGAACTATTCCACAACTTAATAATGATCAAATTGTACATGATTTAAATGAAATTATTGATTCATTTAACCAAAAATCAGGATATAACTTAAAGTTAGAAGTTAACTTCAGTGGATATCCAGTAAAGAATAATCCAGATGCTGATATTGTTTCAGTAGCACAACAAGCTAGCCAAGATGAATTAGGCTATAAATTAGATTTGAAATCATTATCTATGGGAACCGATGCTTCTCAATACAAAGCTAGAAAAAACGATTTAGATGTAATCATTTTAGGACCTGGTAATGATACAGCTCATCAAACTGATGAATATATTGATTTAGATTCATTCTATGCATTTATTCGCTTGTACAAACAAATTGCAATTAATTATTTACAATAAAAAAACACCTCAGTCATTTGACTGAGGCTTTTTTATTTTAGAATTGATTCATTAATTTTCCTGTTGCGTAGTGAATGATCATAGTTAAGATACCGATAATAATATTTCTGATTATCGCAGCTTTAGGACGACCATTACCTAACTTGGCACTTAAGAAACCAGTTAAGCCTACGGAAACAATAACTGCTAGGATAGTAGCGGGCCAACGGTAGATACCGTTAGTTAAACTCATGGCAAGTAGAGGGAAAGCTCCACCAAGGGCCGCTGAGAATAGGGATGAGAAAGCAGCTGACCATGGATTCATGTAGTGACCTAATTCAATATTGTATTTAGTACTTACCATAGTTTCCAAAGGTTTTTTATCTAGAAGTTCACGGGCGATTTTTAGGGCAGTGTCTTCAGAAATACCTCTGTCCATATAGAATTGTTGTACCGAAGCTAGTTCATTATCCAAATTAGTCTTAAGCAAACGACGTTCTTTTTGCACCGAAGCACTTTCGGTATCTCTTTGTGAACTAACGGAAGCATATTCACCAGATGCCATGGAGAAGGCACAAGCTAGTAAATCAGATAATCCAGCAATAAAGATAGTTAAGAAATTAGGAGTAGCAACCGCAACTGAGAATAAGACACCAACTACGGTTAAAATACCATCGTTTGATCCTAATACTCCCGCACGTAAAGTGTTTAATTTTTCGTTCATATTAGATTTGTGTTCTTTTTTAGTTGCCATTTATAAAGTCCTCCTTAAGCTAGCATTCCTACTAATAAACCAATTAGATAGGTAACAATCATGGTTAACATACCTGAAATGACATTACGCATTGCAGATTTGAAACGGTTAGCGTTACTTAAAATTGCTGCGGAATATCCAGTGATGGATAGCGCGATAATAACGGCGATAAAGGTAGCAATGATTTTAACGTGAGGTGGAAATAATGAAATAGCGGCTAGAGGAAGGATAGATCCAGTTGGAAAAGATAACATGGATGCTACCGCAGCAGCATAAGCACTAGTAAATTGGTTAACATTAAATCCGTATTTTTCACGAACGGTAGTAACTAGGGCATCTTGATTCATCATTTCGCGAGTAGCTTGGGTAGCTAACTCATCAGAAATTCCACTTTGTATGTATTTTTGCTTAACAAAGTTAAATTCATCATCGTAATTATTACGTAGCGCTTTCTTTTGTTGTGCTACGGCATTCTTTTGTGAATCACTTTCGGAATTTACTGAAACGTATTCACCCATGGCCATTGAAACGGTACCGGCAATCATACCGGCAATTCCAGAAATGAAGATGGAGAAGGTGTTACTCGTGGCACCTGCCACCCCAATAACGATTCCGGCTACGGATAAGATTCCATCATTGGAACCCATAACCCCGGCTCGGATGATATTTATACGTTGTGCTAAAGTTTGCTTTTTCAAGTAAATCATCCTTTCTAGTTTATAATCATTATTAAGTAATAACTATTATCATAATATATCGTTATGCATTAAATGTAAAGGAAACAATATAAAAAGCTAGCTATTGCTGAATACAGCAATAGCTAGCTTAGGTTAGATTTTCTTATTGTGTTGTAATAGCCAAAATAGCATAACAGTTACGGAAAGCATAATGATAGCAGCAATCCAGTAAGTAGTGTGCATACCAAAAACGAATAATGCATCATTGTGCATAGGGTAAGTGGTAATGCGTTGGCCAGATTTGAAACTCATAGCAGTGTATAGCAAGGAAGTAGAAATGGATAAACCTAAAGTAAATCCAATGTTTCGACTAAGTGCTAATACAGAACCTGCGATACCTTGTTGATCTTTACCAGCATTTTCCATAACCATAGGATTGTTTTGGAATAATCCATTGGCAGTGGAGAATACTACGAAGCCTAATAACAGAACTACTAAAGTCCAGTTAGGTTGCATAATAGCAAAGATAACTTCAGCAATCACGAAAACTACAGAAGCACGTAATGACATAATTACCGCTCCGTATTTGTCACAAAGTACCCCTCCTAGGTAGGCAGTAAATACATTTACTACCGGAAGCACACTCATTAATAATCCAGTGTGAGAAGGTGAGAACTTCAAAGTATCTTGAATGTAGAAAGGTAGTAAAACATTGTTGAAGTAAATGATAATGTACATAAACATTAGAGCAATGATACTGATAGTAAATCCAGGATTCTTAAATAAGGAAAGTGCCAAGATAGGATCAGCAACTTTTCTTTCTACATAGATAAATAAGGCTAATAAAATAGCCGCAATAACAAAGGCAATAATTACGTTAGGATTGCTAAAGCCAATTTCTTGTCCGGTAAAGATACCCACGAAAAATAGGCCAATTAATACTGCTAATAAGCCAAAGCCTAACCAGTCAATGTGAAGGTTAGTAGGCTTCTTTTTAGCAGGTGTTTTATAAACAAATTCACCAAATACATATGCGAAAATACCAATTGGAACGTTGAATAAGAAAATCCAGTTCCAGTTAGCAACGGACAAAATAGCTCCAGCTACTGCAGGACCCGCAATGTATCCTACTTGTCCAATAGTAGTGTTGATACCTAGTGCACGACCTCTGGCGCCAAAAGGCACAGATTCAGTAATGATACCTAGGTTAGTTGCCATAGTCATAGAAGCACCTAGTCCTTGTAAACAACGTGCCACTAGTAAAATGATTAAGTTTCCAGAAAGTCCACAAACTAGTGAACTAACAGTGAAAAGTAAAGTTCCTAATTGAAAAATTTTAGCTTTGCTAAATTGATCACCTAATTTTCCAAAAAGGATTAAAGACATACATATTAGAATTAAGTAGGCAGATGAAATCCATTCAGCTTGGTTCATAGGAATATGTAAATCATTGGATATTTGTGGTAGCGCAGTATTTACAATACTCATATCCACAGTTCCTAAAAAGGAAACCAGGGCTACCGACAATATGATGAAGAATTGCTTGCGAGTCATATGTTTTAGCTCCTTATATTTTATATATTAATTGTAACAGATGAATTTAAAAACGAAAATTCAAGCGTATATGTAAAAAATCCGTTCTTACGAATAAGAGCGGATTTTTAAAACTATTTAGACAATTTAGCTTGGCATTTTGGACATAGTCCATATACTTCAATATGAACTTGGTTAGTTTGAAAGCCAGCTTGTTGCATAGCTAGTTCAGCTAGATTCTTTTCAGTTTTTTTATAGTCAGGGAATTCGATATCAAAGATGGTACCACAGTTCTTACAAATTGCATGAAAGTGTGGATCCCCAAAGAAATCGTATCTAATTCCACCGTCTTCAGCAGGTAGCGCAATAATGATTTCTAATTTTTCAAACAATTGTAACGTATTGTAAATAGTAGCAATACTTAAATTAGGAAAGTCCTTGCGTAATGCTTCGTAAATAGTATCTACGGAAGGATGATTATCATGATTAATCAAATATTTTAAAATGATTTGACGTTGTGGTGTAATACGAACATTGTTGTCACGTAACTTTTTTAGCGCTTTGTCATATGCGGAATCAGACATTTAGTTTCCCTCCTTTAATCATTCACTTCTACGTTAATGATAAGTTCAATTAATTTATAAAGCAAATAATTGTTATAAATTAATTGGCAAGAAATCCTATTTTATCACGAATTTCTTTGTCGTGGGGAGTAATGTTGAAACGACGTTTAGCGTTAGGCCAATATTCTTTTTGTAATTGCATTACACGATGAGTAATTTCTAAAACATCATCGGCAGACATATCTACTAAATTAACATAGATAGTAACTTCTTCTTGATTTAAGTTAGCGATACCTGCCATACCGACAAATTCATGAATTTGTTGATTCATAACTCCCCATAATAGGGCTTTTTTACTCATTACATCATTCATAGTGGCATTAATAAAATCACTAGTATTATGCACGTCAGCATTAGTATCCGTTCTTTGTTGAAAATGGATAACTTCGGGTAGCTTAAATTTAGTTAACCAATCCAAAGTAAAATGTTGTGTCATGATGGGACGTAAACCTTCAAAACTATTCATTTTAAGAACTCCTTATCGTTTCAAGTAATCACTATATTATATAAGAAGTTTTAAGCGTTTTAAAGAATTGCGGTTTATGCGAGGCATAAGAACAAATAAATGCTGTATGAAGATAAGTTTAAAAAATTCTCTCAAATGCTTAGCTTTGGAAACAAAATATGTAATAATATACTTGTTTATTAAATTTTAAGCGAAAGTGAGATTTAATTATGACTGAAAAATTTCTAATTGGAACTTATACTAAAAAAGATAGTCAAGGTATCTACGAATTAGAATTAGATACTGAAAACAAAAAAATGCAAAATTTACAACTAGTGGCAAAAGCTGGTAATCCCACTTACGTAACTTTATCTAAAGCTAACCGTATCTACTCAGTAGATAAAGGTGCTGATGGTAAGGGTGGTGCCATGGCATTAGAAAACACTGATCGTCCTGCACCTGAAATTAACACTTGCCTAAATGAAGATACCAACCCTGCATACATCACTGTGGATGAAGGCAGACAATTTGTTTACACTGCTAACTACCACACTGGTGAAGTTATGGTATACAAGATTGAAGATAACGGTGCACTAACTTACTTAAACAAGGTAGTTCACGAAGGTGACATGGGTCCTCGTCCTGAACAAGAAGACGGTGCTCATCCTCACTTTGCTGACTTAACTCCAGATGGCCGTTTAGCTGTAGTGGACTTAGGTCAAGACCGAGTATACATTTACAACATTGCTGACGATGGTAGCTTAACTAAGCAATTCAGCTTGAAGATGGAAGCTGGTTTTGGTCCAAGACATATTGTCTTTGATGAAAAACGTGGTATTGCTTTAGTAGTAGGTGAATTAAGTAGTAAATTAGCAGTATTAAACTACGATGAAGCTACTGGTCATTTAGACGTTCGCCAAATTACCTCAACTATTCCAAGTGATTGGACTTCACACAATGGTGCCGCAGCTATTAGATTATCTAATGACGGTAAGTTCGTTTACGTATCCAACCGTGGAAACAACAGTTTAGCAGTATTCTCATTAAACGATGAAAACAAATTACACTTAGAACAATTAATCAGTACCGAAGGAGATTTCCCTCGTGACTTTAACTTCAATAAAGATGAAAAATTCGTGATTGTAGTTAACCAAAACACTGATAATGCTACATTGTACTCACGTGATGCTGCATCTGGTAAGTTAACTATGCTACAAAAAGACTTCACTGTTCCTGAAGGAGTTTGTGTAGCACAAGAAAACTAATAACTAAATAAATTAAAAAGCTCTTATCTTAATTGATAAGAGCTTTTTTTAATGCCTTCTCCAGAAGTTTTGTAGTAATTGTTGCGTTTGTTTTAGATTATAACTGGTAGCTAGATTACGAGAATTCCAGTTGCGAGGGAAGAAGCGACGGTAACGACGTTGTTGGAAGCGACGATCCATTAGCACTACGTTTCCTAAATCTTTATTAGTACGAATTAGACGTCCTGCAGCTTGAAAGACGTTATTTAAACCAGGAAGTTGATAAGCAAAATCAAAGCCATGGCCATTTTCGGCATCAAAGAAATGTTTAATTAAATCATTTTCAGGATTTAGACCCGGAAGACCTACCGAAACAATGCCTACTCCAATTAAGTGAGTACCTTTTAAGTCAATACCTTCGCAGAAAATACCGCCTAAAAGCGCAAAACCGACTAATGTACGATTATCATCATGCTTGAAGGTATTTATGAAGTCTTGACGTTCATCGGGTTCCATGTGTGATTTTTGCACGATGGTGTCGATAGTGGGATGCTTCTTTTGAAAGGCTTCGACCACTTGTGTTAAATAATGCGTGGAAGGTAAAAAGATTAAATAATGTCCAGTTTTACTTTTTATCATGGCATCAATAGTTTGCACAATAGGTGTAATACTTTGATCACGCTTTTTATAAGTAGTTTCAATATAGTTAGTCATAATAATTTGTTGATGACTATCTTCGAAAGGTGACGACATTTCATAAGTTAGGCTATCGTCTTCGTCTCCTAAAACACGTTGATAATAATCCATAGGGGATAAAGTAGCAGAGAATAAAATGGCGCTACCACCAAGTTGTAGGGATTGTGCTAGAAAATAACTAGGATCCATACAGAACAATTTAACGATTACATATCCATCACGGTCATAAAATAAACGCGTTTTGAAAGTATCATCAAACCAGTCACTGATTTTTTGATAACTAATTAATTGAAAATAATAATCGACAATGGCGTCATTTAATTCGTCATCATCATGGTCTTTAGCTAACCAATCACTAATGACATCGGATAAATGACTAACCTGTTTGTTGAAAGCTTTTAGTAAATGATCTAAATTTACATAATTTTCATCGCCATCAGTTAACGGCTTAGTGTTGATGGTATAAGAACGCTTAAAACTCTTTAAGGCTTTATGTAGCGCTTCGTTTTCCTCTACGTTATCTTTGCTTTGCTTAATTAAATTATCTAAAGGACGATTACTTAATTGAGCTGAATACATATCACGAGAACGATTTACCAAGTTGTGTGCTTCATCAATTAAGAAGACATTATCGGAATCTTCCACCGTGAAGTAACGTTGTAGATGTACTTGTGGATCAAATAAGTAATTGTAATCACAAATAATTACGTCACAAAATTGGCTCAAATCTAGTGAAAATTCGAAGGGGTCAATCTTGTATTGGCGAGCATATTGTTGAATAGTTTCGAAAGTAATTTCATTTTCATGCTCTAAAGCATCTTTAATGGCAGGCTTTAAACGGTCATAATAACCAATCATATAAGGATTATCTTCCGGCTTTAAATCCGCTTCTTCTTTGAAAGTGATTTTTTCTTTAGCGGATAAAGTAATGCTTTTAATGAATAAACCTTTTTTCATCATTAAATCCATAGCTTCTTGAGCTACGGCACGCGTACTTTGCTTGGCAGTTAGATAAAAAATTCGATTGGCTAAATCTTCACCCATAGCTTTAACAGCAGGGAATAAGGTAGAAATAGTTTTTCCGGTACCAGTAGGTGCTTGAGTAAATAAGTGCTTTTGCGAAGCAATAGTTTTATAAACTACGGCAGCTAACTCACGTTGACCTTTACGAAATTTAGCAAAAGGAAACTTCATTTGTTTAGCAGTTTGATTACGCTTCTTGATGATATCAGTACGAAGTTTTAACCATTCTTCATATTCTTTAATTAAATGATCAAAGAATTGTTTGGCGTCATCTTTACTGATAGTTAAATGCTCACTGTGAATAATATCGTCAGGAGTTTGTACGTAGGTTAAAGTGAGGTTAACTTCATCGTATTGGGGGAATTTATCCATCAACAAATAAGCGTAGGTTTTAATCTGTCCCCAATAAAGCGTCAAAATACTGTCAGGGAGTTGTTTAAATTCTACGTCGGAGGTTTTAATTTCTACTATTTCAGCTGATTTTTCGGACATTTTAACGGCATCGGCACGACCATCTAAATGAAAATCAATGTTATTTATCTTCAAGGTTTTATCTAGATAGTATTCTGCGTCATAATCAGAAAAACGTTGCTTTTGCAATTTACGATGAATTCGAGCACCTTGTTTAGCGGTGTTATTACTGTTAAGACGGGCATTTAAATCACCACTACGTAAGGTAAATTCTACTAAATCACGAATTCCAATACGATTGATAAGATTACCTCCTTTGAATTTTTTGAAATTGTAACCAAATTGTAACTTATGAAAAAATTTTAATTATGCTAGTGTTAATATTAGAGACTTATATTGAACAGGAGATATGTATTTTATGCCAAGAAGTTTAAAAGAAGAATTAATGTTTACCGGAATGATGGCCGGACTTATGGTTATCGTTATGGAAGGTTACAATATTGCGATTAACTCCGGAATCCAACCTGGTTATGTATTAGATGTACTTGCTGGATATCCATTAGCTTTAATCGTAGCTGCACTATTAGATTTATTTATCGTAGGACCTACTGTTAAGGCACTATTCTTTAAATTTATCTTTAAGCCAGCCTGGAAAGAAACTCCTATTAAAATTGCTTTAGGTATTTCTTGCATGATGGTATTAGGTATGGTTACCTTTATGTCACTATTTGGAGTTATCGTAACCTTCGGATTCCATAATATTACATGGGGAATGTATTTGCACGCATGGATTTTGAATTTCTGTGTGGCATTACCTCTACAACTAATCATTGTGGGACCTATTTGCCGTTTCTTATTAGGTAAAATTCAAGGCCACATTGATGCTAATGCTGCCGCTTAATAATAAATAGATTTCAAGCAGTCCTTTAATAGGGCTGCTTTTTTTATGGATATATTTGTGTTAATTTTTAAATACATATTTTAAAACAGGAGATTATAAATATGAATAATAAAGATCATGATGCCCGTTATATAAATGCACAAAATAAAATTATAGCTACTTTTAAGTATTTAATTAACGAAATTGGCTATAAGAAAATTTCTATTAGCAAAATTATTAAGTTAGCTAACGTAAACCGTTCTACTTTTTATAATCATTATTTAGATAAAGAAGATTTAATGGAAAAGTTGCAAATGAATTTAATACATAGTCTTACTAGACAAGCACCCATTTTAACTTTGGAAAATATTAGTGATAAAAAATATACCGAAGCTAGAACTAGAGTTGTCGTGCAAAGAATATATGATAATCGGGATGATTTTAAATTATTTTTTAGTGAAAAATCTGATGGATTATTTACCCAAAGAATAATAGAAAGTTCCAAACATATAATTAAAGAAAATAATTTCTTTCGTGATTCCACTATTCCTAGCTACTATGCATATTCATTAACCTCGTATGTATTAGTCGATTTAATCAGAAAATGGGTAGAAAATGACTTTAAAGAAACGGTGGATGAATTTACTAACATAATAACCACCATTATTTATAAAATATACGAAAATGTCCTTCATTAAATACTTATCCAACAACTATCGATTTTTGATGGTTATAAAGCCAAAAAATGATTGCTATAATTTTTTCCAGAGGGGGAGAAATTATGAAATCAACTTGGAAACCAATAAGTATTTTAATAGTTACATTAACCGTAATTCTTGGAATAATGATGGCTGCTTTCTCTTTACCAGCTGTTCATTCCGGAATTAATGATCTTCCAATTGGAATTATTAGTAGTAATAGCAATTATAAAAGTATATCCAAACCATTGAAAGATAAAGGTTTTAATGTTTCAAAATACAAGGATGTAAAAGATGTTAAAAGCAACATAAACAAAAGAAAAATTTATGGTGCAATAGAAATTGATAAGAACGGCAATGTGAATGTATACAAAGCAACAGCTGCTTCCGCATCCGTTGCCCAAGTTCTTACTCAAATGGGAACTCAATTGGTTAATAAACAACAAGCTTTGGGTAGACAAGTTATAAATCAAAATCTAGCCAAAACTAACAATGTTAATATCATTAAAGTTTTAAATCAAAAATTAGCTGCATTAGATAAAAAACAAGCAAATGTAGTAGAAGTTAAGAGTTTCCCTAAATCTGATCCAAAAGGTGCTGGATTAGCAGCCGGAGCTCTACCAATTGCCTTAGGTGGTTGGATTGGTGCAGTTGCTATCTCACTATTTATAAAAGGTAAGAAAGAAAAATTATTATCTGTAATAGGATTCGCAATAGTAGGTGGACTAGGACTAGTTGGAGTAATCCAATTTGGAATAGGTACCTTTAATGGAAACTACCTATTAACCTCCATGGGTGCAATGCTAGGTATCGGTGCCACTGGAATGTTCGTATTAGGAATTCTAGAAGTAATGGGTAATGCTGGATTAGGAATTGCCGCGGTAATTTTAATCTTACTTGGTAACCCATTATCTGGTTTAACTTCAGCACCAGAAATGCTTCCTAGTGGTTGGGGAGAACTAGGTCAATTACTACCACCTGGTGCTACCGGAACCTTATTAAGAAATATCGTATTCTTCCACGGAAATGATATTGTCCAAGCCGTAAGTGTGTTATCCTGCTACGTATTATTAGGATTAATTTTATTCGCAGTAGGTAAGAAATCCAATATCGTAAAAGCATAATCTTTTATTAAGCAAAAATTTAGTTTACATTGATTCAAAACAAACTCCAAATTATTACATTTTTAGGGCAGTCCTTTAATAGGGCTGCTTTTTTTATTTAAAAAATGATTATATAAAAAGATATATTATCATAATATGTTAATTTTTATACGTAAACTAATGAAAAATTTCGCAATTACGGTTATTATGTAAGTATAAAATGGAATTCGAGGAGAATGTACATGATTAAAATTGTTACAGATTCAACCGCGCTAATACCTGAAAAAGTCGTCAAAGAATTAGGAATTACAGTAATTCCTTTAAATGTAAACATTGGCGAAGATACTTATCAAGATGGTATCGATATGGACGGTCGCAAATTAATACAAGAAATTAAAGATAATCCTAAGGGAGCATTTCCTAAAACCAGTCAACCATCTATTGGTCAATTCGTAGAAGTATATAACCAATTAACTAAAGATGGTGATACAGTACTTTCACTACACATGACTGATCTATTAAGTGGTACTGTACATGCTGCAGAACAAGCAAGTGAAATTGCGGATGGGGATGTAAAAGTAGTTAATACTCATTACATCGACCAAAGTTTAGGCTACATTGCTGTTTCAGCTGCTAAGATGGCTAACTCCGGTGACTACACTAGAGACGAAATTGTCGAAGCAGTTGGCAAAATTATTGATAATTCTGAATTATGCATCGGTGTAAGTTCACTAGAAAACTTAGTTAAAGGTGGCCGTATTAGTAAAGCTACTGGTATGATTTCTAAGTTATTAAACCTACACGTAGTATTTACACTTTTCCCACAAGATCTTAAGTTACAAATTAAGGGTCGTGGTAAAAAGACTATCAAGAAGTGGGCTGACCAATACTTTGAATCTATCAAAGATAATGACTATGCATTTATTGGTATCAGTTACACCGGTAGTGATGAATTAGCTAATAATCTAAAAAAACGTTTGGAAGAAATGTTTCCAAACGTTGATGTATTAGTTCAATATACTTCATCCATTGTTGCTACTCATACTGGTGACAATGCGTTTGCCGTAATGACTTGCAAAAAATGGGATTAAATAAATAGTGAGAAGATAATTCCTAAGATTCCACCAATGACAGGACCCAAAAATGGAACTATAGCATATTTCCATTGTGATAATCGTTTGTCATAGGTTCTAGAAAAGAAGAATCGAGGAACTAAATCTCTGGTAGGGTTAAAGGCAGCTCCGGTAATAGGGGCTACGATACTAATAATTGTCATCATAAGAAGTGATGAGAATAGGGTTTTAACCCACCAAGCTACACTAATGTCATTTTGCATTTGTGTATTAACTACGATTAGGAAAGTACCTAGGATTTCCCAAGTGAAATTACGACGCCAATTGTTAACGTCTCTAGGTACTGTGGCATAAAAGTTAAGGTTTAAGGGTAGACTTTCTAGCCACTTAGACCAAATCCACTTAACTGTAAGAGAAGCTAACCAAGCTCCCACAATTTGGTTAATCACTTCACCTAACATTAATGACCAATGAATTTGATGATCAATGGCTTGGGTGAGTGATACCACTGGATTAAAAGATGCAGTTCCGAAGAAAAACGTAGTTAAAAGGGACGGTAGAAATATACTCATGCCCCAGTAGAATCCGGTTAGAAAACGGTTTTGACTTTTAGGAAATAGAAAATAATTGATAACCACACTGGTTACTAATCCTAAAGATAGCATTAGATAGGTTCCAATAAATTCACCTACAAGTAATTTCACGACCATCCCTCCTTAATATGTATCTAATTAGTAGACTACCACTGATTTATTAAAAATTAAAACCATATAAACGATTAAGCGCTAGTAGATAAGTATCTACTGGCGTTTTTTTATTGTGATAACTTTTTAAGCACAGCTAACACATCTGCTTTATTTACCAAACGATGTTGTTTGTAATTGTAAAACATAGGTTGATGACGTTCAATAAGTTCCAAATCATGTTGATTATCAGTGAAGTAAGCAACATCACAGGCGTCACCAATTTCGTCTAAATGGGGAAATTGTGCTTCGGACATAATGCTGCCTAAAACGGTATCTGCTGATTCATATTTTAGTGCTTCTAAATATTTATTAGTATCCATCATCCACCGACTTTCTTAATGTCTGCTTGCTTGGTGTCCACCATTGCCAGAAATTTTAATATTATGACGTTTGAATTTAGCTTGTGCACCATTAGGTTGAAATTTGAAATGATGCATACGACCGTTGTAAGGTTTACCAGCCATTTTAATAGTAATCCAATTAGTCATTACTTTTTGCATATTTTCAGCAGCTTCAACCCGGCTAGCAATGCCTTCTGATTTAGCAGCTGGTTCAATATTATCGCGTAGTTGATTAATCAATTTTTGATGATAAACCAGTAACGATTGGGTTAGTGGTGCATCTTTGTAAGAATTAAAAAGTTTTTCAATAAAACGCATGGCGTCTTTTGAATTTTTAGGTTCGTAAAAACGTTGATCATTCATAAGTATCCTCCTAAAAAAATAACCATCATGTTTATTATACATGATGGTTATCTAGGTAACAGTTATTTATCTTCTAATTTAATTTGTCCAGTTAGACTAAATAGGAAACTTAGTAGAACGGCTAAGAAACCACCAACTACGATTCCGTTGTCTAATACGATTTGGGCAGCTTTAGGTAGTGATCGGAAAATTTGTGGATAAACAGTAACTCCAATTCCAGTACCTACGGAAAGAGCTACGGTTAATAAGTTAGCATTCTTAGAAAAGTCTACGTTTTGTAGAATACGGATTCCTTGAACACCTACCATACCGAACATTACGACCATAGCTCCACCTAGTACAGAACTAGGAATTACAGTAGCTACGGCACCAGCTTTAGGAAGTAATCCTAAAATTAATAGGAATAAACCAGCGTAGTAAATAGGACGTCTAGTTTTAATACCGGAAAGTTGAACCACACCTACGTTTTCGGAGAAAGTAGAGTATGGGAAGGTGTTGAAAATACCACCTAACATAGCAGCAATACCTTCAGCACGGTATCCATTAGCTAATTCATGACTGCTTAACTTACGATCAGTTAAATCACCTAATGCTAAGAATACTCCGGTAGATTCTACCATAGTAGTTAATGCTACTAAAATCATAGTAATAATAGCAGAAGCGTCGAAACGAGGAACCCCAAAGTAAAATGGTTGAGGGAAGTGGAACCAACTAGCTTGTGCTACAGAAGTAAAGGAAATCATTCCTAAGCAGTAAGCGGTGAAAGTACCGGCAACCATTCCGATTAAAACGGAAATAGAACGGAAGAAACCTTTACCGAAAATGTTGATTAAAATAATGATAACCATAGTAACTAGACCTACGATTAAATCATGAGGACTAGCAAAGTTCTTGGCAGAAGCATTTCCACCACCTAAATCTTGCACAGCTACTGGAACTAAAGAAAAACCAATAATAGTAATTAAAGAACCGGTAACTACTGGTGGGAAGAAACGTCTTAATTTAGAGAATAATCCCGAAATCAAGAATACGAATAATCCGGAACAAATAATAGCTCCGTAAATATAAGCTACTCCCAAGGTACCCCCGATAGTTTGTAGTGGGGTAATAACTTGTACGGCACATCCTAATACTACCGGAAGACCAATTCCCGTAATAGGAGTTCGTTTAAGTTGTAATAGAGTGGCAATCCCACACATAAAAATATCTGCTGAAACTAAGTAAGTCATTTGTGCTGCATTAAAGTGTAAGAAAGCTCCAATTAACAATGGAACTACTACGTCACCAGAATACATAGCTAGTAAATGTTGAAAACCTAAAATAGCAGCTTTCAAATGAGAAACTTGTTGTAAATGCTTTTCGCTGTTATCCAATGAAATATCCTCCCGTTTTATTATCACCTAAATAAAAAAGTCTCCTGCAAAAGCAAAGAGACTAAAATCTTTTTGCTTATAGTCTAGGCTTTACGGCCCTAGGTAGAAACTCACCAACCATATCTTGGTAATTATATAGGCAATAACGTTTATTAAAGTACCTTTATCCTAGCTGAAAATGAGAAAAAAAGCAAACCGAATAATAATATAATTGTTAAGTAGGCCGAATTTAATGTACAATTGATGGTATTAACTTTAAATGTATAAGGGGGGATTAACTTGAAACATATTTTAGCGATTCATACAGGTGGAACCATATCAATGTCACAAGATGACAGTGGAGAAGTAGTACCTAATGCACAAAATCCAATTGCTAATCCAAGTGCCAATTTATTGGATCAAGGCATTTCTATTACCAATGAAGAAATTTTTAATTTACCTTCACCACATATGACCCCTGAAACCATGTTACAAGTTACTAAACGAATTAAAAAAGCTCGTAAAGAAGGATATGACGGTGTAGTCGTTACGCACGGAACCGATACGCTAGAAGAAACTGCATATTTCTTAGATCTTACTTTAAGTAATGATTATCCAGTAGTAGTTACTGGTGCTATGCGTTCTTCTAATGAAATTGGGTCTGATGGTTTGTATAACTTATTAAACGCTGCAGCAACTGCTGCTAGTCCACAAGCAGTGGGCAAGGGTGTTTTAGTAGTTATGAATGATGAAATTCATACTGCAAGATACGTTACAAAGACGCACACTACCAACGTAGCTACTTTTAGAACCCCAACGTTTGGTCCTATCGGAATTATTAGTAAACATCATCCAGCTTTCTATCAAGAACTAATTAAGGGTGAAGTAGTAGATATTGATTCCGTAGTAGATCATGTATATTTAATTAAAGCATATGCAGGGATGGATGGTACTTTATTTGACGCTATCGACAATGACGAAACTAACGGAGTAGTTATTGAAGGACTAGGTGCCGGTAATTTACCACCTGCTACATTAGATTCTGTAAAACGATTAATAGATAGAAAAATTCCAGTTATCTTAGTATCTAGATGTATCAATGGGGTAGCCCAAGATATCTATGCATACGAAGGTGGCGGAATTGAATTAGAAAAAATGGGATTAACTATTTGTCACGGCTTAAACGGACAAAAAGCACGTATTAAACTAATTATTGGTTTAAGTGCTCATAAGAGTGGCGACGACTTAGCTCACTTTATGAGTAATGCGATTTCTTAGTTATTACACCATTTTATATACGAGCAAATTATATAAATGAGGTATGGATATGAATGAAATCATCAGACAGTTAGATATGGCACAACAAGAAAATCAGCTAGTTAATGTTTATTTAACTGACGGAGATATTTTTTATACCGGATATATAGCTAAGTATAATGACCAAGAAGTCCTTATCAGTACTTATGAATCCAGTGGACTAGCTGATGGATATGTGGCGCTAAGAACTGCAGCCATTGAAGAAATTGAAACGCAAAGTGAAGATATTGATCGTATCGAAGAACAAATGCAAATGGCAATGCAGGACAATTTAATGGAAGCTAAACCAGCTGCCTTAAATTTTGATAGTGACGTTAACTTATTTGCACAAATTATTATTGAAGCTTATTTGAAAAAAGATATCTTATTAGTTCAAGATATGGATTCACGATTGTTCTATACCGGAAAAGTGCAAAGTATTAAAAACGAAACTTTCGACTTTTTACGTATTAATAAGTTTGATGCTTCTAAAAATGAAGTTATCACATTAACCTTTGCGCAAGTTAAATTAATGGAATTTCAAGGTCGTGAATTAAGTGTAATGAGTAAGGTTATCGAAAACGTTAACCCTGCTAATAATGTTCCTCACACCGCTGAATCCATTAACAACATCATTGATGTTTTAAATCGAGCTTTTAGTACGAAAGAATTCGTAGAAGTTCGTGGTCGCTACAATGATCATTTCTTTTATGTAGGCCAAGTAATCATGTTAAATGATTCTGGCATTGTCTTGAAAGTAGTAGATATGGCTGGTCAATTTGGTGGCTATGTGTTTATGAAAATGAATGCTATCGAAAAGGTACGTACTGGCAATGATTATCTACAATTAATTTCATTGATGCGTGATGATAACGTTAAAGAGCATCGTTATTGCCAACCCGTATTAAATGATTCACGTGAATTTGATAGTACGGAAGATAACTTCATGGCGATACTAAATCAATCCAGACAAAAACGTGAATTAATACGTCTACAATTGAAAAATGGCACTAGCTTTTTAGGTTATGTTGATAATACTAAAAGACCCGCTGATGGTTGCATTAACTTTAATTTGTTAGATGAAACTGCCACTTTTATCATTTATCATCGTGAATTTAAATTAAATGATATTGTAGAAATTGGTTTTGAATATATTTATGCTTATTTAGACGAACGTCGTCTAAAAGCTAAAGGTGATATGTAGTAAAAAAAGCTTGTGAATGAAAATTCACAAGCTTTTTGTTTATCCTAGTGTTTTTTTGATAATATCTACTTCATCTTGACTTGGTGCTCGATGCATACTTTTTATATCATGCAATTCTTCTACACTGAAGTGTAAGTTGAAAGCCAACATAGTATCAGGAATATCGTGTTCTTTTTGATAAGTTACGATTTCTCGAGCAATGTTATTTAAATTTCTACTCATTAATAACTCCTCCTCAAAATATCTCTCAAGTCCATAATATTACTTATTTTTTTATAAGCAAAGAGGAAGGCCTAAAATTTAAATAAAATAATTTGTACGAGCAATAAAGTAATTAATAATATAGCGTAATCACTATAATGAATGACGATTTTTTGGTAGTGACTGCGGGGATTATTTTCTACAAACAAATGTGAATTCATCCCTTGAGCTAATAAAGTAGACCAGTTCATCGCTGACAAAATGGCTTTGAAATATAAAGTAGGTGATAGATAAGTTAAATGCACATTACGCATAGCCGCAGCCAATTTGATGTTTTTAACTTCACGTTTAATGGTATCGACTAAGTGAAAGGCACCCATAACCCCGTACGCGAATTTAGCAGGTAAGTGAAAGTTTTGTTCCAAACTAGCCGATAAATCCTCGATGGAAGTAGTACAAGTATAAGTACCACCCAACGTAACAAAAGCATATAGTCGACTAACTAGTAAAATCGCGTAGGTATAGTTACCGTGGATACGTTGTGCAAAATAAATACCTAAAGCGGGAATAATCGTAATAGTTACCAAGTACATAATTCTAGTCAAGCGAGCGTGTAATAATAGATATCCCAAACTGACAATGATAATAACGACGTTTAACGTTAATGACAAAGTGAAACTAATTTCTAGTGCAATGATTAAAATCATGAGCATTTTTAAAACGGGATTCATTTAAAACACCTCCTGATAGCTTAGTTGTTGATGATCAAAAGCTAAATGATAATCTATCAAATCTCCTAAGCCACGGGTTTGATGAGAAATAATGAATTGCGTTTGGCCATGTTGTTTAGTGAAGTTTAATAGATCCACGACTACTTTAATATAGTCTTGATTGATACCGGCGAAGGGTTCATCTAAGAGTAAAACGGGATGACCCATTATTGCCATAACTAAGATTTGTAGACGACGTTTTTGTCCCTGACTTAACGTATATATGATGCGGTCTAATAGAGGATAAAGGCCTAATTTATCTATCCATTGATTTATTTTGTCTTCATTAAACCAGTCATTAAAGGCGTGCTTTTTAGATAAATCAATTTCATCTTTTACCGTAATTTTAATAAATTGTTGGTTGGTATCTTGAAAAATTAAACCTACTTGTTGAAAGTACTTACGATGACGCCATTTATTTAGTGGACGGTTTTGATATTTAACTTCACCAGAAAAACTATGTTGTTTTAATAGTGCATTAAATAAAGTGGATTTACCACAACCGTTAGCTCCAGAAATTAAGGTAGTAGCGTGATCCATTAAATTAATCGAACAATTATTTAATAACTCTTTGTCACCATTAGCTAAAGAAAAATTCTTTAATTGATAACTAGCGGATGAATTATCGGGCATTTTACAGTGCTTAGTAGCTACTTGATTATACTTAGCAATGGTAGTTTGTTTTTGTTGTGAACTGCAAGAAACAAAAGTTTTTTTCTTGCTATCCCATTGAATAAGTTGATCACATAAAGATTGATAATCCGATAAATCATGATCGACACCAATAATAATTTTGCCTTGTTGTTTTAAAGTCATTAATAATGAAATTAATTGTTTTCTAGTGGCTGCGTCTACATTGGCAAAGGGTTCATCTAATAAAATCACTGGTGAATCGATTGCAATAATAATGGCCAGTGCTACCCGTTGTTTTTCACCACCGGATAAAGTAGTAAAAGATTGATGTAGCAAAGAAGCTATTTTTGTAATAGTGACAGCTTTTTGCATACGTTCGTTAATTTCATCATGACTAAGTTGTAAGTTTTCTAAAGTGAAAATAAATTCTTCATACGCATTAGCCATACAAAATTGTTGGGATGGATTTTGAAACATCATGGTAATTAGCTTGCGACGTTCAAATTCCTCGTAGGTACTTAAATCTTGTTGATTAAAATTGATATTTCCATGTAGGGTACCGTGATCATATTCGGGATAAAAGCCAGCAATGATTTTTAATAAAGTGGATTTTCCCGAACCAGAAGGGCTGTGTATCAATGACATTTCACCAGATGGAAATGTTAAATTGATGTCTTTGAAAATAGCTTGTGTGGTTTCAGCAAATTGATAAGTGATGTTTGTTAATTGCAAAGTACTCAACCGTAACCCTCCTATTTGATGACGCGACTCTTTTCTAGCATGTTAGCAACTAGTTTAGGTAGTAGTACTCCTAAAATAAAGATAGATAATAAACGAACGATAAATAACATTACTAATAAAGAGGGAGCATATTGGTTGTATCCGCTACGGAATAAATCCCAAATAAAAGTGATGATGGTAGTAGATAGGGTAGTAGTAATTACTGCCAATTTATCGAAATGTTTGTAACCAGTAATGGTAAAACCTAATTCACTGGCAATTCCTTGTTCGATACCAGAAATAATAGTGCTGATTCCCCATTGGCCACCTAAAAACATTTCTACGATAGAGCCAATTACGGAAGCTAGCACAGGAGCTCCGGCACGTTTGAAAATAAAACCAGCTAGTGGTGCAGCCAGTACCCATAAACCGAGTAATGCATCATTAGCAAAAGGTGCAAGACCCCAAGGGGTTAATAATAATGAAACTGCATTGTATAAGAATCCAGCAGCAAAAAAGATTACTCCACAAATAATAGAGATTAAAGTTAATAATATAATGTTTCTTAAAGTCCAAGTGTTTTTCATAATTTCCTCCAAATAAAAAGAGCTCCAAACTAAAACAGTTTGGAGCCCCTATAGTTCTATATTCTAGAAACAAAAAGAAAAAATGGTTGTTTTCCTTCGCAGGGATTATCCTGAATCAGGTACAATGGGTATTTCTCAGCCTTGCGGCACCCCAAACATTTACTATCAATTTATGTACACTATACTATTAAATAATATTAAGTGCAACCATGTTTCTAATAGAAAATATTTAATATATTACAAAATCAGACAAAATTGTAAAGTGTGAAATAATCACAACGTTAATATTATTTGTTATAATTAATCATATAAAAAATAAGAAAGTGAACGATAAAGCATACAATGAAAAAATCTATGAAACGTTTAACGATTATTTTTGTGGCGGCAATCGGATTGGGTGCTTATGAACAATTTAGTAATCCTTTCTCCGTTGCTAAGCAAGCTATTAATCGTTTGGAACACTCAAATCAAGATAAACTAGCTGCATACCGTACTGATGAACAAAAATATTCAGATGATTTAATTCAAAATCCTAGTGATCACGTGGCAGGCGCTAAAGCTGCAGTAGCACTAGATAGTAAAACTAATAAATTTGTTTATGATAAAAATGGCGAAAAGCCAATGAAAGTAGCTTCATTAGCTAAATTAATGACCTTATATTTAACTATTCAAAAAGCACAAAAAGAAAATGCTTGGAATGAAGTAGTAGATACCAGTAATCCTGGTTTGGTTAAATTAGGTAATGATTTTGAATTAGGTGGCTTTAAGTTCAAAAAGGGTCACAAATATACCGTTAGAGATTTATATAAAGCTGCTTTAGTACAATCTTCTAATAACTCGGCTATTGCTTTAGGCCAATGGGTTGCAGGTAATAACAAGAAGTTTATTCAAATGATGAATGACCAAGCTAAAGCATGGAACTTAAATGCACATTTCGTTTCTTCTTCTGGTTTGGAAAATTCTGATTTAGGTAAATTTGGATATGCACAAGTAGGTTCTAAAGATGACGCTAATATGGTAACTGCTCGTAGCATGGCCGAAATTGCTGATCATGTATTATCTGTCTACCCACAAATTACTGATGATGCTAAACAAGTGTCTGAACAGGTAGACGGACAAACTGTAGTTAACGAAAACAGTTTGTTAGAAAACAGACCATTTTATGATTCATCATTACACGTAGATGGCTTAAAAACTGGTTATACAGAAGCTGCTGGACTATGTTTAGTAGCTACTGGACAAAAGCCTGGTAAAAACAGATTAATTACAGTAGTAGTTAATGACAGTTCTGAATTTTCTGATACTGCTAAGTTAATGAAGATGGTTTATAACCAATCTGATCAATTTAAATAATCTGCACGATTTGGTGTTTTTTATGAAATAGTGTAAAATACTAATGTATTTTATAACTTTTAGTACGAAGGAGAGAATTTATGTTATCGGCCTGGAATATAGTTGGCTTGCTGCTTTGGATTGCCTTAATTGTTTATGCGGTATTTATCATTCATAACATCGCAGTTCGAAGAAGTCGGATAATCATAAATGAACACTATAACTTTACGTTTATTCACCATTTAAAATCTTTTGTACAAATTCTTATATTATTTGTGGGTATCGGTTTTATGTTCTTTCAAACATTTAAAACTGATGTGAATACAGATAATGTTAATATTACCCGTAGTTATCAACCTTTGATTTTGGATACTAACGGTAATAATTCTTATTACGTAAGAATTAAAAGTGGTAGCAATCCTAATTTAAATCAAAGTTATCACTACCTAGTTAAGGGTAAACGATTATCAGTTTCAAGTAATGACGCTAGTGTGTTGGTTGGAACTAGTAATGCGGTTAATGTACAAAAGTCAGCCGTTAAATGGAACCAACATTTAGCAGACGAATTAGATAGTAAATATCAAAGAGCGTGGATAGTAGACGCAGTTGCTACTTATAAGAAAAGTTTTTGGAATGGAATTGGATTACACGCTGGACATCAAGCGCGTCGTTATACTTTAATCCGTGTTCCAGACAATTCATTTATATATAATAAATAAAAAATCGTTGGAAAATATCCAACGATTTTTTTATTACATATAAGTGGTAGGTTGATCTACTGAAAGATTTAACATGTTTCTTGCAATATCCTGAGCGGCAGTTAAGATAGCATCATTAACTCCGGGACGAGGAATAGCGGAAGTTACAAAGTATAATCCTTCTGTATTTAATCCCCATGTGTATAAGTCTTTTTGATTTACCACTTGGTCACTGTGGATATCTATATCTACTGATGGGTTATCCACAGATTGTCCGTCACTAAGTTCAATGGATAGGGGATGAATAATATTTTCATCCATTAAGCTAGTGATTACTGGATTAGCAGAGAATCTAGTATTGGCAGGATTGGTACGAGCTTCGATTAATACATCACCGGGGATGATTTCCTTACTGTAGAAGAATGAGCAAGTCATGAAATGATGATTTGCACCAATTACTTTCATTTGAGGTCCTAAGATCTTAACGATTCCTTGCTTCATAAGTGCTAGGATTTCTTGACTACGGATTACTGGAGCACCCATAGATAAGAATTTAACGTTAGAAGAGAATTGACCTAAGAATTTTTGAACCCATTCATCATTAGTTAATAGATGATTGGATAATACATAACGAATATTATCACGTAAGTCACGAAGCATTTCTAATGCACCGGTAACTGGACCTGTTTTAGATCCTAAACATGCATCATTAATAATGAAGTTTAACCATTTTTGAATGTGTTGTTGGTAATCATCTAAAGTAGTGATTTTTACACCAGCAACTGGATTTAAGATGGTATCCCAATCAAAGACTTCTTCATTATCGAAATGATAACTACCAATAAGGGCATTGACGTTATCCACAGTGGAAAACTTTTCTTGAAAATCTTTTAAGTCAATTTCTGGATGCTTGTGAGCAATTAATAAACTGTAGTAGCGATATTCAATATCTAAACGAAGTAGTTTTTGAAAATCAGCAAAAGCTAAGTGATCATTCTTAGTTAATTTATCTATATTTTCCTTAGTTAAAAATACTGCAGAGTAATTTTCGTCATATTGCTTTTGACTAATAGCCTTTGGATAGTAAGGAATACCGCGTCTAGAACCGGCATAGATAGTAGGTTCTTTACCACTAGGATGATAAGTTAATGTGTTGTCACCATTGTTAGTAAAGTATCCACCACGTTCTTCAGTAAGACGAGAAACATAGTCATTGAAGCTAAGTCCCATACCACGGATGATAACAGTTTGATCATGAGTGATAGATGATAAATCAGCTTCATCAGCATCCTTAGGTAGAATGTAAGTTAAATCACATTCCTTGGCATACTTTTGTAATGATTTTTGATCATTGGTTAGTTTATTTTCTTGTTGTCCTAAACTAAATACCAACTTATCCACTGGATAATCCACATTTTGTGCAGAAACTACCCAGTTATCATTGTGTTTATCCACTTTATCCACATTGGTATTAAAATGAGTAATTAAATCCACATGTGGATTATTTTTAATTTCATTAACTAATTGTGTAAAGAACCATTGGCAATATGCTCCACAAATGGCACGAGGAACATAACTATTGTCACTGATTTTATTTAGGGCATCCAATAGTTCTTGTTGGTTATCCACATGAAGAGATTTAATGAAATCGGTGGATAACTCAGATTGTGCCCATTGGGAGATGGAATATGCGTGTGATTGTCCATCATTAAATAAACTAAGTTCATTGGCAGGACTATTCATTATTAAGTTGATAGGTTGTTTAACCTTCCAAACTCTCCCACCAGCTTCAGCGCGATCAAATAGATGAATAGTAAGGTCATCATCTGTGGCATCAGCAAAATTTTGTATTAAATTATTAAGTGTTAAAAGGCCACGAGGGCCTGCTCCTATAATTCCAATCTTCATATTGCACACTCCTTTAAATTAATAATAACATGTTTAAAAATATGATTTCATTTTTTTCGCTTGTATTTAGAAGAAAGTATATGACTTATGATAGAATGTAAATAAGGATGGTGTTAATAATGAGTGAATTAATTCCAGAAAACATGGACGAAGTAAAAATGAAGGTAGCACGTGCTCAAATCGATGGTAAGACAGTTACCGAAGATGAAGTTATTTACCAAGCCGTAGCTGATTTATTTCAAGATTATTTAGAAGAAGCTGAAGAAGGTCACTATGATACTTCTCATTTAAGCGACAAGGGTGACAAGTTCACTGTTATTGGTATTAACGGCGAAGAAATCGCTAGCTTTGAATCTACAGCAGATGATTTCATTAAAGACTTTAGAGCAGATGCCTTAAAGCTTTGTTTCCGTCTAGAAGATAAAGCTACTAGCATTGCTAGATTATAAAAAAAGACCTCGATAGTGTTTACTATCGAGGCTTTTTTATTAATTATTTACATGTAAGTTAACCGCAGTTTGTTCGATGATATGATCTTTCATAGCATATAATAATTCGTTATACCAGAAACCATCTTTTAAATCTAATTTAGCATCTAGTGCATAAACGGTAAAAGTATAATCATGAGGTTTATCAGGAGGGGTAGGACCCACATAACCTTTACTCATTGGATCATTACCTAAGTTCATTAATTTACCGGCAAGACTGTTGTTTCCTTTAATCCAGTTTAATGGATTTTCTTTTCCAGCATTTTCTGGAACAGAAACGTCTTTAGGATCTAAGCCAGCAGCAATCCAGTGAATCCATTCGAAACCGCAAACGGGAATGGAATCTAAATCAGTTAGTGCAAAAGCAATGGATTTAGTATCAGCTGGCACGTTTTTGATATCGAAAGGAAATGATACAAAGGGACGTCCGTTATCCTTAAATTCTTCTGCAGTGTGTTTATCGTATTTATCTGGTAAAAGACCATTTTGTAGTGAAACTTCTACTTGCATATAAAATCCTCCTTTAATAAAAAAAGCATTCTTGCGAATGTTTTATTTTACAAATCTAAGAATATAATAACCTTGTGAATCGGCAGAAACAGTATAGGTTTGATATCCAGCTTTTAGCCATTGTTCTTGAGTGGCTTTAGCATAATTTTGCGCATCAGCAACAGAACTGAAAATATGTCGTTGTGCGAACATATCTTTCTTACTATTGTTGTTATTATTCTTATTTGCATTATTGTTCTTGGAGCGCATCATTTCTTCTCGTTGGCTGGTTGTTACATCACCGCTGCTGTTATTGCTGTTCTTTGTAACCGTCTTAGTAGTAGGAGCATCGTGCTTAGTAGTAAAGTAAGTCACAGTTTTAACTCCTCCTAAAATGAGTGCAGATATTACTATAATTAAAATGATAATAGGCCAAATTCTGGCATTAGGTTTTTTATCATTAGTTTTTATTGCGGTATCATCGAAAGTATATCTACGAATACGGTTATCATTGTCGCCATTATTCATATGAAAAATTCCTCCATTCGGAAAAGTAAATTTTATACTTTACCTAATCATTATACCAAATTATAGCAAATGGCGTGTAATTTTAAAATATAGGGCGTCTGGTGATAATAAAAACGGCATCTATAGGATGCCGTTTTTTTATTGAATATCGTTAAAGAAAGTTAATAGTTGTTCTTTAGTTAACTTATCTTTTTCTTCACCTGAGATATCATAGGAAATCTTTCCTTGATGTAATACTAACAAGCGATTGCCGTATTTTAATGCATCATCTAAGTGATGAGTAATCATTAAGCAAGTTAGTTTTTCTTGTTTAATAGTGGAATCAGTGATGTCCATTAGTTGTTGGGATGTCTTAGGATCTAGCGCAGCAGTATGTTCATCTAAAAGTAAGATACCCGGACGTTTGATAGTAGCCATTAAGAAACTTAAGGCTTGGCGTTGACCACCAGATAAGTTTCCAGTAGCAGTATCTAGTCGTTCGTCTAAGTAATTGTTCATCTTAGCAGTGATTTTCTTGTACTTACTCATTTGACTCTTTAAATTACGAGGGATTAAGTGATGATGATTACCACGTTTTTCCGCCAGTAATAAGTTTTCGGCTACGGTCATACGAGGTGCAGTTCCTAGCTTAGGGTCTTGAAATACACGACTTAAAAAGGAAGTACGTTTAACTACTGACATATTGGTAATGTCTTTACCTTTGTAGATGACATGACCGGAAGTAGGGCGTAAATTACCACCAATGGTATTAAATAAAGTGGATTTACCAGCACCGTTAGAACCTAGAATGGTGATGAAATCACCTTCATTAATATCTAAGTTAACGTGATCTAGAATGTTTAGTTCTTCAGGTGTATCTTGGTTAACCGTTTTAACAACGTCTTTTAATTGAAAAATTGGTTTAGTCATTTTTTAACCCCCGTTTCAATACATGTTTTAAGTGGAAACGATTTTCGAAGGCGGGAATACCCATGAAAATAGCTAATAGAATGGATGAAATTAAGTTCAAGTCGTTGGCGTTGAAACCTAATTGTAGTACTAGTAGTAAAACTAAACGATAAATGATACTACCTACAATAACAGCAACTAATCTTTGGTTCATGGTTAAATCGCCAAAAATAACTTCACCAATGATGATAGAAGCTAGGGCCACTACAATGATACCAATACCCATATTAACGTCCGCATAGCCATTATTTTGGGCAACTAGTGCACCACCTAAAGCAATTAGTCCGTTAGAAACACTTACACCCATGATTTTCATGTTATCAGTGTTGATTCCTAAGGATTCTGCCATATTTTCGTTATCACCGGTAGCAATAAATGCTTGACCTAAATCAGTTTGTAAGAAGTAAATAACGATAACAGTAACAACGGCAATTACAATTAATCCTAAAGTAACACTATCAAAGTAGGGAGGAAGTGATTGTAAGAAATGACCACTTAGTAAAGTAGGAAGACCTAATAATGAAAGATTAGGACGACCCATGATACGTAGATCAATAGAATATGAAGCAGTCATTACTAAAATACCAGCTAATAGCACTGGAATTTTGGCTTTAGTGTAAAGCAATCCAGTAACTAAACCAGCTAAACATCCTACGATAAAAGCTAAGATGGTAGCTAAAACAGGATTAATTCCGTGTGCAATGGCAGTTACTGCGGTAGCAGCTCCCATAGGGAAAGTACCTTCAACTGTCATATCAGGGAAATCTAAAATTCTAAAAGTTAAATAAAGACCAATTCCGATTACTGACCATAATAAACCTTGGCCAATGGCTGAAATAATTAAACTCATTTATAAACCACTCCTTCGCGTTGAGCTTGATGCATTAAATCATCAGGAATATTAATACCTAGTTTACGAGCTTGTGCTAAGTTAATAGTTAAATCTCCATGATGAAGTCTTTCAATAGGCATGTTAGCAGGATTTTGACCACGTAAAATAGCAGCAGTCATCTTACCAGTTTGTACACCTAATTCATATTGGTTCAAACCTACTGTAGCTAAGCCACCTTGTTTTACAACGGTAGAAGCAGTAGGGAAGACAGGAACGTTTTTAGTGTTAGCAATATTAACTAAAGTTTGAATAGCAGAAGCAACAGTGTTGTCGTTAGGTACGTAAACGGCATCCACATTTTGCATCATTTGAATAGCTACTTGATTTAAATCATTAGTGTTAGCAATTGAATAACCCTTAACTCTAACGTGTTCTTTCTTACATAATTTAACGAATTCTTGATATTGGTTAGTAGCTGAATCATCACTAGAAGTATAAATAACTCCTAAAGTATGCATGTTAGGAACTAAACGTTTGATAAGATTTAGTTGAGCTTGCATAGGTGGAAAATCGGAAACACCGGTTACGGGACGACCGGGATGCTGGTTGGAATCAACTAAACCAGCAGATTTAGGATCAGTAATAGCTCCTAAAACTAGAGGTGAGCCCTTAACAGTGTTGGCTAATACTTGAGCAGCAGGAGTAGCAATCCCGATGGATAAGTCTACGTTTTCGTTAGCAAATTTAGAACTCATAGTCTTTAGATTACTTTGATCATTTTCGGCATTTTGAAAATCAATATTGATGTTTTTACCTGGAGTAAAACCGGATGATTTCAATCCAGAAATAATACCGTGATGGATAGCATCTAAAGCAGGGTGTTCGGTTAATTGTAGGATACCTACTGTAGGGGTATGATTTTTATCGATATGATGAGGTTGCTTTTCTTGATAAAAGCCCCATCCTAGTAGGATAAATAGTAAAATAATAACGCTATAAAGTCTTTTCATATCTTTTGCTCCTTTTATTGGTTAAATGAACATAAATGCAATAAAAAAACGGATAACCCAAGTATACAGGTCATCCGTTTTAGGATAAGCCTGTGAAGTTGGAATTGAATCCGCACAGGCTTTTTTATACGTGAGAAAGAAGCCGGTACAGATGCGCTTAATGATTGCATCAAGTCGCATCCGTATTAACTAATGCGACTTATTATGACCAGCTTTGCCAACGAGAGTGAATATCATTTTTAAATACATTCTTCATTGGAATCTTTCTCCTTTCAAATAACTTATTTTAATTCTAAGTTTTAAGAAAATAATTGTCAAGAACTTATACTATGTAATAAAAAAGAGCACCCGCAGGCGCTCTTTGGTTTTATTTTATTTGTCTTCTTTATCTTCCTTAGTTGGTTCTTCTTCAAATGCGTCTAAGTTTATTTGGTCATTGACCATCTTAGCATTGTGAAGATCGGTACTTACCATTGAACTGGAAATTCCCCATCTGTAGAAAGCAAGGGAAACAATAATGATAACGACGAAGTCTAATGGATATGGAATCCAGTTACGACCGCCGAATGGGGCAGAACCCACATATGACATTACTGAAATAAAGATTAAGTAACCAATCATCCAGAAACTACCGGAGAATTGATTTCTTGTTTTCTTCCAGTTGGTCTTCCATTCAAAGTAGAAGTAGAATGGTAGACCTAGTAAAATTACAAGAATAACTTTAACAGTAGTTGGCCACATTGCCCAGTAAGCAGCTAAACTGGCTAATACGAAGGCTAATGGAGCAATGATTTGTAGCATCTTCATACGAATAGGACGTTTGAAGTTAGGTGCCATCTTTCTCAATGATGTTACAGTAACAGGACCTGTTAAGTAAGCAATCAAAGTAGAAGTGGAGATAACACTAGCAAGTGTACCCCAACTTCTAAATAGGGCAACTAATAACACACTAATAATCATGTTAACTACCATTGCAATTCTTGGGACACCCCAACGTTTGTTGACTTTACCTAAGAATTTAGGCATATGTTCGTTTTGAACCATGGCAGCCAATGTACGACTGGTTTGAGCCACGAAGGAAACACCGGTACCAAATGGTGAAACGAAAGCATCAAAGTATAGCAATACGGCTAACCAGTGTAGTCCTAACATAATTGCTAGATCAGCAAATGGTGATTCGAAGTTAACACCATGCCAACCAACTTTAGCTAGAACTGATGGTTCTACAGCACTAATGAAAGTGAATTGTAGTAGCACGTAAATTACAATACTGATAGCTAATGAAATGGTAATACCTAAACCGATATTACGTTTAGGATTTTTAATTTCTTTTCCCATATTAATAACTACTTGGAAGGCATTGTAAGAGAAAATAATACCTGAAGCAGTAGTAGCTGAGAAAATAGCTGCACTACCGTAAGGCATGAAGCCTTGTGAAGTAAAGTTTCCACCGTGGAAACCAGATAGTAGCAACATTACGACAGTAAGTAGCGGAATTCCTAGTTTGAAAATTGAAATAAAACTAGTGAATTTAGCTAGTAAATTAACAGACCAATAATTTAATAGCGTGAAGACTAATATGAAAAGAAAAACGACAAATAAACCTAGATTAGATATTTCACCATTAATTAGGAAACCGTGAGTCCAATGAGCCCACTTCCATGGCCATGATCCCATGTATTGAACCGCAGCAACGGCTTCAATAGGAATCAAAGTAACTAATGACACCCAGTTTGACCAGGCGGCAATAAAACCTAATAGTGACCCGTGGGTGTATTGAGCATATTTACTCATTCCACCACTTTCGGGGAACATTGAACCTAATTCAATGTAGTTAAAGGCGATAGCACCAATAACCAAGGCACCGATAATCCATGATAGGATAGCGGCAGGTCCGGCAACACGGGAAGCTTCCCATGAACCGAATAGCCAACCGGAACCGATGATTGAACTAAGTCCTAACATTACAATTTGAAATAAACCTACTTTTCTTGATTTCTTATTTTTTTTCATAAAACTCCTTTCATGGTCTTTCAGTATACTAACAAAAATACCTTTCCATGTAAAATGTTTAAAGACCTACCATGACAAAGGTTTACATGCTTATGGGCATGATAATAACGTTTGTTAGCTCTTAAAAAATAATTAAAAATAAGAATAATTTAGGACTAAAATCCACTATTATTCGCGAATTTCAATTACATTATTTTCGGGATCATTTATGAAAAGAGAGTTCATCATTCCATTACTACCGTGAACCTTCTTGGGCCCATCGATAATGTTAACGCCATAATTGGCTAAATGTGAACTTAAATCTTCCAAAGAATCCTTAACAGTGATGCAAAAACTATTAGCACCCGGAGTGGGGTTAGCCGGTGTATCACTGTTCCTTTCCGCTGGAAGAAAAATCAATTTTTGCTTGCCTAGTTGAAGTTCTAACAAGTTGTCAGTGAATTCAACAATAGGTAAATCTAAAACTTCATGGTAAAAACGCATGCATAGTTTTAAATCTTGGGCAAAAATTACTATATGATCAATGTCTTTGACCTTCATTCCTACCATTCCTTTTAAAAATTTTTTCAAAGTCAATTATACCATTATATAGAGAAGTGAGTAATTTAAAATGCATAGTTTAGTATAAAAATTGACTAGGAAACCAAAAATGTGTTAATTTTATATCTATATATATGTACAAGTTCGGTAAAAAAGGAGAAAAAACGGTGGCTTTATTAGACGTAGAAAATATAAGCATGGGTTTTGCCGACAAGAAACTATATGACGAAGCTAGTTTTACCTTAAATAAAGGTGAACATATGGGGATTGTTGGTCAAAATGGTGTAGGTAAATCTACACTGATTAAAATTATCACCGGAGTAGAATTACCTATTTCCGGTTCTGTTAGATGGCAAAATAATGTCAGTGTTGGATATTTAGACCAATATGCTGACATTCCAGAAGGTATGACTTTAATTGAATTCTTGCATACAGCATATAAAGGTTTATACCAAAAAGCTGATCATATGCAAAAGCTATATGATGAATATGCAGAATCATTTGATGATAAGTTATTAGAACAAGCTGGTCGTATTCAAGAAGAACTAGAAGCTAAAAACTTCTATGATATTGAAACTGAAATTGAACGAGTAATTACTGGTTTAGGTCTAGACGATGTTAAGAGAGACCAAGCTATTGCTAATATGTCTGGTGGACAACGTTCAAAGATTATTTTAGCTAAGTTAATTCTAGAAGATCCTGACGTTATCTTACTTGATGAACCTACTAACTACTTAGATACTGCACATATTTCTTGGTTGGAAGAATACCTTAATAATTTCAGAGGTGCAGTTATGGTTATCTCTCATGATTACGATTTTCTAGAAAAGGTTACTAACTGTATTGTAAATATCGCTTTCGGTAAAATTACTAAATACCGTGGTGATTTCCAATCTGCTATGCGTCAACGTGCTGAACGTGAAAAAGCACAACAACGTGAATATGATAAGCAACAAGTAGAAATTGAAAAGGCCAAAGCCTTCATTAGAAAGAACAAGGCTGGTTCTCGTTCTACTATGGCGAAGTCACGTGAAAAGATGCTATCGCATATGGAATTGGTTGATCCACCTTCAACTAACATTCATGCATCCTTTAACTTCCCATACGAAGATACTGGTTCACAAAATGCTTTAGTGGTGGATGAATTATCAGTTGGATATGACAAGCCACTATTGAAACCAGTTAGCTTCTCAGTTAATACGGATGAAAAAGTTGGATTCCAAGGATTTAACGGGGTAGGTAAGTCTACTTTAATTAAATCTATTTTAGGTATTTTGGAACCTAAGGGTGGTAAAGCTACTTTCTCACCATCTGCTAAAGTTAGTTACTTTAGTCAAGATTTAGTATGGAGTAACGATAAAGAAACTCCACTACAAATCATTCAAAACAAATATCCTAAGTTGGAACAAAAACCTATCCGTACTAAGTTAGCTAAATGTGGTTTGGATTCAGCTAATGCATCTAAACCTATTGGTGAACTATCCGGGGGAGAACAAACTAAGGTTAAGTTGGCTATGCTAGAATTTACTCCAAGTAACTTCTTGATCATGGACGAACCTACTAACCACTTGGATGATGAAACTAAGGAATCATTAAAACAAGCTATTAACAATTTCCCTGGTAATGCAATTATCGTATCTCACGAAACTAGTTTCTATAACGGTCTAGTAGATAAAGTATTAGATGTTGAAAAACTAAGTCTACGTGATAAAGATGAAATTGAAAAAGCTCAAGGACAAAGCAATTCATAAAATAAAAAGCACTAAGTTGTTTATCAACTTAGTGCTTTTTTTATTTTTAATTGAAGTTACTATGATTATCAGCATAATCATTCATAAATGATTTGGCATCACTATATGAGGCGAATTGACTGATGATAGTAATATCTTTTTTCTTTCTTCCTTGGTTGGAATAAAAGACATGTTTTACTAAGAAATATTCTTTAATATCGTCTAGGGGACGAGATTCGTTGTTACGTACGTAAATTTGTAAGTAAATGTGTTGATTGGATATTTCTAATTCGCGTTTTGCTAGTTTAATGTAGTCACGTGAATTTAATTGTGATTCACGGGGATGTTTTTCTGCCAAAACATTATCGTTTTGACAGAAGTAAACGAAGAACCAGTAAACGTTAGCGGCAAATAAGAATAATGCAAAACAGTTTCTAAATAGAGTAGGTAGGAATAAAGCATTGTTACCTAAAGCTCTTGCATCAATGATGAATTTAAAATCGATTAAACTTTCTAGGTTAGTAGCTAACAAACAAACGGTGAATACAATAATCCAAACGAATTTGTATAACTTGATTAGTTGGCGCCAGAAGTTATGGTGAAGATTATCCAAGTAGGGATGATGCATAGAAGCTTCTGAAACTAAAAATAAAATGACAGAAATAATTACACATAATAATGGAATTTTATAGCTAGTTATTAGATAAAAGACACTTAATAGGAAGTTATTCATTGAACTAGTTAGAAAAGAGGGAACTCGATAACCAAAAATTTCTAGAATAACTACGATTAAAGCACCTTCACGGAATAAATTAATAAAACGTTCTACATTATTGCTGTTAGTACGATTTAAAACAATATTATATACATTTTGCATGATTTTGTTACTCCTTTAGTTCAGTAAGATAGTTATACCACGAAAAGATAATAATAAACATTAAAATTTTATAAAAATATAAAAAAAGATGACCTTATTTAAGGCCATCTCTTTTTGGTTTTATTTGTTAAAAGTATCGTTTTCTACTTCACGCATGAAAGTAGCTAAATGATCGTAGTAAACTGGAGCATTATCAATCATGTGATGGTGACCAGCATTAGGTGTAGATACGAATTTAGCATTAGGAATCATCTTAGCCATACGCTTACCAGTAGCAACAGGCATGGATTCATGTTCACCATAAGTTACTAGGGTAGGAACGTGGTTTTCTTTTAGATGATCAGTGTTGTGCCATTCACCTAATTTACCAGTGATAACGAATTCATTGTCACCTTGGAACTTGTGGTAAATATCTGGGTTAGAAACATCCACTAAATGATCTAGTTTAGAAGGTTGTTTACGGTCAATGTAGCCTTTGTTTAATTTATCCACATCAGCTTGGTAACGAGCATTGTCGTAATCATTGTTTGCTTCGCACTTCTTCATGAAGTCTAATTCGTCAGGAGCGAATTCTTTTTCACGAATTTCGTCTAAGTGAGCAGTGTAATCATCGATGTCATCTACCATTGAAGAAATGATAGCACCTTTTAGATGTTCACCGTAGCGTTGTGCATATAGTTGAACTAATACACCACCCCAAGATTGACCGATTAAGTAGAAGTTATCTAAGCCAAGTTTTTGACGAACTTCTTCTACTTCATCAACGAAGTAATCGTAAGTTAAGTATTTGTCAGCAATCTTAGGATCAGAAAAGTCAGGAGTGTCAGAATACCATGAACCTAATTGATCATAGTAGGTAACAGCTACGTCTAATCCTTGTTTCTTAAGTTCATCAGCAGTATTTTCCCAGTATTCATGAGTTCCACCAGGGCCACCGTGTAAGGCTAAAAGATTAATTTTTCCTTCACCAGAAGTGTGAGTCCATAAATGGTAACCATTATCTAGGGTAATAATTTTTGTTTGTTGTTTCATTACAGTTCCCTCATTTCTATTTAATTTATTTTTAATATTAAACTTCTTTTACAGGGAGTTCAATAGTAGAATTTGCTAAATCTACAGTATAGTTAATATCTTGATTGCCACGAATACTCTTGTCAAAGTCAGTAGCATAGATAATAACTGCTAATTGATGACCAGCTTTTAGATGATAGAAGTTAGGTTGTAGGTCAAATTCTACATCATATAATTCATTAGCTGTTAATTCGTCTACTTGGAAGTTGCTGCGACGATTTTGCATGTTGATATGACCTTCAGAAATCTTTTGGAAAGGTGTCTTGTGACTGTTTAACTTAAATTCACGTAATGAATCTTCACGCCATAAGTAACCTTCGTTGATTTTATGATGATCTACAGGTAGTGGATTATCGGATAAGCGGTAATCTTCACTGTAATCAACTAATTGACAGCTAAGCATTCCAAAGTTTTGTGAAGAAGCAGCGGATAACTTAACATGTACTTTTCCATCAATGTATAAGTCTTTATCGCTTGGATCTAATTTGATTAGTAAACGATTGTTGCTTAATTCATCGTTGGAGTCAGCCATTACTAAATCATGTTGCCACTTCTTAGTATTTAGGCAATACTTATCGAAGTTTTCTTCGGATAAGTAGTCATTGAATTGAACTGGTCCGGATACTTCTTGATGATCATTGTAAGGGCGGTTAAGTGAAATTTCTTTCATATCGTCGCCTTCATCAAAGCTATCCCAAGTGTTCCATTCTTGTTCTTTAGTATTATCTTGAATTAAGATATCAGGAATTAATTCATCGGCCTTGTTGTCAACATCTAATAATTTGTTAGTGAACCACAAGTTAACCATATCGGTGAAATCTAATGATTGAAAGGCATTGATATAGATGTGTTGACCTTGGTGTAGAATCAATTTCTTATTAATTTTTAGAGGCTCTAATGCATGCCATAAGTTAGCAACGTTAATAGGTTTAACATTTTCATCATTTAAACCATGTACTAACATCATGTCAGCCTTGATGTTTTTAACATCTTTTAGATAGTTACGAGCATCCCAGAAAGTGTTGTAATCACCAGATTTACGATCTTGTTCCTTAGAGATGTTGTTTAATTCTTCTTGCCAAGCTTTTTTACTTTGGTAATAATCTAGAGCTGATTTCTTACGACTGAAAGTTTCAGTAGCTAATACATCAGCATCTTCACCTTGGAAACCACCAGGAGCCATAACTAAACCATTTTCACGGTAATAGTCATACCAGTTGGAAATAGCGGCTTCAGCTACACAAGCCTTTAAGCCTTCCACACCAGTAGTAGCAGCGGCAATTTGTAAAGTACCTAAGTAAGAACGACCGGTCATAGCAACGTTACCATTGCTCCAGTAAGCTTCAATACTATTGTTATCAGTACGGTTAGTGAAGGCGGTACGTTTACCAGTTAACCATTCAATAATGGATTTAGTAGAAATGGTTTCATCTACATCGCCTGTAGTACGGAAACCGTCAGATTCATAAGTACCGATACCAGCGGCGTAGACGACGGCAAAACCACGAGCCAAGAAGTAATCATTTAAAGTGTATGATTGTTCACGGCTAAAGGTTTGTTCTGATTTTCTAGTCTTACCTTGTACTTCACGTGGCTTAGGTAGTGATTCATGTTTGTGTTTGTAGGAAACACTAGATAAAGAAAGATTGTTAGGTTCTTTATGTTGTAATCCACAATCCACACTGTGAGTTAATTTTTCACCGTCTTTATCGTTAGTTCCTTGGTTGTAAGGACTAGCAGTGAAAATAACGGGAACGGGTTTCTTATTACTTTCTTTAGGACGAATAATTTCAGCCTTTAGTAAATCTAATTTGCCGTCATGGTCAGTATCTTGAGGTGATTCAACGTAAACCACTTCACGGATAAGATCATTGGTATTGTATACGGGCATACTCTTACCGTTGAATATTAATGGCTTAGTAAATTGATTGTAGTTTTGAGCAAAGTAACCTTCACTGGCTAAATCATCGATTAAAGTAACTCCGTATTTAGTGTGAGTATTTAATAATAAATACCAAGCGCAAGTTACATCCATGATGTTCATAGGATCATGAACTTTAGCAATTGGAAGATTTAAATTGTTCATCTTAGTAATAGAGTTATCAATTAAAAAGTCTTCGCCCACTTGGAAATGTAGTAATTGCAATGCAATGTTGTAAAAAGCAATTTTAGAAAGTGGGGCGTTTTTATCTAAATAAGTTAGGGCATTTTCTTCAAAACTAGCTAACATTTGAGAAATCTTTTGTCCCTTGATAGCTAAGCTTTGGTCGCCTAAAGCAGTTATTAGAAAATGTTTTAATAAAGCAGATGGATTATCGATTTTATCGGTTTCTTCATCTAAAAAGTGGATATCACGTAATTCTTTTTTCGCGATTTTTAAGTTATAATCCGCGATAGCATATTGATGATTTTTCATGACCATCCTCCTATTCTTATGTAAATCCATTATAACAAATTAAAACAGAAGAAATACCGTAATTCCAATGAAAAGCTTAAGGCAATATTGACATCATGCTATAATATATACAAATGTTTCATAGGAGGAATGAATATGGCAACAGAAATCGACGGCGGAGCCTTGGTTTACAAAGTAGAAAACCACAAGCCCGTATATCTTTTAGAAAAAAGCGCTACTAGTGATTTTTGGGGATTTCCTAAGGGTCATGTAGAAGGCGATGAATCTTTAGAACAAACTGCTATTCGTGAAATTAAAGAAGAAACTAACATCGATGCTAAAATTGATACTAATTACAGTGTGGATGCAGAATATGATATGAAAAATGGTAATCATAAAGTAGTTACTTTTTACACTTCTAAAGTAGATGACCCTGCAGTTACTTTACAAAAAGAAGAAATTAGTGATTATGTATGGCAACCATATGAACAAGCTCGTAAAACCATTACCTATGACAACTTAAGAAATGTTTTAGATCAAATTAATGATTACGTGGAAAAAAAGCTGGGATAGAATATGGCAGATAAAAAATTAATTGTAATTACTGGTGCCACAGGTAGTGGCAAAACTTCGATACGAGATTACTTAGTAGAAAAATATCACGCAGGAAAAATCATTACACATACCACTAGAAAACCTCGTGGTAAGGAACAAAATAATGTGGATTATTATTTTGAAACGGATGAATCCTTTGCTAAATTGCATTTATTAGAACATGTTAAATACGTAACTGCACAATATGGTTCCTCTATGGAAGGTATTAATAAAGCTTTTGAAAATCATGATGTGGCAGTAATTGTTTTGGATACTAAAGGTGCTATTACTTATGCACGAAAATTAAAAGACCAAGCTGAGATTTGGTTTATTAAAGTAGATGATCCCGATACATTGCGTCAAAGAATGCAAAAGCGCGGGGATGAAAGTCAACGCATTGAAAAGCGTTTAGCTAGTGATGAATTTATGCGCGATATGCATTTACCTGATGAATTAAAGAACGTAGCTACTGTAATTGATAATAACGATTGGCAAGTAGCCCAAAAACAAGTAGATAACTTAATGACTAAATAAAAAAGAACCTTTGATTTAATTCAAAGGTTCTTTTTTTATATTAATCTTACAATTGCTAGAGATATTATTCCCACAATAACAACTACTAATAAACTTCTTGAAATAATAGCTGCCAAAACGGATGGAATGGAAGCTAATAAATTATCCCAGTTTACAGATGGAAGGTGACCTAAATGTTGTGTAAATAATTCACTGAACCATAATGTTGCCATAATGACAATCGGAACAAAGCTTAGATATTCTTCCACTGGCTTAGATAATTTAAACTTTTTTAATAAAATAAAAGGAAGCACACGAGAAAGCCAGGTTACTAATGCACAACCAATGATAGTTATTAGTGTAAAACTAAAAGAAGACATGTTTAAAAAACACTCCTAACGTACAACCCAATAAGGTTACAACTAGAATTAGTAAGCTACTAGGAATAAAAATTAATCCAACATATACCAAAACTAAAGTAACCAAAATCATTACTAACTTTAACAACTGAGGCATACTTTTATCAGATATATATTGTAGATATAATAATCCAATAAACATTGCTATAATCGCAAAATCTAATCCTATAGAATATGGATTATGAATCAATCCACCCGCAATGGCACCGATACAGGATGCAACGGACCACGTTAAATATGACACTATGTTAGCAGTATCAAACCAGGCAAATGATAATTTGTGATCAGTATAATTTAATTTATTCATTCCTAATGCAAAACTTTCATCGGTTAAAAAAGAACCAATGAGTATATTTTTTAAAACAGACTCTTCTTTAAAATATGGCGCAGTGGTTATGCTCATAAGTATCATTCTAGAATTAACTAAGAAGATAGTTAATATGATGGAAAGAATGGGACTATGAATAGCAATCATGGAAATTAAAATGAATTGTGCTGAACCAGCATATACAAATAGTGAAATGATGGTAATCCACAAAACACTAAATCCAAGTGATTTCCCGATGATTCCAAAAGCAAGCCCAATACCAATGTATCCGAACATAGTAGGGATACTTTCTTCGAAAGCATTTTTTCTAGTAAGTTCGCTGTTAATAAAAAATCACATCTTTCTCTAATCGAAATTTAATTAACAGTTAGTTTATCGATAAAATGCTGTCTTGTCAATTTTTTATAGACATTGAGTATTATTTTTCTTCTTCAACTACAAAATCTTTTAAACGACCTAATTGATCACTAGGTAGTTCAGCTTTGATTTTAGTTCCTTCTGGTAAGTAATCAGTAGATAAAACGTTAGTCTTAGAATTTAAGTAATTAACGATATCTCCCTTGTCAAAAGGAATAACAAAAGTAGCAGTAGTGTAGTTAGAATAACTATTTTCTCGAATGATTTTAACTAATTCATCAATGGAATCGTCTTCTAAAGCAGCCATGATTAGGTCATCACCAGCACGTTGTGGACGACTTTCACCAGCGATGTCAGCTTTATTGAAAACTGTGATCATAGGGATGTTTTCTACACCAATCTCTTTTAGAGTTTGTTTAGTAGTTTGCATCATAAGGTCTTTGTTTTCATCAGATTCATCAACTACTTGTACTAATAAATCAGCATTTGCAGCTTCAGATAAAGTAGAACGGAAAGCTTGTACTAATTGGTGAGGTAATTTACTTACAAAACCAACAGTGTCTGATAACAACATAGTTTTATTATCAGGGAAAACAAGTTTACGAACACTAGTATCCAAAGTAGCAAATAACATGTTTTTAACCATTACTTGTTTGTCATGGTTTTCTCCATAACGTTGAACGAGTTGATTCATAATAGTAGATTTACCAGCGTTAGTGTAACCTACTAAGGCAACAGTAGGGATGTTTTTAGCATCACGTTGTTTACGTTGTGTTAAATCAGATTTTTGAATATCTTTTAGTTCACGCTTGATGTGAGAAATGTCTTTTTCAATTACACGACGGTTCAATTCTAGTTGTGATTCACCAGAACCACGGTTAGTAAAGCTTCCGCCACCACTACCAGTTTGTTGGTCTAGACGTTGACTAGCGCTAGTGTGTAAACGAGGTAGTTGGTATTGTAATTTAGCTAATTGAACTTGTAGCTTAGCTTCGTGAGTACGAGCTCGGTTAGCAAAGATTTCTAAGATTAAACCAGTACGGTCAATAATTTTAGTATTAGTTTTCTTTTCTAAGTTTCTGATTTGACTAGGTGATAATTCGTCATTAACGATAATCATATCCACATCATGATCTAATGCGGTAGTGGCTAGTTCTTCCACTTTTCCTTTGCCAAAGTAGGTAGCTTTGTCAGGATGATCTAATTTTTGTACCAAACGATCGACCACTTCTAGATTGTTGGCAGCGGCTAGGGCTGCTAACTCAGACATAGAGTATTCGAATTGTTCATTATCTAAATTTAATCCAATAATGATGGCAGTTTGTTTTTCTATTTCCAAATGCGAACCTCCTTATTTTTTACCATTATAACATTAAGGCCCTATATTTTCGTTATTTTAATGATAATTAGAATTTATTATAAAAATTAAAAAATGATATGAATTTTAATAAAATTTTTAATATCCTATAAATACTTATACTACGGTATTTTGACGCCGTTTTACCATTATTAGTATTAAAGAAATATTATAAAAGAGGTTGATTTATATTATATTAAAATGATATTATTCTAATAATCAAAGAGATATAAATCATCTGTTCAGGATGGTCAGAAATTGGGGGAATCAAAATGAATTTAAAAACTTTAGTTAAGTTAGGAGCTGTTGGTGCAGCATCCGCTTTCTTTTTAGCGGCATGTGGGAACCAATCAAAAGAATCAAATAGTAAGTACATAAACTGGCAAACCAATGCACAATTACCAACTTTGGATGCATCTAAAGCTAACGATAATTTAAGTTTTGCAATGTTGAATAACAGTAACGAAGGTTTACTAATTAATGCCAAGAACAATAAAGTCAATCCAGGGGTAGCTAAGAGCTACGAAGTTTCTAAAGATGGTAAGACTTACACTTTCCATTTAAGACATTCTAATTGGAGTAATGGTAAGCCAGTAACCGCTAAAGATTTTGTATACGGTTGGCAACGTACTGTTAATCCAAAGACCGCTTCACAATACTCATACTTATTTGATCATGTACAAAATGCTGATGCTATCAGTAAAGGTAAAGCACCAGCTAGTGCATTAGGTGTAAAGGCACAAGGTGATTACACTTTAGTAGTTACTTTGAGCCAACCACAATCATACTTCAAATACTTAGTAACCATGGCACCATTCTTGCCACAAAGTGAATCCGTTGTTAATAAATATGGTTCATCATACGGAACTAACAGTGACGATATGGTTTACAACGGTCCATTTAAGATGACTGGTTGGAAGGGTACCAATGATACTTGGACTTTACAAAAGAACAACAAGTACTACAACGCAAGTAAAATCAAGGTAGCTGGTGTTAAGTACACTGTACAAAAAGATGCCAATACTGCTTTGAACCAATATGAAACTGGTGCAGCTGACGAATCATTCTTATCAGGTGCCCAACAAGTTGGTAAATACAAGGGAAGCAAAGAACTAGTTAACCAAAAAATTGCTTCTACTTTCTACCTAGAATTCAACGAAAAGAAGAATCCTGAACTAAAGAATGCTGATTTAAGAAAAGCACTTTCTCTAGCAGTAAATCGTAAAGAATACATTAATAACACATTAGGTGACGGTTCTATTCCTGCAGTTGGTTACGTATCACCTGGTATGTCAAAACGTAACGGTAAAGATTTCACACAATACGCTGGAACTTCTACTGGAGTTTCATACAACTTGAGTGAAGCTAAAAAGTTATGGGCTAAGGGTCTAAAAGAAGTAGGTAAGAAGTCAGTTGACTACGCCGTATTATCAGATGATACTGATGCTGGTAAGAAGACTACTGAATTCCTAGAAACTGCTTTAGGTCAATTACCCGGCTTGAAAGTAAGTGCTCAAAACGTACCATTCAAGACTAGAATTGCTCGTTCACTAAGTGGTCAATTTGATATCTTAGTTAACGCTTGGGGTGCCGATTTCCCAGATCCTATCTCATTCTTGAGCTTATTTACTACTGATGGTTCATACAACAATGGTAAATGGAGTAATGCTCAATACGACCAATTAGTTAAGAATGCTGAAAACAAGGATAGTAACAATGCTGCTAAGCGTTGGGATGATATGGTTAAAGCTGAAAAGATCTTGATGGATAATCAAGGAATCGCTCCACTATACCATCAAGTTCAACCACAAGTAGTTAAACCACGTGTACACGGAGTACAATACTTCCCAACTGGTTCTCCAATTGACTTTAGAGATGCTACTTTATCTAACAAATAAAATTAATTAATAATAAAAGACTTTAAATTTCTGCCATGCTTATGGATGTGAAATTTAAAGCCTTTTTTATTTGGATATAAAATACAATATTAAAATAAAATGAAAAATTTCATTAAATAAATGACTAATTTTTTAAATGGGGTAAAGTGCTTATATAATAGCTTTTTGAAACAATATTAATTGGACGTTTTTATAATTAGATTAAAATTCTATGATAAAAAGGTTGCTTTTTATGATAATTAAATGATATGATTCTATCAATCTTAAAGATGTAAATCATCATTTGATGGTACTAAATGGGAGGGACCAACATGAAATTTAAGACTGTAGTTAAGCTGAGTGCTGTAGGAGCAGCATCCGCATTCTTATTGGCTGCCTGTGGTAACCAATCGAGAGAATCAAGCAGCAAATATATTAATTGGCAAACATCTTCACAATTACCTACCTTGGACGCATCCAAGGCAACTGATAATTTGAGTTTTGCTATGTTGAATAACAGTAACGAAGGTTTGTTAGTTAATGCTAAAGATAACAAGGTTAACCCCGGAGTAGCTAAAAGCTATGACGTGTCTAAAGATGGTAAAACCTACACATTCCACTTGAGACATTCTAACTGGAGTAACGGTAAACCTGTAACAGCCAAAGATTTCGTTTATGGTTGGCAACGTACTGTAGATCCTAAGACAGCTTCACAATACTCATACTTATTTGATCACGTACAAAACGCTGATGCAATTGGCAAAGGCAAAGCACCAGTTAGTTCATTGGGTGTAAAAGCTGATGGAGATTACACATTGGTAGTTACATTGACTCAACCACAATCATACTTCAAATACTTAGTAACCATGGCACCATTCTTGCCACAAAGTGAAGCAGTAGTTAACAAGTACGGTTCATCATATGGTACTAACAGTGATGATATGGTATATAACGGTCCATTCAAGATGACCGGCTGGAAAGGTACTAACGATACTTGGACTCTACAAAAGAACAACAAGTACTACAACGCAAGCAAGATTAAAGTTGCCGGTGTTAAGTACTCAGTAGAAAAGGATGCTAACACAGCATTAAACCAATATGAAACTGGTGCAGCTGATGAATCATTCTTATCAGGAGCTCAACAAGTAGGTAAGTACAAAGGAAGCAAAGAATTAAGTTCACCAAAGGTAGCTTCTACTTTCTATCTAGAATTTAATGAAAAGAAAAATCCTGAATTAAAGAATGCTAACCTAAGAAAAGCTATTTCATTAGCAGTAAACCGTAAGGAATACACTGATCACACATTAGGCGATGGTTCTATTCCCGCTGTAGGTTATGTTTCACCTGGAATGTCCAAACGTAATGGTAAAGACTTTACAGCAGATGCAGGAACTACAAGTGGAGTTTCCTACAACCTAAGTGAAGCTAAGAAACTATGGGCTAAAGGTCTAAAAGAAGTAGGTAAGAAATCTGTAAACTACGCAGTATTATCCGATGATACTGACGCTGGTAAAAAGACTACTGAATTCTTAGAAACAGCTCTAAACAAACTACCTGGATTAAAGGTTAGTGCACAAAACGTACCATTTAAGACTAGATTAACTCGTTCACAAAATGGACAATTTGATTTAGTAGTTAGTGCATGGGGAGCTGATTTCCCAGACCCTATTTCATTCCTAAGCTTGTTTACTAGTGATGCTTCATACAACAACGGTAAATGGAAGAATGCACAATATGATCAATTAGTAAATGCCGCTGAAACTAAAGACAGTAACAATGCTGCTAAGCGTTGGGACGACTTAGTTAAAGCTGAACAAATCTTGATGAATGATCAAGGAATTGCTCCTCTATATCATCAAGTACAACCTCAAGTAGTTAAGCCACGTGTACATGGTGTACAATACTTTGCTACTGGTTCACCAATTGATTTCAGGGATGCAACTTTATCTAAAAAATAAAAAATAATAAAAAGTTTTAAGTTTCTACCATTATATAGGTACGAAATTTAAAGCTTTTTTTATTTAGGTAAAATACTTAATATGAGAGCAATATTATAATTTTTATTAGATAATCAGTTAATGCTCGAATTGTTGTAAAACATTATTAAATCAACTAATGTTAGCGTTTTAATTTATACTATCTTTCAATTAGATTAAAATAAAATTAGAAAAACCCTTGATTTTTATCATATTCCAATGGTATTATTTTAATAATTTAAATTATCAGAGAACATACATCATTTTCGATTGATGGTATGCAATTGGGGGGACTGCATTACTATTGAGAAGTGATCTATAGATTAGATCATGGATATGTAACATTGCCTAATTTTAGGTAAATTTGTTAAAAAATTAATTAATTGTTTGTGAAGAGTTCCGGCTATCTATTATAATGAATAAATATAGAGTTATGTTACTCTTCCGTACATATTAAAGGAGTAGTTACTCCTAGGATTGCGAGGATTAAATTATGGTTAAATATCTGTCAAAGAGAATTTTTTACTTACTTTTGACGTTGTTTATCGTGGTTACCGTAACCTTCTTTCTAATGAAGGTAATGCCTGGTACACCGTTAACTAACGAACAAAAGTTATCACCATCAGAAAGATACATGGTATTGAAACAATATGGTTTGGATAAACCAGTTTGGCAACAATACATTAGTTACATTGTGAATGCGGTACAAGGTAACTTTGGTACTTCATTCCAATTCAGTAACCAACCTGTATCATACTTAATTTCTAGTCGTATGGGACCATCACTTCTATTAGGTGGTCAAGCTATGATCGTCGGTGTATTAGCCGGAATCGTAGTAGGTGCACTAGGAGCTATTAAGAAGAGTACCTGGGTAGATACTTCTACTACCATTATTTCTATTCTAGGTATCTCCATTCCTTCCTTTGTATTCTCAGTATTATTACAATATGTAATTGCTTTGAAATGGGGATTCTTACCAATCGCTGGTTGGAGCGGATTTGCTTACACCATTTTACCTACTTTAGCTTTAGCGGCTATGCCACTTGCTGAATCAGCTCGTTTCGTAAGAACTGAAATGGTGGACGTACTAAGTTCTGACTACATTGAATTGGCTCGTGCAAAAGGACTAAGCAAATTTGGAATTATTTATCATCATGCATTGAGAAATAGTTTAATTCCATTAGTAACTATCATCGGTCCTTTAGCAGTTAACATTATGACTGGTTCCATGGTTGTTGAAAACATTTTCGCTATCCCTGGTATCGGTGAACAATTTGTTAACTCAGTACTAACTAATGATTACCCAACCATAATGGGACTAACAGTTATGTACTGCTTCCTATTATGTGTAGTTTTACTAATTACTGATATTGTATATGGATTAATTGATCCTCGAATTAGAGTTGCAGGAGGGAAAGACTAATATGGCAGATAAAGCAAAAGAATTACCAAAAGATGCCTTTGAACCATTGTCAGATGGTGCACATTTAGACAATGAAAAAATTGCCGCACCATCATTAACCTTCCTAAAGGATTCATGGCGTCGATTAAAGAAAAACAAAGCTGCAATGATTTCATTATTTATTTTGATTTTCTTATTTGTAGTTGCTTTCGGATCAGCATTAATTCCATCCGTTAGAAATATTTCTACTCATCCTAGTTTAAATAACTTACCACCACGTATTCCTGGAATTGATATTCCTGGATTCAACGGTACTTTGGTACAAGGTGGTGCTAGAGTAAATGCTTATACCGGTGGTGCTGCTAACCATTACTTCTGGTTAGGTAGTGATTACCTTGGCCGTGATTTATTAGCTAGAACTTTATATGGTACTAGAATTTCATTGATTATCGCGGTGGTTGCTACTTTCTTCGATTTAACTATCGGGGTAGCATACGGAATCATCTCCGGATGGTTAGGTGGAAAGATTGATACCTTCATGCAACGTGTAATTGAAATCTTACTTTCCATTCCTAACTTGGTTGTTATGATTTTACTTCTATTAATTTTGAAACCAGGTATTCCAGCTATCATTATCGCTATTGCTTTAACTAGTTGGATTAACATGGCACGTTTAGTTCGTGCACAAACACTGGAATTAAAGAACCAAGAATTTGTTTTGGCTGCTCGTGCATTAGGTGAAAGTTCATGGAAGATTGCATTTAAACACTTACTTCCAAACTTAACTAGTGTAATTATCATTAATACAATGTTTACTATTCCAAGTGCTATCTTCTTCGAAGCATTCCTATCATTTATCGGAATTGGGGTTCCTGCTCCAGCCGCTTCATTAGGTACCTTAATTAGTAATGGTCAAAAATCATTCCAATTCTTACCATATCAAATGTGGGTTCCAGCGGTAGTATTATCATTATTAATGATTGCATTTAATATCTTGGGTGATGGCTTACGTGATGCCTTCGATCCCAAATCAAGAGAGTAGGTGACATAGAATGGAAAACGAAAAAGATATCTTAGAAGTCAGAAATTTATCTATTAATTTCAAAACTTATGCAGGTACTGTTCAAGCCATTCGTGACATTAGTTTTGATTTAAGAAAAGGTGAAACCCTAGCTATTGTAGGTGAATCCGGTTCTGGTAAATCAGTAACTACTCGAAGCATAATGGGATTGAATGCACCTAATGCCGACATTGTTAGTGGTTCCATTAACTTTAAAGGCGAAGACATTTTAAAGAAGAGTGAAAAACAACTAAGCAAACTTCGTGGTAAAAGTATTGCTGAAATCTTCCAAGATCCTATGACTTCATTGGATCCTACTATGAAGATTGGCCGTCAAGTGGCTGAACCATTAATGATTCACCAAGGCTTAAGTCATGCTAAAGCTATGGAAAAGGCCTTAGAAATGTTAAAACTAGTAGGTATTACTAATGCGGAAGAACGTATCAATGACTATCCTTACCAATTCTCTGGTGGGATGCGTCAAAGAATCGTTATTGCGATTGCTTTAGTTAACTACCCAGAAATCTTAATTGCTGATGAACCAACAACTGCGCTAGATGTTACCATCCAAGCTAAGATTTTACGTTTAATGAAAGAATTACAAACTAAAATTAACACATCCATTATCTTCATTACCCACGATTTAGGGGTAGTTGCAGGTATGGCTGATCGAGTTGCCGTTATGTATGCAGGTAAAATTGTTGAATACGGTACTGTTGATGAAATTTTCTACAATCCAAAACACCCATACACTTGGGGTCTATTGAGTTCTATGCCAACTATGGATACCGATGAAGATGTATTACCATCTATTCCAGGTACTCCTCCAGATTTATTAGAACCACCAGTAGGGGATGCGTTTGCTGCTAGAAATAAGTATGCATTAAAGATTGATACTATCAAGCAACCACCATTCTTTAAAGTTTCTGACACTCACTATGCAGCTACATGGTTACTAGACCCACGTGCGCCTAAAGTAACTCCACCAGCTAACATTGTTAGACGTCAAGAACACTACAAAGCAAAATTAGGAAATAAAGGATAGGTGGTGACAGTATGTTAGAAAAAGATGCACCCAAAATTTTGGAAGTTGAAAACTTAAAACAATATTTCAATGTGGGAAGAAAAGATGAAGTAAAAGCTGTAGATGACATTTCATTTACTGTTTACAAAGGTGAAACTTTTGGTCTAGTAGGTGAATCCGGTTCTGGTAAAACTACTACCGGTCGTGCTATTAGTCATTTGTACGAACCAACTAGCGGAAAGATTATCTTTGATGGAAAAGACGTTTCTAAGTTAAAGAACCGTAAGGAAGAAAAGCAATTCCGTAGTGATATTCAAACTATCTTCCAAGATCCATATGCTTCATTAAACCCTAGAATGAAAGTTAAGGATATTATTGCTGAAGGAATCGATATTAACCATTTGGCTAAAAACGATGCAGATCGTAACCGCCAAGTAGAAGATTTATTGGAAACTGTTGGTTTAAACAAAGAACATGCTAACCGTTATCCACATGAATTCTCTGGTGGTCAACGTCAAAGAATTGGTATTGCTCGTGCTTTAGCTGTAAAGCCTAAATTCATCATCGCTGATGAACCTATTTCAGCCTTAGATGTTTCTATTCAAGCACAAGTAGTTAACTTATTAAAAGACTTACAAAAGAAGCGTAAGTTAACTTACTTATTTATTGCCCATGATTTATCTATGGTTAAATACATTAGTGATCGTATTGGAGTTATGCATTATGGACGTATGCTAGAAATCGCTGATGCCGATGAATTATACAAACATCCATTACATGACTACACTAGAAGTTTACTTTCTGCCGTTCCAGTACCTGATCCTGAATTTGAACGTAGTCGTCAAATTGTCGATTATGATCCAAGTATCGAAGGTGACGACAAGGAACGTAAGTTAGTCGAAATTGCACCTAACCATTATGTACGTGCTGCCGACGACGAAATTGAAATGTACAAAGAACGCTTAAACGAAAAATAAGCTAAAAAATAACCGTTACTAAATGTAACGGTTATTTTTTGTTATTTATTAAACTTATTATTAAACATTTTCGCTAGTATTGTTGTAGTATTCTACGCGAATGTTACTACCATCATCGTTAGCAACTAACTTGGAAACACTACCATTTTGAATAGGTTCTGAAACATCGATAGAATCATCAGCAAATTGATCTACTGCCCATCTAATAATAGTTCCATGTGCAGCGATTAAGATGTTTTCACCATCGTTAGCTTTTTCAATAGCTTTTCTTAAGCCTGGAATGAAACGAGCTTTTAAATCTTCGTTATTTTCAGCATCGCCGTATGGATCACATTTGGCAATTAAGTCAGCAGTTCCGCCCATGCCTAGCTTATCAATCATTTTGGCGTAGGAATTTAATCCTTGAGGTCCACCAATTTGATGCCAAGCAGCTTCACTGTCGTTACCTTCAAAGTAACCAAAGTTTTCTTCACGGAAAGCTTTATCTTTAATAGGTTCTTCAAGTGTTGAAGGATTTTGTTGTAAAACGTATTTACCAGTATCGAATGCACGTGGCATATCACTAGAATATGCATGGTCAAACTTAATGGAGCTTAAACGTTTTCCAGCATCCACCGCATCAGCAACTCCTTTGACCGTTAAAGGTGCGTTAGCAATTCCTTGAATGCGATCGTATTTGTTTAAATAAGTTTGTCCATGACGAACAAGATAAATATTAATCATAAAAATCCTCCTGACCTTATGTGTTATTTACCACTATTCTATCATAGATGTTATGATGAATGAAAATATATGTTGTGCTTTCCTTTGACCTAGTTATGTGCTAAAATTGGTTACTAAATTTTTATGATTGGAGCTATGCTCATATGTCTGATTCAATTAAACAAAAAGAACAAAAACATTTAAATGACGTCTTAGCTAAAGTTAAGTTTGCAAAAAACGAAGCTATCCAAAAAATTAATCGCGCTGAAAAAGATGAAGATGACATTAACAAGAACTTCTATAATGATGTCCGCTTAAAAACCAGTACTTATTCAGGGATGATGGAAACTTCTGTTTCTATTCGTCAACAACAACAAATGTTGGAAGAAAGAGAAAACAGTTGGAAACATGCTACCCATGAATACGATAAATTATCTAAGATGGAAAAACGTCCATACTTCGCACGTTTGGATTTTGAAGAAGAAGGCGAAGATAAACCTGAAACTATCTATATTGGATTAGGTTCCTTTACTGATCGTCCTGATCATTATTTGATTTACGATTGGCGTGCACCTATTTCTAGTATTTACTACGATAGTAAAATCGGTAAGTTAACCTATAAAACTCCAATGGGTGAACAAACTGTAAACGTTACTTTGAAGCGTCAATTCCAAATTAAAGATGGTAAAATTGATACCATTTTTGATACTGATCAAGTAGTTGGAGACCAAATGTTATTGGATAACTTAAATGGTAAATCCAATACTAAGATGAAGAGTATCGTTACTACTATTCAGGCAGAACAAAATAAGATTATTAGAGATACTAAGTCTGACTTATTATTCGTACAAGGAGCTGCCGGTTCAGGTAAGACTGCAGCGGTATTACAAAGAGTGGCATTCTTACTTTACCAATACCGTGGTCGTTTAAGCTCTGGCCAAGTTATTTTATTCTCACCTAACCAATTGTTTAATGATTACATTAATCAAGTATTGCCTGAATTAGGTGAACAAAACATGGTACAAATGACTTATTACCAATACAGTAGTTTACGTGTACCTAAGTTTAAGGTAGAAACCTTATCCGAACGTTTTGAAGAAGATAATTCAGACGATGCTAAACTTAAAAAGATTAATCAATTGAAGAATAGTTTAGACTTCTTTAAGGGTGAAACAGCCTACACTAATCACTTAAATACTGAAGATATGAAATTCAAGAACTTGAAGTTCCAAGGAGATATCTTCATTTCCAAAGAAAAGATTAGCGAAATCTACTACAGCTTCAACGAAAACTATAATTTAAGAAACCGTTTAGATGCTACTAAGGAACGTTTAATTAAGATGTTAAACCGTCGTGTTAAATCTGAAATGAAGAAACCTTGGGTAGAACAAGCGGTACAAGATTTAAGTAGAGAACAAATTCAAGCGGTACAAAGAAGTCATCCTGATGAATTTGAAAACGCTGACCGTGAATTTGAATTCTTAGCTAGACACATCGTAATTGGTGCCCTTAGAAGAATTAGAAAACAAATTGTACATGCTCGTTTCTTAGGTATTAACAATCAATTCGTTAACTTCTTAAGAAATGTTCCTAACTTAATCAACTTAGACAAGTTTGATTTAACCAAAGATGAATGGAATGAATCAGTAGACGAATCCATTGCTAGAATGAAGAATGGCCATGTATCTATGGCAGATGTTTCCGCATACTTATATCTATTTGATCGTATTTCAGGTAAACGTCCAAAGACAGATATTAAGTACCTATTCATTGATGAAGTACAAGATTACACTGCTTTCCAAATGGCATTCTTGAAGTTCACTTTCCCACGTGCTCGTTTCACATTATTAGGGGACTTAAACCAAGCTATCTTTACTCATGAAAACAGTCATTCTCTACTACAAGAATTATCTACTATGTTTGATCCTGAAAAGACCAATGTAGTTCAATTAACTAAATCATATCGTTCAACTGAACAAATTACTGACTTTACTAAATACATTCTTACTGAAGGTAGTCAAATTGAATCCTTTGCTCGTGAAGGGGACAAACCAGTAGTTAATGTAGTAAATAATCATGATGAGGCTATTGATAAGTTAGTAGAACGTATCGATGCAGATAAACAAAAACATGATACTACCGCTATTGTGGTAAAGAATTTAGCAGAAGCTAAAACACTATCTAAACAATTAGACGATAAAAACGTCAAAAATACCCTTATTCAAACCGAAAACCAACGTCTAGTCACTGGTACCTTAGTTATCCCTGCATACTTAGCTAAGGGGCTAGAATTTGATTCTGTGGTTATGTTTAATGGGGACGAAGAACATTTTGGTGATGAAGCTGATCGTCAATTGGTTTACACCATCTGTACTCGTGCAATGCATGAATTAACTATTATTGCTAAAAAACAATTATCACACTTGTTTGATGCGGTACCTGACAACTTGTATGATTTACAATAAAGCAGATTCGTAACAAAGCAGTTAAGCAATTAATATAGAATAAAGGTCTGATTTCCAAAATGATTGGGAATCAGGCCTTTTCTAGTGTTTTCAATGATTTAAGCAATTAAGAGAAGTTTATATTGTGTTAAATGATGCATAGCATCTGGTAGTGATAGACACTTTTTGTATTATCGTTAAATAAACAGTGTTATCATTAAACTACTAATTTTTAACGAACGGAGGCGTAATATTGACTGATCCAATCAATTACTACGCATTTAAAAAAGAAGAATGGAAAAGCTTTTATCAACTACAATCTATTCCATTAACTAAGGAAAGTTTAAGACAAATTAAGGCTTTCAATGATGAAATTTCCTTGCAAGATGTACGGGATGTATATATTCCTATGGTGCATTTGTTGGATTTATGTAATCAAAATTTTGATGCTTGGCAAAAGACTAAAACTGAATTTTTATCTAAGAAGCCTCGTAAAGTACCTTTTATTATCGGAATTTCCGGAAGTGTGGCAGTAGGTAAATCCACTACAGCACGTTTGTTGGAAGTATTATTAACACATTATTTTCCTGATAAAAAGATTCAATTAATTACTACCGATGGTTTCTTATATAACTCAGCGGAACTAAACCGTCGCCATATTATGGACCGTAAAGGTTTTCCCGAAAGTTACGACATGAAGTCATTAATCCATTTTCTAAATGAAGTTAAATCAGGAAAAAGAAATGTTAAAGCACCTATTTATTCTCATGATGCTTATGATATTATTCCGGATAAATTCGATATTGTTGATCAACCCGATGTATTAATTATTGAAGGTATTAACACTTTACAACTACCAAGTAATCAACAAATTTATGTAAGTGATTTTACTGATTTTTCTATTTATATTGATGCAGAAGATGATTTAATCGAACAATGGTACATTGAACGTTTCAAGAGTTTAATGGATACTGCTTTTCAAAATCCTTCTAACTACTATTACAAGATTGCGCATACCGACCGTCAAAAGGCAATTGAGAATGCCCGCAATGTTTGGCAAGAAATTAATTTGCCTAATTTAAAGGAAAATATTAAGCCCACTAAAACTAGGGCTGATTTAATTGTGCACAAGACTCACAATCACCGTATCGATAAAATTTTACTTAGAAAGTACTAGATTTAATTTGACGCCAAGCGATTTTCTATGTATGATAAGTACAATTTATAGATAGGAGAGTGAAAGCCTTGGCTGAAATGGATTTGTCATCATTTGATAAAATCTTGGTTTTAGATTTTGGTAGTCAATACAACCAATTAATCACCCGTCGTATCCGTGATTTTGGCGTATACTCTGAACTAAAAGCTCATGATATGTCAATTGATGAAATAAAAGCTTTTAATCCTAAAGGGATTATATTCTCTGGTGGACCTAACAGTGTTTATGCCGACGACGCACTAACGGTCGATCCTAAGATTTTTGAATTAAACATTCCTATTTTAGGAATTTGTTATGGTATGCAACTAATGGCATACAATTTAGGTGGAGGAGAAGTTGATGGTCAAGATCATGGTCAATACGGTCATGCTGACATCGACATTACTTCTGATAAGGCAGATCTTTTCCAAAATCTACCTAAGGAAGAACCAGTTTGGATGAGTCATGGGGACTTAGTAAGAAAAGTTCCTAATGGTTTTGAAAATGTGGCAAAGGCAGAAGGTTGCCCAATTACTGCAATGCAAGATACCGCTAGAAAGTTCTATGGAATCCAATTCCACGCGGAAGTTAGAAATACCAAATATGGTAATGATATCCTAAAGAACTTCGTGTTTAACGTTTGTGGCGCAGAAGCTAACTGGTCAATGAATGATTTCATTGATATGAAAATCAAACATATCAGAGAAGAAGTCGGCGATAAAAAGGTAATCCTAGGATTATCTGGTGGGGTAGATTCCAGTGTTACTGGTGTTTTACTACACAAAGCAATTGGTGACCAATTAACTTGTATCTTTGTTGATCACGGATTACTTCGTAAAAACGAAGTTAAAGAAGTTATGGACAGTTTACAAGGTAAATTTGGTCTAAACATTATTCAAGTAGATGCTAGCGAATTATTCTTGAACAAACTTAAGGGTGTAACTGATCCCGAAAAGAAGAGAAAAATTATCGGTAAAGAATTTATCGAAGTTTTCAATCAAGAAGCTGCTAAGCTAAAAGATGTTGATTTCTTAGCACAAGGTACTTTGTACACTGACGTTATCGAAAGTGGTACTAACACTGCCGAAACTATTAAGTCACATCACAACGTAGGTGGACTTCCAGAAGACCTACAATTTAAACTAATTGAACCTGTTCGTTCTTTATTTAAGGATGAAACAAGACACTTGGGTGAAGAATTAGGTATGCCAGCTAACTTAGTATGGCGTCAACCATTCCCAGGTCCTGGTTTAGGTATTCGTGTAATTGGTGAAGTTACTAAAGACAAGTTAAAGATTGTTAGAGATAGTGACTACATCTTACGTCGTGAAATTGCTAAAGCAGGTCTAGATAAAGACATTTGGCAATACTTCACTATCCTTCCTGGATTCAAGAGTGTGGGTGTAATGGGTGATGGACGTACTTATGACTACACCATTGCCATTCGTGCCGTAAACTCAATTGATGGAATGACTGCTGATTTTGCAAAAATCCCATGGGATGTTTTATCTGAAATTTCTACTAAAATCACAAATGAAGTCGATGGAGTTAACCGAGTAGTATATGATATTACCAGTAAGCCACCTTCGACAATTGAATGGGAATAAACACTAACTATATTTATTTTCATTCGATAAAAAAGAAAAAGCTGACATTTTATATTGTCAGCTTTTTTATTTTGATAAAATATAAGTATTTAAACGAGAGGAAGATATTGATTATGATACGGAATATATGGCTAAATATCGTAAAAGATCGAGTTCTGCAAGTCGTATCGATAATTTGGTTAGCTTTATTATTTTTAAAGCCCATGAATATTGCTGATATTGATGTAAATACTATCGTTCTCTTATTTAATTTAATGTTAATCATTGCACTGATTAAGCGAGTGGGGATGCTAGATTATATAAGTGAAGCCATCATAAAACGGGTCAAAACGACAAGGCAGGTAGTTATGTGGATGACGATGGTATCATTTATCAGTTCAATGCTAGTAACCAATGATGTAGCAATTATTACATTGGTACCGTTGTATATCATGGTAGCTAAAAAGTATGAGTTGCCATTTATTTATCCGATAATATTGATTACTATTGCGGCTAATTTAGGCAGTGCAGTTACTCCTATTGGTAATCCACAAAATGTCTTTTTAGTGGAATATTATAAAATATCTCTTAAACAATTTTTTGGACACTCTTTGTGGTTGTTGATATTGGGATTAATAACTATTACAGTGCTACTTATGTTTTGTAGTAATAAGGAAATTGACACTAGTGCAGTGAAAAATATAAGTATAAAAAATCGGTATCTGTTAATAGTTTCTGCCTTATTGATTTTAGTATTGTTAGCACAATTTTCGATTATATCTATATGGTTAGATTTATTAATTACACTTTTGCTAGTAGAAACTATTAATTATAAATGTATAGCAGATGTGGATTATTCATTGTTACTTTCCTTTGTGGGATTCTTTTTGATTGTAGGGATGATCAGTCGTTTTACGTGGATAGTAAATATGATTAATCATTTTACGGGCAATTCAATTGCTACTTATCTAACATCGATGGGCAGTAGTGAAGTAATTAGTAATGTACCTACTGCTGTTTTGATTTCTAAGTTTTCTGGTAATTTCTCTGCTATATATGCAGGAGTCTCCATTGGTGGTTTAGGAACTTTGGTAGCTTCACTAGCTAATTTATTAGCATATAAACAAGTCAGTCTCAATTTACCCGAATATAGTAATAAATTTATTAAATACTTCCTCTTAATTAACGTAATTGTATTGGTATTATTATCTATGGTGAAAATATTCTTTATATAAAAAACAAAAGCCTGGCAGCAAAAACTGTCAGACTTTTTATTATAAAAATGTAATTAAAATATCATGAATAATACCTTTCTTTATTTGAAATAACATGATATTTTATAATCATAATATTATATATAAAAAACTAAGAGGTGTTATATATGAAAGCAGCCGTAGTAAGAGATAACTCAGACGGATATGTAGACATTAAAGATGTGGACTTACGTCCTATTGAAAATGGTGAAGCATTAGTTCAAGTAGAATACTGTGGACTATGCCACACTGATTTACACGTGGCTAACGGAGATTTTGGTGATCAAGCTGGCCGTATTATTGGACACGAAGGTGTAGGTCGAGTAGTAGAAATTGCTGACGACGTAGACAACCTAAAAGTTGGTGACCGTGTTTCAATCGCATGGTTCTTTAATGGCTGTGGCCATTGTGAATACTGCTTAACTGGTCGTGAAACTTTATGTCGCCAAGTTAAGAATGCTGGATTCACTGTAGACGGTGCAATGGCAGAACAAGTAATTGTAGATGCTAAATACGCTGTTAAGGTTCCCGAAGAATTAGATCCTGTGGAAGCTACTTCCTTAACTTGTGCTGGAGTTACTATGTACAAGGCACTAAAAGTAGGTCAAACTAAACCTGGCCAATGGGTTGAAATGGTAGGTGCCGGTGGATTAGGTAACCTAGGTGTTCAATTCGCTAACAATGTTTTCGGTGCTAATGTAGTTGCAGTGGCACGTGGAAACAACCTAGAAGCAGCTAAGAAATTAGGTGCTAAGAAGGGTATTGATTACCGTACCGAAAACTTATCCGATAAGGTAAAAGAAGAAACTAACGGTGGTGCACACGTATCAGTTATTACCGCTGTTAACCCAATTGCTTTCGACCAAGCTATTAATGCATTACGTCCGGATGGACATTTAGTAGCAGTGGCTTTACCAAAAGGTAACATGGACTTAAACATTGCCCAAACTGTGCTAAACGGTATTCATGTGGAAGGTTCATTAGTAGGAACTAGACAAGATCTTAAAGAAACTTTCCAAGCAGGTGCTGAAGGCAAAGTTAAACCTATCGTACACACTAGAAAATTATCTGAAATCAACGATGTTATCGACGAAATGAAGAACGGTAAGATCGTAGGTCGTATGGTAATTGACTTTACTAAATAATTAAATTACAAAAAGCGTTGTCCTTTGGATAACGCTTTTTTTGTACTAAAATAATGAAAAAAGGAGGGAATTCAGATGGCTAAGTATATTTTTCATCCGAACGATTTAAAAGATATTAAACCTAGTTACGATGTAGTAATTGTAGGTTCAGGAGCAACTGGTTTAATCAGTGCTATTCAAGTAGCAGAATTAGGATTAAAACCAGTAGTTCTAGAAAAAATGGATAAGTTAGGTGGAAATTCGACTCGTGCTTCTTCGGGGATGAATGCGGCAGAAACTTCTGTACAACTAAAGCATCATGTAGTGGATAGCTTTGCTGATTTTTATAATGACACATATGTTGGTGGTGGAAAAACTAACAACGTGGAATTATTAAAATACTTCACTAGTCATGCTGCATTGACAGTAGATTGGTTAGCTCAACATGGCATTGAATTAGATGATTTAACTATTACTGGTGCAATGCACACTAAGCGTACTCATCGCCCAAGTAACCAAGCACCTATTGGTGGTTATTTAGTCACTAATTTCCTACAAATTATCGAAAAAATGGGCATCGAAGTTTATAACTTAGTAGATGTTACTAAATTAATTAAAGATGGGGACGCCATTTCTGGAGTAGAATTTACCGATAAAGATGATAATGTTCATCATATCAGTACTAACGCTGTTATTTTAGCTACCGGTGGATTTGGTGCCAGCAAGGAAATTATTGGTAAATATCGTAAAGATTTAACTCATTACCGAACCACTAATCAACCGGGTGCGACTGGAGATGGCTTACAATTAGCTAAACAAGCCGGTGCTGCATTAGTGGATATGAATAAGATTCAAGTACATCCCACTGTGCAACAAGATAATGATCATGCTTTCTTAATTGGTGAAGCAATTCGTGGTGAAGGTGCCATTTTAGTGGATAACCAAGGAAAACGTTTTGTAAACGAATTGGATACTAGACAAGCGGTAACGGATGCTATTAATCAATTACCTGATAAACATGCTTACTTAGTCTTAGATCAAAACGTTGTAGACCATGCCATGGCGGTTAAATTCTATGATTCCATGGGTATGGTAATTCATGGTGATACCGTAGCGGATTTAGCTAAAGCTATAGATGTAGATGCCACTAATTTAGAAGATACTGTTGAAAAATGGAATCAAGCAGTGGCAAATCAACATGATGAGTTAGGTAGAACCACGGGGATGCAACGTCCATTGAATAAGGCTCCATACTTAGCTATTCATATCGCACCAGCAGTTCATTACACTATGGGTGGTATTAAGATTAATCACCTAACGCAAGTGTTAAATGCTCATGATGATGTTATTGATGGCTTGTATGCAGCGGGAGAAACTTCTGGCGGTTTACATGGTGATAACCGAATCGGTGGTAACTCCATTGCTGAAACAGTAGTATTTGGTAGACAAGCTGGACAACAAGTTTACCGCTATATTAGCGAAAACAAGAAATAATAATTTTATAAAAAGGGTGTCGATGGGCATCTTTTTTATTTTTGGTATAATTATTTTATAAGAGGGGGATTACATATGCACAGCGGAGAAATTGCAGAATGGGTAGCAGCAATTGCTGAAGCATGTTCAGTAGTAGTGGCATTATTTTTGCCTTACTACAATCAACATGTGGAAAATAAACGTAAGTTAAGAAACATCAAAATGTTAATTCGCCGTATGGGAAGACGGGCAGTTAACGGTGAACCAGAAGCTATGGAACATTTACAAACTATTTTGACCACTGCTTATTTAAAAAACATTAATTCTAGAACTGAAGATGTGATTAATAAGGGTCAACAATTATTGGATATTTTAAACATGACGGATGGTAAACCTAATGATGAACAAAAAAAGACCATGCGTCGTTTAATTAAAGAAATTGAATATATGTAAAATAAAAATCCCGGGAGTTAATTCCCAGGATTTTTTTACTTAGAATAGTGTTCAATTTGACGGCCGTTTAAGGCTTGTGTATCACGATTGTTTTTACCGAATTGATGGATGAACCAATCGATTTGGTTTTGACTAACTGTAAGTGATGAATCATCAATTACGACCCATTCCACACCTTCAGTTAATGGAGGCGTAGTTAAGGAACCTTGATAATGAAAACCGCTAGATAGTCGAGCAATCCAGTTTTCTAATTTAATGGAAACACTTTGTGGTTCATCGGCATTGAAGTTATTAATAATGGCTTGTAGAGTAGGGTTACTATTTCCTAATTTAGGTAATATAGCAACTACTACGGTTTGCCCAATTTTATTTTGATGAACTAAATGAATTTCGAAAGGTAATTGTTTGCCGTTGATAGTGTGTTCAGCGGGTGCGTGAAAATGGATTTGTTGAAATTCAAACTCACGATTGAAGATAGTGGCATTACCAAAACCAGTTAATCTAATGGTAGTTTCATCATTAATTTCTTGCGTTAATTGATAAAATTTATCTGCGTAGATTGGCAAGAAATCTTGTACATGTTCATCGTTGGCAACTAAGTCAACTGGTGATTGGTTTAGATGTTTGTCATCATACCAACTATCTTGATTATTATAATCTAACATAAGGATCTCTTTTCTTTTAAACATGAGTTTATATTTCTAATGTGTTAATATAACATACATAATATACTACTAAGCGGAGGGAAGACAAGTGAAGTTTACTTGGCAAAATAATGATAAGCAAAATTTTGGAATAAAAAAATTCTTGAATAAAAAGGGAATTTCGCACCGTATGTACAATGATGTAAAGCATGACGGTTCCATTTTAGTCAATGATAAAAAGCCAGCAATGGATTATCAAATTGCGCCAGGAGATTCAGTCACTGTCGTATTTCCTCCAGAAAAAAGTGATGAAAATGTCGCTTTTAGCTATAAAAAAATAGTAGTAGTTTATGAAGATGACAATTGGTTAGTCGTTAATAAACCTGCTGGATTGACTAGTGTTCCCGGTCCTAGTAATCGAGAAGATACTTTAGTTAACCGTATTAAAGGCTATTTAAAACAACAAGGCAGTACTGATTTAAAACCACATTTAATTACGCGTTTGGATCGTTTTACTTCCGGATTAGTATTAGTGGCTAAGCATCGACTTGCTAATAGTTTGGCTAACCAAGAAGTAGCTGCTCATCAAATTGATAAACGTTACTATGCGATTGTGGATGGTACTATGCAGGATAAACACCGTATAGTAGATATGCCAATCGGACGTAATGGCGATAACTTTAGAAGAGAAGTATTAGCTAATGGACAAGCTGCACAGACTGAATACTGGGTAGTAAAGCAGTTTGCAGATTGTGCTTGGCTTAAATTAAAATTGCATACGGGAAGAACTCATCAAATTAGAGTTCATATGACCGAATTACAACATCCCTTATTAGGTGACCAATTATATGAAGGACCACTGGATAAAGGAATTGATCGTCAGGCATTACATGCTTATTATTTGAAATTTTGGGATGCATTAGCACAACAAGATCGCGAATTTGAGCTAGATTTACCTGAAGACATGAAGAAAGTAATTGAGGAGGAAGATAAATGACAGAAAATACTAAAGAAATTAAATGTTTAGTAGATGGCGGACGTTTCACTGCTGATGAAGGGTGCTATTTAAGAGAGTTACCACAGCCCATGTCCAATGCTATTAAACAAGATTATCCTCAAGCTAAGGTAACCAGTTTCATTTGTGCTCATCATTTGCTAAAATATCGTGTATCACGAGTAGATTCATTAATTAATGCCGATTTAAAACAAAGTCAAAAGATTAATCGTAAGCTAACTCGTGCTTTGCAAAGTGATAATTACGAAATTAAAGATGTTAACCAAGCATTGCAACAAAGTTTAACTTTTGGTCAAAAAGTTTCTGATGGGGTTGCTAGATTTGGTGGTAGCTGGACTTTTATCTTTATTTTTGTAATGATATTAATCACCTGGATGGTTATTAATGGATTAGCCATTTTTGGAATTCATTTTGATCCATACCCATATATCTTATTGAATCTATTTCTAAGTTGTTTTTCTGCAATTCAAGCACCCATCATTATGATGAGTCAAAATCGTTCTGCTGAACGTGACCGTTTGGATTCAGAAAATGATTTTCATGTTAACTTAAAATCCGAACATGAGTTAAGAATTTTGCATGCTAAGTTAGACCATCTAACTCAAAATCAATTACCTCATGATTTGGAAGTAGAAAAGTTACAATTACAAATTTTAGGTGAGGTTCGTACGGAACTGGCTAAGTTAAGGGAAGAAAACGTAGCCCTAAAAGAAAAACTAAAGAATTATAAAGGAGAATAGTATGGAAGATAACATTAAATTAGGTACACCCGCATTCGCAAAAATGATGTTTGTATTAAACAAACCAGTAACTAAAGATAATCACAAATATTACCGTTTCATGAACCAAGAAATGCAAGAAATTGCTGAAAACATTTGGGCAATGCCAGCATATATGAAAGATGATGATGACTTTTCCATGTTTTTCATTATTACGCAAATTGAAAGTGGCGAAACAGTAGTAGCTTTCTCCGAAGGTCATTTAAAGGAAAATGATTTCTCATTAGGTAATCCAATGTCTTCAGGAAAAGGATTAAACATCTTAAATCAACACGATGAAAAACGTGCAAGTTCTGTTTTACATTTCCTAAACCAAATTTCTAAAGCGGCAGAAGGAAATTGGAGAATGGTAGAAGATTAATAAAAAATAAGCGCTCTGATAGTGCATGATGATAGGCTTTACAGGTATTCTTGTAAAAGCCTATTTTTTTGTAAAAAAAAGCTTTGCTTTTTTATAAAATGATGGTAATATCTTTAAGTCTTATAAAAATTCAAAAAATACAAAAGAAAAAGGGGGGCTTAGATCATGTTAATGAGAAGAGCACAAATCGAAGATTTCAATGCCATTGAACAAATTATTTTCGAAGGGAAGGAGTTGCTAGCCCAACAGGGAATAAACCAATGGCAAACAGGTTATCCTAATGCTGAATCATTAATGAACGACATCTTAAATGGATGGACAGTTGTTTTAGAAGAAAACGGTGAAATTCTAGGAACTGCTGCTGTAATTCCTGGATTAGACAAGAGCTATGAAAATTTAGATGGTCAATGGTTGTCTGACGGCCCTTACTTATCCATTCACCGCGTGGCAGTTTCCAACCGTCATCATGGACGTGGACTTGCTCAACAATTATTTGAAAACATTTTTAATGCAGTAGAACAATTCAGTGATGTGGTTAGCATTCGCATCGACACTAATGTTGCTAATTTTGGCATGCAACATGTAATTAAAAAATCTGGTTTTATTGAAACAGGTCGCGTAGTGCCTATTTCTGCTGCAGAAAATACTAACGTAGCTAAAAACATTGCATATGAAAGACTAGTTAAGGAACCTTTACTAGCCGTTTAATAAAGAACACTTGTGAAAATACATTCGCAAGTGTTTTATTTTTTAAATCAGCTTTTTTTGTTTTATATAAGAATGTATAATGAAATTAGAAGGGAGGTAAGTAGTATGCATGATGATCATTCAGAATCCGGACAAATGACTAGAAAAAAGTTTTTAATTGTAACTATATTGAATTCATTAATCACTTTGATTGAATTTCTAGGCGGAATTTTTTCTGGAAGTTTATCTCTTTTATCTGACGCATTTCATAATTTAGCGGACTCTGCATCGGTAGTCGGAAGTTATTACGCTCATCGAATTAGTTTGCGTCCCCAAAATAAAAAGAACACATTTGGTTATAAACGTGCTCAAATTATTTCTGCTTTTTTGAACTCACTATTCTTAATCATTATTTCAGCAGTTCTATTGGTAGAAGGGATTCAGAAACTGTTCAAACCAGAACAAATTAACGGTAATTTGATGTTAATAGTTGCTGTGGTATCAACAGTTGCTAATTTATTATCTACGTTATTACTAAGTCATGGTTCCAAACACAATTTAAATATTCGTGCTACATATTTACATTTATTAAGTGATACCTTAGCTTCATTAGGGGTTATTTTAGGTGCGATATTAATTAAGACTATGGGATGGCTTTTCGTAGACCCACTTGTAACTATCTTGGTTGCTATTTACATTACTGCTGAAGCATATCCAATCATTAAAAAGACAGTAAAGATTTTGATGCAAGCTTCGCCTAAGATTGATTGCTACGAAATTAGAAAAGATTTATTAAATATCGATGGCATCACTGGTGTCCATCACGTTCATATTTGGTCAGTAGATGAAAATAGTATTATTTTCTCCGCACATATTAATATGAATGATATGTTAATTAGTGAAGCTGAAAAGATTTATGATCCCGTGGCTAAGCTATTGTATGATAAATATAATATCGAACATGTAACTTTGCAGGCGGAAGTAGAACGCGGCAAAAAAGAAGATTTATATTTTGAAAAAAAGACTGATATCTAATAAACTAAAAAAAGCACCTTACTTAAAAGTAAGATGCTTTTTTGTGGTTTTATGTTAAATTCCGTCTGGAATAGATTGATATTTCTTGTCGTACCATTCTTCCCAAGGACATTCGGAGCTACCATTAGCTAGATATTTCATATCTAGTTGACTTAATAACTTCTTGTAACTGTGGTTGCAATAGGTGATGGTATCTTTGGCAGCATGTTCCAAAGCTTCGTATTTGTTACGATATGCTTCTTCATTAATTTGCCAAAGCATAGATTGATCTGAAACTTGACTTAGAAGTTCCATATTGTTTCCACGATAACATTTAACGTAGAATCTACTAAAATCTTTGATACTAGTAACTTGGGCTTGGTCGTTAAGCTCATCAAAAGAGTACAATTTTTCTCCCATTTTTTCTGCCTCACTTTCGTATCTTGGATATTTAAAACAATACCCATAAGTCAATTATATAATTTTTTCGGAAAATTCAAAATAAAAATGGTAGAATAGAGCACAAAGACTAATAAAAATAATAATAATTTTTTTAATTTAGGAGATTTGCATATAAATGACACCCAAAAAAGAAGACTATTTAAAAATTATCTTTGAACTCGGTGGAACAAAAGACAAGGTTTCTAATAAGCGCATTTCCATAAGTTTAGATATTTCTCCTGGATCAGTTACTGAAATGATAAATAAATTGGTTAGCGAAAATTTAGTTGAACACGAACCATATACTGGTGTTCGATTAACCGCAAAGGGAGCTAAACTCGCTGAAGGTTTAGTTCGTAAGCATCGTATCTGGGAGAGCTTCTTAGTTAACGAACTAGGTTATCCACTCTTAGATGTTGATAAAGAAGCGGAAGTACTAGAACATGTAACTAGCAGTCATTTATTGAATGCTATGTACGATAAATTAGGAAGACCTAGACATTGCCCACATGGTGGGGTAATTCCTGATATGAGTGGACATTATAAAGAAGATAGTCATCGCTTATTGAATGATGCTGAAGATGGTGAAACCGTTGTAGTGGACCGTTTCATTGATAATCATGATTTATTAACCTACTTAGGTGATATCCAATTAGATATTGGTGATAAGCTAAAAGTAATTAAGCATTCACCATTTGAAGGACCGGTAACGGTACAAAACTTAACAGATAAACAACAAAGCGATATTAGTTATAAAGCTTCACATTACGTATTTATTCGTGAAGCTTAAGATAAGAACTGAATTGAGAAAATTCAGTTTTTTTATTACATATTAGAGAATGTTATAATTAAAACAATTTGAACGGCTTGAGGTGAGATAGTTGAATGAACGTAAATTAAGTAAACTGGTAGTAGAAACATGCCTATTAGCCGGTAAGATAATGATTGAAAACGGATCAGAAATGGTACGAGTAACGGATACTATTGATAGAATCTGTAAAAATGCGGGGGCAAAGGAAGCTCGTGCATACGTAACTTTAACCGGTATTATAATGTCTGCCAGTCCTGATACTGGAGCGCAGGTAATGTCGATTGATAAAAGAAGTTTCGATTTAGAAAAAGTATCTCGAGTAAACGATTATTCTCGCCAATTTGCTGCTAAAAAAATTACGTTAGGTCAGTTTTATCATTTACTAAAATGTATTGATCAACATGTGACTTTCTTTCCTTTTTGGTTACAACTACTGGGTGCCTTTATCGTAAGTTCAACGCTAGAAATAGTGTTTAGAAATAATTACTATGATTTCTGGGCAGCCGGAGTTATCGGAGTGATTGGTTGGTTAATTTATTCGGTAACTGATCGATACACTAATATTAGATTCTTGAATGAATTTATATCAGCCATTTGCATTGGCTTCGTTTCTATCTTTTTGATTAGAATTCATGTGGCCATCAGTGCGGATGATTTAATAGTGGGTGGTTTAATGCCACTAGTTCCTGGAGTGCCTATTACTAATGCGGTGCGTGATGTGTTATCGGGTAATTTAGTTTCAGGACCTTCTAGAGGAATTGAAGCTGTCATGAGCGCCTGTGCCTTAGGATTAGGTGTTGCCATGGCTATTAAAATTTTGGGGTGAGAGAATAATATGAGCTTAATCATTAATATAGTATGTGTATACGCAGCTACCATCGGTTTTGGTCTATTAATTAACTTACCTCGTCGTGCGTTGAATGTGGCTGGACTAGTTAGTTTAAGCGGATGGTTAGTTTATTATGTAGTAGACGTTCACTTGAGTAGCTATTTATTTGCGGATATTTTGGGAACTTTTACGGTAGGAATTTTAAGTATATTTGCATCTCGTTTTAAAAAGATGCCGGTTATTATTTTTAATATTCCTGCTTTAGTTCCATTAGTTCCAGGAGGCCAAGCTTATCAAGTAATGAAGTGTTTAGCTACTGGAAATTCAGCACTAGCTAAATCTAATTTGGTACAAGTTATATTTATTGCTGGTGGAATTGCCACTGGATTCTTATTCGCTGAATTCTTAAATCAGTTATATAATCGATTCAAATATTATGTAATACAAAAAAAGCACTGAGTTAAAACTCAGCGCTTTTTATTTTATCCGAAGAAGAAACTGATGATTAGAACGATTAATACGAAGGTAGTAATACCGACATATAACATATCGTGTTCTTTATAAAAGGAATAAATGGAAACGACTACTCGTAATACTGGAGTTAGGATTAAACAAAAGATTCCTAACATCATAATGGCATAAGGCTTGAAGTGAGCGATTCCGGAGAAAATTTCTTTAAAAGATGAAGGATGATAATTACCTGCGTAACCAGAATTACCGGTGATTAGAAATAATGCTAAACCGATAATCATGATGGCTGCTGAGATAATAACTCCTACACGAAGAATTTTTCCAATTACTAATTCAATACGGTTCATTTCTTCTGCAGTGGTAGGTTGATTGTTATTCATAATTTACCTCCTAAAATCCTTTGTATAGCATACTTATTCCGATGTAGAACATAACAGGAACAAAGCAAACACGAATCCATCTTGCAGGAAGTACTTGCATGATACGTGAACCTAAAGTAGCACCTAGTAAAATACCTAGTGCTAGAGGAACCGCAATGTAAGGTAATATAGATCCGTTAAAGAAGTAAACAGTAGCAGAAGCTGCAGCAGTAACTCCCATCATTAAATTACTAGTTGCACTGGAAGGCTTTAGTGGCATTTTCATAAAGGTATCCATGGCAATAACTTTGAATGCACCGGAACCAATACCTAATAGGCCGGAAGCTAATCCAGCACCGAACATAACTGATAAACCGCCGGGGATGTTTTCTACCCTGTAATCGACTTGTTTATGTTCAGCTTTGTCGTAGTAACTAGAATTTAGTCGAAGTTTCTTGGCTAATTTATCATCTTTAGTGCTTAAATTAGATTTGTTTTTATTCATTAACTTTTTAACCATGTTAAAAGCAGAGAATAAAATTAACAATCCAAATAGTATGTAAAGATACTTAGGTTCTAAGATACCAGTCAATAAAGCACCTGATAAAGCACCAATAGTAGTAGCAATTTCTAAAAACATAGCTACACGTAGGTTTAGAACTTCATCTTTTAAATAAGCAATAGTAGAACCTGAACTAGTAGCAATAACTACCACGATACTAGCTCCAATCGCATACTTAATGTCTAAGTGACATAGCAAAGTTAAGATAGGGGTTACAATAATTCCTCCACCTAGACCTAATATGGCACCTGCTATTCCAGCAAAGATACCAATAAAAATCATTAAAAGTACAGTTTCAATCATGTTGAAACCTCCTTATTTTTGAATATAGAATATATTATAGCAATTATTAGATTATATTCCTAAGATAAGACTAAAAAGTGTCCAGCTTTAATAGTTTAGCTATGTTATAATAAAATAAAAAATATAGGGGGATTATTGCGTTATGATAATCGACAAAGATCATGCCCGCGGATTTAGAATATTGGGTGGAGCTATTCTATCCTTATTCGTTACTATATCTGTAATGGCAGATTCTGGATATTTGAAATTTTTAGATTCCATTATTATCGGAGAAGTACAAAAATCACAAGGTGGTTTTAAAGAAGGCCTAATGCATTTATGCACTACTTTAGCTAGTCCTAAAATGGATATCTTTTGGATTTTACTAATGGCTTTCTTCCTATGGGGATTTAAACATAAGTTAGCTGCTTTATGGGCTATTTTCACTATCGTAGGTGGAGATGTAGTTGCGTTTATTATAAAGAACGTAGTTAGAAGAGATCGTCCATTCTTACATAGTGCTTCCGACACTGGTTTCAGTTTTCCAAGTGGACACGTATTCGGAATTTTCATTGTAATCTGTGTTATTTGGATTATTGTGGTTCCATTGATTAAGAGCAATAAGAGAAGATTAACCGTACAAATCTTAACTGTTATTTTCTTATTACTAGTTATGATTTCACGTGTATTCTTAAATGCTCACTACCCAACTGATACTATTGGTGCTGTATTAATCGCATACACTTGGGTACAAGTATCCGAAATCTTCTACGTTAAATACGCTAAAAGATTAAAAGCAAACTGGCGTCCGGTACGTCATTCATATCTATAAAAGAAAAACACTTTGTACAACATGTTAATGTTATGCAAAGTGTTTTTTATTATTTATTATTTAAAATTTCATCTAGCCAAGAGATGGCTAATGGGAACCATTCGGCAACACGAGCGTTATCGGAATCATCATTCCAAGCCGTGATGTGGTTAGCTAATGCCATGCCATGAGGTCCGTGATGGAAAATGTGTAATTCATTATCAATATGGTGTTTATTTAAACTGATAGAATAACGAAGTGCATTTTCCACAGGGACAAATGGATCATCTGCAGTATGCCAGATGAAGGTAGGAGCATTAGTTTCGTTAACGTGTTCATCTGCAGCGATTTGTTCAGAACGATTAATCCAATTTTGAATCTTTTCTGGTTCTTTAGGAAAACCACAATTTAAGTTAATCACAGGGTAGCTGAGGATAACTGCGTTGGGTTTTAAAATTTCTGAGTTATCCACCTGTGCATAACTCATTAACCAATCACTATCATAAAAGTCATTATATAAACTACAGATATGACCACCAATGGAAAAACCAGCAATAATAATTCGGTTAGGGTCAATATTTAGACGACTAGCATTTTTTCTAATATACTTAATACTATTAGCTAGTTCCACTAGTGGATGGGGTAGTAAAGGTAATGCTTCTTGTTCAAATGTGTATCGTAGATAAAAGCTTTGATAGCCTTGTGCAGAAAAATTAAGTGCAATACTTTCGGCTTGTACCATAGGGATGTGAGTATATGATCCACCAGGTACTACGATGACGGCTGGATATTTAAAGTTACCTGTTTGCGCGTCACCTGGTTTAAGGTATCCTTGTAAGAATGCGCTTGAATTTTCTCGAATGTTTTCGCGAATTATTTTCATATGAACACCTCAAATTTTAATTTAACTATATTTTAACGCAGGGAGAACTATAATTGTGGATAAAATAACATGTGATAACCAAGAAATTGAAGTTACAGATTTAGTAGATAGTGATTTTGCCGACTATTATGAAATGCTAAGTGATCCAGTAATGGCTAAAAAGACGGGCTTTGAACCTGTTGAAGATGAAAAAAAGGCTAAAATGTTATTTGCTTCAGAAAATGATACTAATAAAACTTTTGGGATTCGGTTAATAACTAGTGGAAAACTCATTGGTATTATTAACGTTTTTCCGGAAATTGGGGATAACTTCGAACCTGATTTTAAAAATGTGGAATTAGGTTACTTTATGCACAGTAGTTATCAACAACGTGGATATATGACTGCTGCATTAAAAGCAGTTATTCACCAATTAACTGTGCCTGAAATCATTGAAGCTACAGTAGATAGTAGTAATTATCCTTCACAAAAGGTATTACATAAGCTAGGTTTTAAACAGGTGGATAAGTATGATAATGATTTAGTTTTTGAATTATCCACCAAATGATGTTGTCTTTAATATACAATTGTTATATAATTACTGAGTAAATCTAAGAAGAGGCGCAACTGACAAGAGTAGCCATTCGGAATCGATAAAGCGGTAACGATGGATGGTAAAAGGGGATGTTGCCGAAACTAACGGTTACTTTATTAACTGAAGTGTTGGGGTCCAATTTAATAGATTGGAAACTGTCGTAGTTTTTAACTACGGAGTGCTTTTATGATCAATAATTAAAGCAATTAATTAAGGTCTCTTCTTTTTGTTAAGAAGAGATTTTTTAGTTATTTTTCTGATGGCACCTCTTAGAAATTTTTGAAGAGGGTGACATATACATGAGTGAGAACTCAAATAACAAGGTAAAGAGAGGCTTAAAGACTAGACATGTCTCCATGATTGCCTTAGGGGGATCAATTGGAACGGGTCTATTCGTTGCATCCGGTTCAGTTATTAGTCAGGCTGGACCTGGTGGTGCCTTAGTTGCTTACCTATTAATGGGCCTTATGGTCTACTTTTTAATGACTAGTTTAGGAGAAATGGCAACCAACACACCAGTTTCTGGTTCATTTGCTGTTTATTCTTCTAAGTACGTAGATCCAGCATTAGGATTTGCGATGGGTTGGAACTATTGGTTTAACTGGGCAATTACCGTGGCTGTGGATATTAGTACTGCAGCGCTAGTTATGAAGTTCTGGCTACCGAATATGCCTAGCTGGATATTTAGTGCGATTACTTTAGCGCTAATCTTATTAATCAATGCATTGTCTGTAAAGGCATTTGGTGAAACTGAATTTTGGATGTCATTGATTAAAGTTATTACTATTTTCGTTTTCTTAGCTGTAGGTGTTTTAACTATTTTTGGAATTATGGGTGGCCATTTTATTGGTTTAAGTAATTTCACTTATCATAAGGCACCTTTCGTAGGTGGTATTCCTATGATTCTATCAGTATTCGTGGTTGCTGGATTCTCATTCCAAGGAACTGAACTGGTAGGAATTACAGCTGGTGAATCCGATGATCCTAGTGAAGCCGTTCCAAAGGCTATCAAGGATGTATTTTGGAGAATCATTTTATTCTATATTTTAGCTATTATTATTATTGGAGCTATTATTCCATATACTAGTTCTGATCTATTAGGTTCTAGTGCTACTGATGTAGCTATTAGTCCATTTACAATTGTATTTAAGCGTGCTGGATTAGCTGCTGCAGCTTCAGTAATGAATGCTGTTATCTTAACTTCAGTTATTTCTTCAGCTAACTCCGGAATGTACGCATCTACTAGAATGTTATATTCTATGGCACATCAAGGTTACGCACCTAAGATTATGGGTACCACCAACCGTCGTGGTATTCCGGTAGCTGCATTAGTTGCTACTACGGTAGTTTCATTAATTACCTTTATTACTAGTGTGGAAGGACCACAAATTTATCTATGGTTAGTGGCCGCTTCTGGTTTAACTGGATTTATTGCTTGGGTAGGAATTGCTCTATCTCACTTCCGTTTCAGAAGAGCGTTCATCAAGCAAGGACATAGTTTGGATGAATTGAAGTATCATGCTACTTGGTTCCCAACTGGTCCGGTAATTACTTTGATTCTATGTATTTTAGTTATTTGTGGACAAAACATTTCTGCATTTGCTAACTTCGATTGGAAGCAAATTGGAATTACCTATATTTCAGTGCCACTAGTATTGATCTTATACATTGCTTATAAGATTAAGAAGAAGACTCATTTAGTTCCATTAGATAAGATGGATGTTTCACCAAGTAACGTAAATGTGGAAGATAAAAAATAAATAGAGAAGGGATGCTGATTTATCAGCATCTTTTTTCATAAAGAAAAATTTGTTAATGTAAGAATAGCTAGGCTGTATTAAAATAGTTATTACAAACGAACATGAAGGAGAAATAATAATAAATTATGATAGTACTTGCAGGAACAATTGGAGCAGGAAAGACTTCACTAACTAAGCTTTTATCTAAGCACCTACATTCTAAGGGATATTATGAATCAGTAGATGATAACGAAATTCTACCTTTGTTTTATAAAGACCCTAAGAAGTATGCATTTTTATTACAAATCTATTTTTTAAATACTCGTTTGAATAATATAGAAAAAGCTCATAACGAAAAATTAAGTGTTATGGACCGTTCTATATATGAAGATTCTTTATTATTTAGATTAAATGCAGATATGAAACGTGCTACTTCAACTGAAGCAGATATTTATGATTCATTACTTCAAAACATGATGGAAGAAATTCCTGGTTCCACTGATCAAAAGAACCCCGATTTATTAATTCACATTAATATCTCTTTTGATACTATGTTAAAACGTATTAAGAAACGTGGTAGAAGCTTTGAACAAGTGGATACTGATCCAGAATTATATAATTACTATCGTGATTTAAACCAACGCTATAAAGATTGGTATGACAAATATGATTACTCTCCTAAGATGCAAATTGATGGAGATAAGTATGATTTCATCGAAAATGAAGACGACTTACAAAAAGTTTTAGAATTAATTGATAAAAAAATTGCAGAATTACACTTAAAATAGTTGCCTAACGTAATTTTTTGTAATACTATTGAGTCAATAAATAAACGCAATGTGTGTTTTAAGTAGACTATGTAGAGATGCGATGGTTGGTGAAAATCGCTGGTCGAAATTCCGGCACGCGAAAAAGCGGGTAGGTAATGCTACACGGTAACAAGTGACCGTTATCACTTAACGAGTGTTTAGCTTTTGCTAAGAACTTGGGTGGTACCGCGAAAAGAAGACCTTCGTCCCAATGGATGAGGTCTTCTTTTATTTTATTTAAGTGGAGGTTATTGCAATGTTAGATATGAAAATGATTCGCCAAAATCCCGACTGGATTAAAGAAAAGCTAGCAACTAGAAATATTAAACCAGAAACTATCGATGAATTAATTGGTTATGACCAAGATCGTCGTGATTTAATTGTAAAAAGTGAAAGCTTAAAAGCTAAGAAAAATGATGTTTCAAAGAAAATTGCTGAAGCAAAGCGTAACAAAGAAGACGCTAGCGAAGCTATTGAAGAAATGAAACAAGTAGGTAAAGAAGTTAAAGACTTAGATGCTAAGTTAGAAGTAGTAGAAAACAAACAACATGACTTAGCTGCTCATTTACCAAATATTCCTGCTGATGGTGTTCCAGTTAGTTTAACTGAAGAAGGTGCCGTAGAACTAAGAAAAGTAGGTAAACCTCGTGAATTTAGTTTTGCACCAAAACATCACTGGGACTTAGGTGAAAACCTAGGTATTCTAGACTTTGAAGCTAGTGCTAAAGTTTCAGGTAGTCGTTTTGTATACTATTTAGGTGCTGGTGCACAACTAGAACGTGCCGTATACAACTTCTATCTAGATCAAAACACTAAAGCTGGATACAAAGAAGTATTACCTCCATACATGGTTAACGATGCTTCAATGTATGGAACTGGTCAATTCCCTAAGTTTAAGGAAAACAAAGCTGGTTTCGAAATTGCTGACAGTGATTTAACTATGATTCCAACTGCCGAAGTTCCATTGGTTAACTATTACCGTGATGAAGTTATGGATGCTGACAAGTTACCAGTTAAGTTTACTGCTTTAACTCCTGCATTCAGATCAGAAGCTGGTAGTGCCGGAAGAGATACTCGTGGTTTAATTCGTTTACACCAATTCAATAAGGTAGAAATGGTTCAATTTACTAAACCAGATGAATCATGGGATGCACTAGAAGAAATTACTAGCCATGCTGAAAAATTACTACAAATGCTAGAAATTCCTTACCACGTAATTACATTAACTACTAGTGACATGAGTTTCACTGCTGCAATGACTCATGACCTTGAAGTATGGATGCCAGCACAAGGTTGTTACCGTGAAATTTCAAGTTGCTCAAACACAACTGATTTCCAAGCAAGACGTGCACACATTCAATACCGTGACGAAAATGGTAAGTTGCAATACGTTCACACTCTAAACGGTTCAGGTTTAGCTGTAGGTAGAACAGTTGCTGCTATCTTAGAAAACTATCAAAACGAAGATGGATCAATTGATATTCCTAAGGTATTACAACCATACATGCATGGTATGACTAAGATTACTAAAGAATAATCAAGTTAATAATTAATAGAAGAAAAAGTGATGATTGAAAAAATCATCACTTTTTTTATTTTTTTTAAAAAGGGGGTAGACAATATATTATATTTTAGATATAATAATTTTTGTTGAGTTGGTTTACGGCTCATTTAAAAGAGTTAACAATTTAATTAATAAAATTTGTTGTTGACACATTGTTATTTAAATGATATTATTAAGAGGTTGTCTGTTAGAGAGATAACTTTGAAGACCTCATGGAGGATTAGCTCAGTTGGGAGAGCATCTGCCTTACAAGCAGGAGGTCACAGGTTCGAGCCCTGTATCCTCCATTGAGCCGTTAGCTCAGCCGGTAGAGCATCTGACTTTTAATCAGAGGGTCGGCAGTTCGAACCTGCCACGGCTCATTTACATTTTAATATTTTGCGGGCGTGGCGGAACTGGCAGACGCGCTAGATTTAGGTTCTAGTTTCCATTAGGAAGTGGGGGTTCGAATCCCTTCGCCCGCATTGCATTGCATTTAATGCTATGCCGACTTAGCTCAGTTGGCTAGAGCGCTTCACTAGTAATGAAGAGGTCGGGTGTTCGAATCATCTAGTCGGCATTATATGCGGAAGTAGTTCAGTGGTAGAACATCACCTTGCCATGGTGGGGGTCGCGGGTTCGAATCCCGTCTTCCGCTTTGTACAATTCCTGCCGGGGTGGCGGAATTGGCAGACGCACAGGACTTAAAATCCTGCGGTTAGTGATAACCGTACCGGTTCGATCCCGGTCCTCGGCATTTAATTGAATATATTTATTTTGCACCCATAGCGCAACTGGATAGAGTGTCTGACTACGAATCAGAAGGTTGTAGGTTCGATCCCTACTGGGTGCATTTTTTTATTTCGGGAAGTAGCTCAGCTTGGTAGAGCACCTGGTTTGGGACCAGGGGGTCGCAGGTTCGAATCCTGTCTTCCCGATTTTTTTAATCCGTAAAGAGAAAATGATATTTTTCATTTTCTCTTTTTTGTTTATATAAAATCTTTGCATTTTCTATATAAGTCCGTATAATAATAGTCAGAATTAGTCAAAGAATGGGATGGTGTTATGCAAGGAAAAAATATTTCTGATATCATTGAGAAATATCTCAAAAAAATGATTGCTGAAGATGAACAAGTTGAAATTAGTCGATCAGATATCGCAAATCATTTTGACGTAGTGCCATCTCAGATCAATTATGTTATTAAGACTCGTTTTACAATTCAAAATGGTTACGTTGTAGAAAGTAAACGTGGCGGTGGCGGATATATTCGTATTGAAAAAGTAAAATTACTGGATAATATTGATATTTTAGATACACTTATTGAAGCCATTGGCAATGAATTGACACAACGAGAGGGAAGAGCAGTAATTAATACTTTAGTAGTTAATGATTTAATTACTGACAATGAAGCCGATTTAGTGTTAGCATCTATTAGCAAACAAACTTTATCGGTTGGAAACAAGTTATTCGAAAATGAGATTAGAGCTAAAATAATGGTCTCGATACTAGATCATTTGAGATATAAAAGCTAGAAAGTGAGGCATTATATGAATAATATTTTTACTCCTAGTGCAAAGAATGTTTTAATGATTGCGCAAGAACAAGCGGTTACTTTTGCTCACCAAGCTGTTGGAACTGAGCATATTTTGATAGCCTTAGCTATGGAACACAATGGAATTGCTCATGCCGCACTATCACATTGCAACATTAATGAATACGACATTAAGGCAGAAATTGAATTACTAGTGGGATATGGTAACCTTTCCCAAACTGATGCGGATACTTACTTACCATATTCACCTAAGACTGAAACATTGCTAGAAGATGCTGCTAATTTAACCAAGAAGTTCGGTTCTGCAAAGATTGGTACTGAACACTTGCTATTAAGCATTCTAGGTAATAAGGATTGTGTTGCTAGCCAAGTATTGAGTTCATTAGGCATTGCAAGCACTGAGAACATTAAAAAAGTATTACTTCGTCAAATGGGCTTTGCAGGTGACCCAAGACGTCAACAAAAAGAAATCCCATTGCCAAACTTAAACGGAAATAGACGTAATAACGGAAGTGCTACTCCTACATTGGATAAATTAGCTACTGATTTAACTAAGTCAGCTAATGATGGACATATTGATCCTACTATTGGTAGAGATGATGTTATCAAGCGTGTAGTTCAAATCCTAAGTCGTCGTACTAAGAATAATCCAGTTTTAATTGGTGAAGCTGGGGTAGGTAAGACTGCCGTAGTAGAAGGATTAGCATTACAAATTGCTAAAAAGAAAGTACCAGAAGATATGCAAAACAAACGTGTCATGATGCTAGAAATGGGTACTTTAGTAGCCGGTACTAAGTATCGTGGTGAATTCGAAAAACGTTTGATGAAAATCATTAGCGAAATTAAGAGTGTCGGTAACGTAATTCTATTTATTGATGAATTACACACTTTAATGGGCGCTGGTGGTGCTGAAGGTGCTATTGATGCATCTAACATCTTAAAGCCTGCTTTAGCTCGTGGTGATTTACAAACTATTGGTGCTACTACTTTAGATGAATACCAAAAATACATTGAAAAAGATGGTGCACTAGCTAGAAGATTCGCTACTGTTTCAGTAGAAGAACCTAGTCGTGATGAAACTGTTGAAATTCTAAAAGGTATTCGTTCTAAGTATGAAGACCATCATCAAGTAAAAATTACTGATGAAGCTATTAACCAAGCTGTAGATTTGTCTACTAGATATATCAGCAACCGTTTCTTACCAGATAAGGCTATTGACCTAATGGATGAAGCTGCTGCCATGGTAAGAATCAATCATGTAGATAAAGATACTTCTATGGATAAACTAGAAGATGAATTAAAAGAATACAGTTCTAAGATGGAAGCTGCTATTGAAGATCAACGCTTTGAAGATGCGGTAGCTTTACGTGAAAAAGAACAAGCACTACAAGCTAAGATTGATAAGCGGCGTGAATCCATGCGTGCTAAACGCGATAAACAAAAAGAAGAACGTGACTTCGACATTAAAGAAACTGGTGAAGATATTGCTAAGGTAGTTTCTGAATGGACTGGAGTTCCTGTAACTAAGATGACTAAAGCTGACAGTAAGCGTTTAGTTAACTTAGAATCCATTCTTCACAAGAAGATTATTGGACAAGATGAAGCAGTTTCTGCTGTATCTCGTGCTATCAGACGTGCAAGAAGTGGAATTAAGGATCCTAACCGTCCAATCGGTTCATTTATCTTCTTGGGTCCTACCGGGGTAGGTAAGACTGAATTAGCCAAAGACCTAGCTGAAGAAATGTTTGGTTCTAAAGATGACATTATCAGAATTGATATGTCTGAATACATGCAAAAAGAATCAGCATCTCGTATGGTAGGTTCTGCACCTGGTTATGTTGGATATGATGAAGGTGGACAATTAACTGAAAAGGTTAGACAACATCCATATTCAGTAGTTCTATTTGATGAAGTAGAAAAAGCCCATCCAGATGTATTTAACTTATTACTACAAGTGTTAGATGATGGTTACCTAACTGATTCTAAGGGACGTCATGTGGACTTTAGAAACACAGTATTAATCATGACTTCTAACTTAGGTGCTACTGCACTACGTGATAAGAAGACAGTTGGTTTTGGTGCTGAAGCTGATCAAGAAGAAGACCAAAGCTACAAGTTAATGAAGAAGACGGTAGAAGCACAAATGAAACAATTCTTTAGACCAGAATTCCTAAACAGAATTGATGAAACTATCATCTTCCATGAATTAACTCAAAAACAAGTACAAAAGATTGTTAAGCTAATGGCTAACGAACTATTGGAACGTGTTAACAAACAAGGTATTAATGTAAAGATGACACCAGCTGCAGTTGAAACTATCGCTAAAGATGGTTACAATCCAGAATTTGGTGCAAGACCAATTAGAAGAGCTCTACAAAATGATGTGGAAGATAAACTTTCTGAAGCAATTCTTTCCGGTGAAGTAAAGCCGGGGGATGATGTTTCAATCGGAGCTTCTAAAGGTAAAATTACTATTAATAAAAAAGACACTGTAAAATCATAAAAAAAGGGGATTTTTTAATCCTCTTTTTTGTGTGAAATCCTTGATTTTATATAGTGGTAAGAGTATTATACTAAGTATGTAACTACGAAGTGAAATGTGTGCTGGCGATCTATTGTCCGTCTAGTACGCCTATATTAACCAAAAATAAGCTTTTTTGATATTGCTTGTTTTGGTTTTTTTTTGCCTTTTTTTCCTAAAAATTGGCAAAAAAATGCAATTGTAATCAAATTGTAATATTTCACTGAGTAGAATTTTTTAGAGGGGTGAAGAACTTGGCAGGACATTTAGTTAAATATGGTAAACACCGTATTCGTAGAAGTTACTCTCAAATCAAGGAAGTTCTTGATTTACCTAATTTAATTGAAATTCAAACCGATTCATATAAGTGGTTCTTAGATGAAGGTTTGCGCGAAATGTTCAATAGCATTATGCCAATTGATGATTTCCAAGGAAAACTATCCTTAGAATTCGTTGATTATCAACTATTAGAACCTAAATACACTGTTAGTGAAGCAAGAGATCATGAGGCAAACTACTCAGCTCCACTTCACATCACATTAAAATTGACCAATCATGAAACTGGTGAAATTAAGACCCAAGATGTATTCTTTGGTGATTTCCCATTAATGACTGATCAAGGTACATTCATTATTAACGGGGCAGAACGTGTAATTGTTTCACAATTAGTACGTTCTCCTGGTGTTTTCTTCCACAAGGATGAAGACAAGAACGGTCGTATCAGCTATGGTACTACTGTAATTCCCAACCGTGGTGCATGGATGGAATTTGAAACTGATGCAAAGAACTTATCATATGTACGTATTGATAGAACTAGAAAGCTACCAATTACTGAATTAGTTCGTGCATTAGGTTTTGGTTCTGATGACGAAATTACACAAATATTAGGTAGTAATGATAGTCTTTCATTAACACTTGAAAAGGATGTTCATAAAGATACTGAAGATTCACGTGTTGAAGAATCATTGAAAGACATTTACGAACGTCTACGTCCAGGTGAACCTAAGACTGCTGATTCAGCTCGTAATTTATTAACTACTCGTTTCTTCGATCACAAACGTTATGACATGGCTCCTGTTGGTAGATACAAGACTAACAACAAGTTGAGCTTAAAGACTCGTTTATTAGGTTTAACTCTTGCTGAAACATTAGCTGATCCTGATACCGGAGAAATTATTGCTAAGAAAGATACTGTTGTTGATAAAAATGTTATGAAGAAGTTAGCACCTTACTTAGATCGTGATGACTTCAAAGCATACACCTTCAACCCTTCAGAACAATCTGTTGTTCCTGAACCTATGACAGTACAAATTATTAAAGTATATTCTGAAAAAGATCCAGATCATGTAGTTAACATGATTGGTAACGATAATATTCCTTTGGATTACCATCACATTACTCCAGCGGATATTATTTCTTCCATTAACTACTTCTTTAACCTACAAGAAGGAATCGGAGAACCTGATGACATTGACCATTTAGGTAACCGTCGTATTCGTTCTGTTGGTGAATTACTACAAAACCAATTCAGAATTGGTTTAGCAAGAATGGAACGTGTTGTTAGAGAACGTATGTCAATTCAAGACACTTCAACTGTTACTCCACAACAACTAATTAACATTCGTCCTGTAGTAGCATCTGTTAAAGAATTCTTTGGTTCATCACAATTGTCACAATTCATGGACCAAACTAACCCATTGGGTGAATTAACTCACAAACGTCGTCTATCTGCTTTAGGACCTGGTGGTTTAACTAGAGACCGTGCCGGTTACGAAGTTCGTGACGTTCACTACACTCACTATGGTCGTATTTGTCCTATTGAAACACCTGAAGGTCCTAACATTGGTTTGATTAACTCACTATCAAGTTATGCTAAGATCAACAAGTATGGTTTCGTTGAAACTCCATACCGTCGTGTATCATGGGATACTCATAAAGTTACTGATAAGATTGATTACTTATCAGCTGACGAAGAAGATAACTATGTTGTTGCCCAAGCCAACTCACCATTAAATGATGATGGTTCATTTACTAACGACGTAGTTATGGCTAGATACAAGTCAAAGAATATTGAAACTAAGATTGAAAACGTTGACTACATGGACGTTTCACCTAAACAAGTAGTTTCTGTCGCAACTGCATGTATTCCATTCTTGGAAAACGATGACTCCAACCGTGCCTTGATGGGTGCTAACATGCAACGTCAAGCGGTTCCTTTGGTTAACCCACATGCACCACTAGTTGGTACTGGTATTGAATACAAGGCCGCTCATGACTCTGGTGTTGCTCTAATCTGTAAACACCCAGGAACTGTTGAATATGTAGATGCTACCGAAGTTCGTGTTCGTAGAGACGATGGTTCATTAGATACTTACAAGCTAATGAAGTTCCAACGTTCAAACGGTGGTAAGAACTACAACCAACGTCCTATCGTAAGAGTTAACGATCACGTTGACGCTGACGAAATCTTAGCTGATGGTCCTTCAATGGAAAACGGAGAACTTGCTTTAGGTCAAAACCCAGTGGTTGCCTTCATGACTTGGCAAGGTTACAACTTCGAAGATGCCATTGGTATTTCAGAAAGATTAGTTAGAGACGATGTATACACTTCAATTCATATTGAAGAATACGAATCAGAAACTAGAGATACCAAACTTGGACCTGAAGAAATGACAAGAGAAATTCCTAACGTTGGGGAAGACGCATTGAAGAACCTTGACGAAGAAGGAATTATTAGAATTGGTGCTGAAGTTCATGATGGTGACATCTTAGTTGGTAAGGTAACTCCTAAGGGTGTTACAGAATTATCAGCTGAAGAACGTTTACTACATGCTATCTTCGGTGAAAAATCACGTGAAGTTCGTGATACATCACTACGTGTACCACACGGTGGTGGCGGTATCGTCCAAGATGTTAAGATCTTCACTCGTGAAAATGGTGATGAATTATCACCAGGTGTAAACAAGATGGCTCGTGTTTACATTGCTCAAAAACGTAAGATTCAAGTTGGAGATAAGATGTCTGGTCGTCACGGTAACAAAGGTACTGTTTCCATTGTTATCCCTGAAGAAGACATGCCATACTTACCAGATGGTACTCCAATCGATATCCTATTGAGTCCTATGGGTGTGCCTTCTCGTATGAACATTGGACAAGTTCTTGAATTACACTTAGGTATGGCTGCTAGAAAACTTGGCATCCATGTAACTACACCGGTATTCGACGGTGCTCGTGATTCAGATATTTGGGACGCTGTTAAAGAAGCTGGTATGGCTTCAGACGGTAAGTCAATTGTTTATGATGGTAGAACTGGTGAACCATTCGACAAACGTATTGCCGTTGGTGTTATGCACTACTTGAAACTTGCTCACATGGTTGATGATAAGATTCATGCTCGTGCTATCGGACCTTACTCATTAGTTACTCAACAACCACTTGGTGGTAAAGCACAATTTGGTGGACAACGTTTTGGTGAAATGGAAGTTTGGGCCCTAGAAGCTTACGGTGCTGCTTACACACTACAAGAAATCTTGACTTACAAGTCAGATGATGTTGTTGGTCGTGTTAAGACTTACGAAGCTATCGTTAAGGGTGAACCAATTCCTCAACCAGGTGTTCCTGAATCATTCCGTGTTCTTGTTAAGGAACTACAAGCTCTAGGATTAGACATGAAGGTTCTTAACGATGATAACCAAGAAATTGAACTTCGTGACTTAGATGACGAAGAAGAAGACGGAGTTGTAAATGTTGATGCTCTAAGTAAACTAGCTGAAAAGCAAAAACAAGAAAAGGCTGAAAAAGCTGCTGAATCCGAAAAGGATGACAAAGCAAACACCAACTCTAAGGAATAAAGAAAGGGGACTATCCATTGGTCGATGTAAATAAATTTTCAAGCATGCAAATTGGATTAGCATCTTCTGATAAGATTCGTAGTTGGTCATATGGTGAAGTTAAAAAGCCAGAAACTATTAACTACAGAACCTTAAAACCAGAAAAAGATGGTTTATTCGACGAAAGAATTTTTGGTCCAACTAAGGACTGGGAATGTGCTTGTGGTAAATATAAACGTATTAGATACAAGGGTATCGTCTGTGATCGTTGTGGGGTTGAAGTTACTCGTTCAAAAGTACGTCGTGAACGTATGGGACACATTGAACTAGCTGCTCCTGTAACACACATTTGGTACTTCAAAGGAATTCCAAGTCGTATGGGACTTGTATTGGACATGAGTCCACGTGCATTGGAAGAAATTATTTACTTTGCATCTTATGTTGTTACTGATCCTGGTGATACTCCACTAGAATACAAACAATTAGTTTCAGAACAAGACTACCGTGACAAGAAGCTTGAATACGGTAATCGTTTCCATGCCGAAATCGGTGCGGAAGCTATTAAGACTTTATTAAATCAAGTTGATATTAATAAAGAAGTTGCTGAACTAAAAGATGAATTAAAGAAAGCTACTGGTCAAAAACGTGTTAGAGCGGTAAGACGTCTAGACATCTTGGAAGCCTTCCTAAAATCCGGAAATGAATTATCATGGATGGTAATGGAAGCTATTCCAGTTGTTCCACCTGACTTAAGACCAATGGTTCAACTAGAAGGTGGCCGTTTTGCCACATCTGACTTAAACGACTTATACCGTCGTGTTATTAACAGAAATAACCGTCTAAAGAGATTACTTGCATTACATGCTCCTGGTATCATCGTTCAAAACGAAAAACGTATGTTACAAGAAGCTGTGGATGCTTTAGTAGATAATGGTCGTCGTGGTCGTCCTGTTACCGGTCCTGGTAACCGTCCACTTAAGTCACTATCTCACATGCTAAAAGGTAAGCAAGGTCGTTTCAGACAAAACTTACTTGGTAAGCGTGTTGACTACTCTGGTCGTTCTGTTATTGATGTTGGTCCATCATTGAAATTCAACCAAATGGGACTTCCTGTTCCAATGGCTCTAGAACTATTCAAACCATTTATTATGAAAGAATTAGTTCAACGTGGTGATGCTTCTAACATTAAGTCAGCAAAACGTAAGATTGAACGTAAGGATGAAGAAGTATTTGATGTATTGGATGACGTTATTAAAGAACATCCAGTATTACTTAACCGTGCACCTACCTTGCATAGATTAGGTATTCAAGCTTTCGAACCAGTATTAGTTTCTGGTAAATCCATGCGTTTGCATCCTCTAGCTTGTGAAGCTTACAACGCCGATTTTGATGGGGACCAAATGGCTATCCACGTTCCTCTATCAGACGAAGCTCAAGCTGAATCAAGACTATTGATGCTTGCTGCTACTCATATCCTTGCTCCTCGTGATGGTAATCCTATCGTTGCACCTTCACAAGATATGGTTATTGGTAACTACTACCTAACCATGGAAGAAGTAGGACGTGAAGGAGAAGGTATGATCTTTAACAGCCCACAAGAAGCTGTATTATCATACCAAAATGGTTTAACTCACTGGCACACTCGTGTAGGTATTGCTGCATCATCAATGCCAGAAAAGCCATTTACTGATGAACAAAAAGATAAAATCTTGGTAACTACTATTGGTAAGATTATCTTCAATAGTATTCTTCCAAAGACTTTCCAATACTTGAATGAACCAACTGAAACTAACCTACATGGTCATCTATCAGACAGTTTCTTCCTAGAACCTGGTGAAGATATCCATGAACACTTGAAGAATGCACCATTAAATGCATCATTCAAGAAAGGTTTCTTATCAGATATCATTGCTGAAGTATACAAGAACTACAAAGTTACTGTAACTTCTCATTTACTAGATGCTATGAAGGACCTAGGTTATGATGAATCAACTAAGTCTGGTTTAACTGTTGGTATCACTGATGTTACTAACTTGAAGTCCAAGCCAAGAATTATTGAAGATTCACATAAGAAAGTTGAAAACGTTACTAAACAATTCCGTCGTGGTTTGATTACTGACCAAGAACGTTACGAAAGAGTTATTGGTATCTGGAGTGACGCTAAGGATGAAATCCAAAACGACCTATTGAAGAGTTTCGATCCTCAAAACCCTATCTTTATGATGAGTGATTCTGGTGCTCGTGGTAACATTTCAAACTTTACTCAATTAGCTGGTATGCGTGGTTTGATGGCTGCTCCTAATGGTGAAATCATGGAACTACCTATCACTGCTAACTTCCGTGAAGGTCTATCTGTCTTGGAAATGTTCATTTCTACCCACGGTGCTCGTAAAGGTATGACTGATACTGCCTTGAAGACTGCCAACTCAGGTTACTTAACACGTCGTCTTGTTGATGTTGCCCAAGATGTAATTATCAGAGAAGAAGACTGTGGTACTGATCGTGGTGTTGTTGTTACTGCCTTGAAACAAGGTAATGAAATGATTGAACCACTATACGACAGAATCCTTGGTAGATATGCAATGAAGACAGTTAAAGATCCTAAGACTGGCGAAGTAATTGTAAAACGTAATCAAATGATTAATGAACCAGAAGCTGAAGCAATTGAAAACGCTGGAATTAAAGAAGTAGAAATTCGTTCAGCATTTACTTGCAACACTGTACATGGTGTTTGTGAAAAATGTTATGGACGTAACTTAGCAACTGGTTCTCCTGTAGAAGTAGGGGAAGCTGTTGGTACAGTTGCCGCTCAATCAATTGGTGAACCTGGTACTCAATTAACTATGAGAAACTTCCATACCGGTGGTGTTGCTGGTAACAACGATATCACCCAAGGTCTTCCTCGTGTTCAAGAAATTTTCGAAGCTAGAAACCCTAAAGGTAAAGCTGAAATTTCTGAAGTTACTGGTACAGTAACATTAATCGAAGAAAACCCTGCTGAAAGAATTAAGGAAGTTACTGTTAAAGGTGACGCGGACACAAGAACTTACAAAGTTCCAATTAATGCCCGTATGAAGGTTGCTGAAGGCGACTTTATTCACAGAGGTCAAGCTATCAACGAAGGTTCAATTGATCCTAAGGAATTAATCAAAGTTAGAGATTCACTATCAACTGAAGTTTACTTGCTAAGTGAAGTTCAAAAGACTTACCGTATGCAAGGGGTAGAAGTTAGTGATAAGCACGCCGAAATCATGGTTCGTCAAATGCTACGTAAGGTAAGAATCATGGATGCTGGTGACACTGATGTATTACCTGGTACTCTAATGGACATTAATGACTTCAAGAAAGCCAATGCTGATGCCGTTATTTCTGGTAAGATTCCAGCAACTGCACGTCCAGTTATCTTAGGAATTACTAAGGCTGCCCTAGAAACTAACAGTTTCTTATCAGCTGCATCATTCCAAGAAACTACTCGTGTTCTAACAGATGCTGCTATCCGTGGAAAGAACGATCCATTAGTTGGTCTTAAGGAAAATGTTATCATTGGTAAGTTAATTCCTGCCGGTACTGGTATGAAGACTTACGGTGACATTAAACCTAAAGTTGAAGGACAAAGTTCTGAAAAATCTGATTCCAACGAAGTTTATTCAATTAGCCAATTGGAAAAACGTATGAAGGAAGAAGACGTAAATAACAAATAGTCTGAATGCAGACTAAAAATAGCAACCACATTTGTGGTTGCTATTTTTTTATACATATAATGATTAAGTATCCTAACAGTAGAAAGGGAATAAAGGGGACTCGTGCCCGTAATTTATTAGTTAAAACTAAACATATTAAACAAACACAAGAGCCTATTAGTACTATTTTTAGTGTATCTATAACGTTATTAATAATCATTAGTATCAGAATGAAATCTATATCACCTGATCCAAGCATTTCTTTATGGTGATTTATAAGAGATATTAAAAGATAAAATAGAATATAAATGAAATCCATTAAAGGATTGAAATTATAAATTAGAGAGAATATGAATAAGCATAAGATATAGGGAAAATGAACAGATTTATTGCTGATATCCTCAATGGATAGGTAAATCATAATAGATAGAATTATATTTAAAATAACGGAATGAAATAGACTATATGAAGTTAACCAAATTAATGCAAAACCAAGCTCACATATAAAAGTAAACGGACCAATATTTCTCTTACAATATCTACATTTACCAGTTAAAAATAAATAACTAAAAATAGGAATTAAATCTCTAAAAAGAATTATTTTTTTACAATAATCACAGTGAGAGCGAGCAGATAAAATTGATTCGCCGTTGCTATTACGCGAAAATAGGGCAGCGGCAAAGGATCCAAGAATTGAACCAATGATAAAAAAGTATACTAACATAAAAAACCTCCTACTAATAAATACGAAAAAATCACTAGAAAATACATTGACACGTAAAAATTGTCGTGATACTATTATTAAGTGCTTATTCATCCGGTATGGTTTTTACCTAAAAAAAGAACCACCTGGATGTGTGGACTTATAAAATAAAATTTTTCGGAAGGAGGAATTTTTAGATGCCTACTATTAACCAATTAGTACGTAAAGGTCGTCATTCTAGAAGTTCTAAATCAAAAGCCCCAGCTTTAAACCATGGGTACAACAGTTACAAGAAGAAGCAAACTAACAACCCTGCTCCTCAAAAACGTGGGGTAGCTACCCGTGTTGGTACTATGACTCCAAAGAAGCCTAACTCAGCATTACGTAAGTACGCTCGTGTTAGACTTTCAAACTTGATCGAAGTTACTGCATACATTCCTGGTATTGGTCACAACCTTCAAGAACATAGTGTTGTTTTAATTCGTGGTGGTCGTGTAAAGGACTTGCCTGGTGTTCGTTACCACATCGTTCGTGGTGCCTTAGATACTGCCGGTGTTACTGACCGTCGTCAAGGTCGTTCTAAATACGGTACTAAGAAACCTAAGAAGTAAAACATTAATTCCGCTATAAATAACAAGGAGGATTTTTAAATGCCAAGAAAAGGAAACATTCAAAAACGTGAAGTTCTTCCTGATCCAATCTACAACTCAAAGTTAGTTACAAGCTTAATTAACCGTTTGATGTTAGATGGTAAGAGAGGAACAGCATCAGAAATTTTATATGGTGCATTTGATCTTATTAAGAAAGAAACTGGAAACGAACCAGTTGACGTATTCGAAGAAGCAATGAAGAACGTTATGCCTGTACTTGAAGTTAAGGCTCGTCGTGTTGGTGGATCAAACTACCAAGTTCCTATCGAAGTACGTCCTGACCGTCGTGTCACTTTAGGTTTACGTTGGATCGTAAACTACGCACGTCTACGTGGTGAACACACAATGGTTGAACGCCTAGGTCGTGAAATCATGGATGCTGCTAACAACACAGGTGCTTCAGTTAAGAAACGTGAAGACACTCATAGAATGGCAGAAGCTAACCGTGCATTTGCTCACTACCGTTGGTAATATAACCTGTACGTTAACGTACATTTGATTAGTGGCTAATGAATGGTATTAGCCACTTTTTTATAAAAGTGAATTATTTGAGAGGAGAAACTTTTTATAATGGCTAATAAACGTGAATTCCCATTAGAAAAAACACGTAATATCGGTATCACTGCCCACATTGATGCTGGTAAGACAACTGCTACCGAACGTATTTTGTACTATACTGGTAGAATCCACAAAATTGGTGAAACTCATGATGGTGCTTCACAAATGGACTGGATGGTACAAGAACAAGAACGTGGTATTACTATTACTTCCGCTGCTACTACAGCTCAATGGAAAGACTACCGTATCAACATTATTGATACCCCAGGACACGTTGACTTCACTGCCGAAGTTGAACGTTCACTACGTGTTCTAGATGGTTCTATTACTATCCTAGATGCTGCTGCAGGGGTTGAACCTCAAACTGAAACAGTTTGGCGTCAAGCTTCTGAATACAACGTTCCTCGTATTGTATTTGCTAACAAGATGGATAAATTAGGTGCTGACTTTGATGCATCTGTTAAATCATTACATGAACGTCTAGATGCTAATGCTCATGCTATCCAAATTCCTATTGGTAAAGAAGATAGCTTCGAAGGTATCATTGACTTAATCGAAATGAAAGCCGACATCTACGACGAAGATGAATTAGGTTCAAAATGGGATACTGTTGATGTTCCTGAAGAATACAAGGCTGAAGCTGAAAAACGTCGTTCTGAATTAATTGAAGCTGTTGCTGATGTTGATGACGACATTATGGAAAAGTACCTTGAAGGTGAAGAAATTACTGTTCCTGAACTAAAGGCTGCTATCCGTAAAGCTACTCTAAACCTTGAATTCTACCCAGTTCTAGCTGGTTCAGCATTCAAGAACAAAGGTATTCAAATGTTAATGGATGCCGTTCTAGATTACTTACCATCACCTCTAGATGTTCGTCCTTACAAGGCAACTGATCCAGAAAGTGGTGAAGATGTTGAATTAAAGGCTGACGATAACAAGCCATTTGCTGCCTTAGCATTTAAGGTTGCTACTGACCCATACGTTGGTCGTTTAACTTACATCCGTGTATACCAAGGTACTCTAGAATCAGGTTCATATGTTCTTAACGCAACTAAGGACAAACGTGAACGTGTTGGTCGTTTGCTACAAATGCACTCAAACCACAGAAAAGAAATTCCAGAAGTATTCTCAGGTGATATCGCTGCCGCTATCGGTTTGAAGAACACTACTACTGGTGATTCTCTAACTGATCAAAAGCACCCACTACACTTGGAATCAATGGTCTTCCCAGACCCAGTTATTAGTGTTTCTGTTGAACCTAAGACTAAGGCTGACCAAGACAAGATGAACATTGCCTTACAAAAACTATCTGAAGAAGATCCTACATTTAAGGCTGAAACTAACAATGAAACTGGTGAAACTATTATCGCCGGAATGGGTGAACTTCACTTGAACATCATTGTTGACCGTATGAAACGTGAATTTAAGGTTGAAGCCAAAATTGGTGAACCTCAAGTTGCCTACAGAGAAGCATTTACTAAGCCAACTAAGGCTCAAGGTAAATTCATTCGTCAATCTGGTGGTAAAGGTCAATATGGTGATGTTTGGATTGAATTTACTCCAAACGAAACTGGTAAAGGTTTCGAATTCGAAAATGCTATCGTTGGTGGTGTTGTTCCTCGTGAATACATTCCATCAGTTGAACAAGGTCTAAAGGAATCAATGGCTAACGGTGTTCTAGCTGGTTACCCATTAATTGACGTTAAGGCTAAGTTATACGATGGTAGTTACCATGATGTTGACTCTTCTGAAGCCGCATTTAAGGTTGCTGCATCAATCGCATTGAAGAATGCTGCTAAGACAGCCGGCCCAGTTATTCTAGAACCAATCATGAAAGTTGATATCGTTGTTCCAGAAGAATACATGGGTGATGTTATGGGACAAGTTACTGCTCGTCGTGGTAGCGTTGAAGGTATGGAAGTTAGAAACAAAGCTCAACTAATCCATGCTATGGTTCCACTATCAGAAATGTTTGGTTACGCAACTACATTGCGTTCAGCATCTCAAGGTAGAGGTACCTTCACTATGACATTTGATCACTACTCAGCTGTTCCTAAGAATGTTCAAGAAGACATTATTGAAAAGAACGGTGGAAACAACTAATATAATTAGTTACGAAAAAGCGCTGATTTTAAATCAACGCTTTTTTTGTTTGAAAAATAAATAAAAAAATTTTAAAATTTTTTTAGTACTATTTATATAGGAAAAAAATAGAAAAAAGTTTAAAAAAAGTAGGCTAAACCCTTGAAACACTAAGGAAAATCTAGTACTATATAGAAGTACCTGTTCGAGGGGTTACTATGCTCTCGAGCATGATATGATGATGAGCGTTGATGTGGGAGGTTGCGACACACCCGGCCGCTTTGCCATGATGCGGGCGTGCCGGTAATTTCCACGGAGTTAGTCTTATTTTAAATATAGACGAGGAGGGAAAATAATGGCAAAACAAAAGATTCGTATCCGTTTAAAGGCATATGAACACCGTACTTTAGATCAATCAGCTGAAAAGATTGTGGCTACTGCGCAAAGAACTGGTGCCAACATTTCTGGTCCAATTCCATTGCCAACAGATAGAACTGTTTACACTGTTCTAGCTTCACCACATAAGTTCAAAAAGTCACGTGAACAATTTGAAATGTTAACTCACAAACGTTTGATTGACATTTTAAACCCAACACCAAAGACTGTTGATTCACTTATGAAGCTTGATTTACCAAGTGGTGTTGATATCGAAATTAAACTATAATCATTAAATATTACAATATATCGGAGGTGTACTCATGACCAGAAAAGGAATCTTAGGTAAAAAAGTTGGAATGACTCAAGTATTCACTGAAAACGGTGAATTAGTTCCAGTTACTGTAGTTGACGTAACTCCTAACGTTGTGTTACAAACTAAGTCTGCTGAAACTGATGGCTACAATGCTATTCAATTGGGTTACGAAGACAAACGTGATGTTTTAAGTAACAAATCAGAAAAAGGTCATGTAGCAAAAGCAAATACAAATCCTAAGCGCTTCATTAAAGAAATCAGAGATGTTGAGCTTAGCGATTACAACGTAGCAGACGAAGTAAAGGCTGACATTTTTGAAGCCGGTGACATCGTTGATGTAACAGGAATTACAAAGGGTCATGGTTACCAAGGTAACATCCATAAGGATGGACAAGGTAGAGGACCTGAAACCCACGGTTCAAGATACCACCGTCGTCCAGGTTCACTTGGTGTTATTATTAACCGTGTTACTAAGGGTATGAAATTACCTGGTAGAATGGGTAACAAACAAGTTACTATTCAAAATCTAGAAATTGTTAAGGCTGATACTGACAACAACGTTCTTTTAATTAAAGGTAACGTTCCTGGTGCCAACAAGTCATTCTTAACAGTTAAATCTGCAGCTCGCGGATCACAAAAATAAGAAAGGAGGAACCATAAATGACAAGCGTAGCATTATACAAACAAGATGGTAGCAAAAATGGTAACGTTGAATTAAACGATGACATTTTCGCTATTGAACAAAACGACAATGCTGTATTTGACGTTGTTTTGATGCAAAGAGCATCAATGCGTCAAGGTACACATGCTGTAAAGAACAGAAGCGCTGTTAGTGGTGGTGGTAAGAAGCCATGGCGTCAAAAGGGTACTGGTCGTGCTCGTCAAGGATCAATCCGTGCACCACAATGGCGTGGAGGTGGAACTGTATTTGGACCAGCTCCTCGTTCATACGGCTACCACTTACCAAAGAAAGTTAGTCGCTTAGCAATCAAATCTGTTCTATCAGAAAAAGTTGCTGATGATAACTTCGTAGTAGTTGATTCATTAAACTTTGATGCTCCTAAGACAAAAGATTTCTCAGAAGCACTAAACAAATTAAATGCTTCAGCTAAGACATTAGTAGTCTTGGAAGAAGACAACAAGAATGCTGCTTTATCAGCTCGTAACCTTGAAAATGTTGAAATTGTTTCAGCAAAAGGTTTAAACACTTTGAGCGTTGTAAACAGTGACAAGATTGTCATCACAAAGGCTGCTCTTTCTCAAGTAGAGGAGGTGCTCGCATAATGGAATCACGTGATATTATTCTACGTCCAGTAATTACAGAACAATCAACTGCAATGATGGATGAAAAGAAATACACTTTTGATGTTGACTTACGAGCAACTAAAACACAAGTGAAAAATGCAATTGAAGATATCTTTGATGTTACAGTTGCTAATGTAAATATTATGAATCTTAAAGGTAAGCTAAAGCGCCAAGGTCGTTTCTCAGGTTACACTAAGAAGCGTCGTAAGGCTATCGTTACCTTAACTGATGATTCAAAAGAAATTAACTTATTTAGTAATAAATAAAATATCTATTTAGGAGGAAAACACCGTGGCTATCAAAAATTACAAGGCAACCACTAATGGTCGTCGTAACATGACTAGCATTGACTACAGTGTTTTGACTACTTCAAAACCTGAAAAGTCATTATTGGCTCCTAAGTCACACACTGCTGGTCGTAACAACTATGGTCATATGACTGTTCGTCACCGTGGTGGTGGTAACAAGAACCAATACCGTTTAATTGATTTTAAGCGTAACCATGATGATGTTGATGGTATCGTTAAGACCATTGAATATGATCCAAACCGTACTGCTAACATTGCGTTAGTTGTATACACTGACGGTATTAAGTCATACATTTTAGCACCTAAGGGTCTAAAAGTTGGTGACAAGGTACAATCAGGTGTAAATGCTGATATCAAGACTGGTAATGCTCTTCCATTAAAGAACATTCCTGTTGGTACTATCATTCACAACATTGAATTAAAACCAGGTAAGGGTGGACAATTAGTTCGTTCTGCTGGTACTTCTGCTCAATTATTGGGTAAGGAAGGAAAATATGCACTAGTTAAACTAGCTTCTGGTGAAGTTCGTATGATTCTATCTGTTAACCGTGCTACTGTTGGTAGTTTAGGTAACGAAGAACATTCACTAGTTAACATTGGTAAAGCTGGTCGTAACCGTTACAAGGGTCAACGTCCTCATGTACGTGGTTCTGTAATGAACCCTAACGATCACCCTCATGGTGGTGGTGAAGGTAGAGCCCCAGTTGGTTACCCATCACCATTATCACCATGGCACAAGAAGACTGTTGGTAAGAAGACTCGTAAGAGAAAAGCTCGTTCCAACAAGTTCATTGTTCGTCGTCGTAAGGGATCAAAGATGTAATAAATTAAGTTATACCTTTTGGTATATACTTCCCGATAATGATTTTGAAGAGGAGGTTTCATAATGGGTCGTAGTTTAAAAAAGGGACCTTTTGCCGATAAGCATCTTTTAAAGAAGATTGATGCTCAAAAAGATCAAGACAAAAAAGACGTAATCAAAACATGGTCACGTCGTTCAACAATCTTCCCTAGTTTTATTGGCTACACTATCGCTGTTTATGATGGAAGAAAGAACGTTCCAGTTTATATTCAAGAAGATATGGTAGGTCACAAACTAGGTGAATTCGTACCAACACGTACATTCCATGGACATGGAAATGACGATAAGAAAACTGTTTAAGCAAGGAGGATAACAAATGGCTGAACAAGTTACATCAGCAAAAGCTACTGCTAGAACTGTTCGTATTGCCGCTCGTAAGGTTCGCCTTGTAGTTGATCTTATTAGAGGTAAAAGCGTATCAGAAGCTGCTGCGATTTTGAAGTTCACTCCAAGAAGTGCTTCACCAGTTGTTTCTAAAGTTTTAATGTCAGCTGTAGCAAATGCAGAAAATAATTTTGATTTAGATCGTGAAGACTTGGTAGTAAGCGAAGTTTTTGTTAATGAAGGACCAACTTTAAAACGTTTCCGTCCAAGAGCAAAAGGTTCCGCTTCACCAATCAACAAGCGTACTAGTCATATCACAGTTGTAGTTTCAGAAAAATAGGAGGGATTAAACCGTGGGTCAAAAGATAAATCCTACCGGATTACGTGTCGGAGTTATTCGTGATTGGGACGCTAAATGGTATGCTGATAAGGCAGACTTTGCTAACAATCTAAACGAAGACCTAAAAATCCGTGAATATATTAGTAAAAGACTCGCTGACGCTTCCGTATCAAGAGTTGTAATTGAACGTGCTGCAAAGCGCATCAACATTTCAATTCATACTGCTAAACCAGGTATGGTTATCGGAAAAGGCGGTTCAGAAGTCGAAAATCTTCGTAAAGAATTAAATAATTTAACAGGTAAGAGAGTGCACATCAACATCATCGAAATCAAGAAACCTGATTTAGATGCTAAATTAGTTGGTGAAAATGTTGCTCGTCAACTTGAAGGACGTGTAGCTTTCCGTCGTGCAATGCGTCAAGGAATGCAACGTTCAAGTCGTTCCGGTGCTAAGGGTGTTAAAGTCCAAGTTTCTGGTCGTCTAAATGGTGCAGATATGTCACGTGTGGAATCATACGCTGAAGGAACTGTTCCATTGCATACTCTAAGAGCTGATATTGATTACGCATGGGAAGAAGCTCACACTACTTATGGTTCAATCGGTGTTAAGACTTGGATCTACCGTGGTGAAGTTTTACCAGAAATCAATAATGATGCTCAAAAAACTAACAAAGGAGGGAAATAAACATGCTAGTACCAAAACGTGTTAAGTTCCGTCGTGAACACCGTGGTAAGTTACGTGGCCATTCAAAAGGTGGTAACACTGTTGCTTTCGGTGATTTCGGTTTACAAGCTATTGATTCACATTGGATCAGTAACCGTCAAATCGAAGCTTGCCGTATTGCTATGACAAGATACATGAAACGTGGTGGGAAAGTTTGGATTAAAATTTTCCCTCACAAGTCTTACACTGAAAAAGGTGTAGGAGTTCGTATGGGTAATGGTAAAGGTTCTCCCGCAGGATGGGTTGCTCCAGTTAAACGTGGTAAAGTCCTATTCGAAGTTGGAGAAGTTTCCGACGAAGTTGCTATTAAAGCTTTACGTTTAGCTTCAGCTAAACTTCCTGTTCGAACCAAGATTATTAAACGTGAGGAAGTAGGTGGCGAATCAAATGAAGGCTAAAGAAATTAATGAACTAACCACTGCTCAAATGCATGAAAAAGAACAAAGTTATAAAGAAGAATTATTCAACCTTCGTTTTCAATTAGCTACTGGTCAATTGGAAAACACTGCAAGATTGAAGAAAGTTCGTAAGAACATCGCACGTATTAAGACTGCTTTGCGTCAACAAGAACTTAACAAATAGAATACGATAAAAAGGAGGTCAATGTTATATGGAACGTAATATGCGTAAGGTCTACAGAGGCCGTGTTGTTTCAGACAAAATGGACAAAACCATTGCTGTTGTTGTTGAAACATACAAAACACATCCTACTTACGGAAAACGTGTTAAGTACTCAAAGAAGTACAAAGCTCATGACGAAAACAATGAAGCTAAAAAAGGCGATATTGTAGAAATTATGGAAACACGTAAGTTATCTGCTACAAAGAATTTCCGTTTAGTTAATATCGTTAAAAAAGCTGTTATTATCTAATATAAGTGATAAATTTTATCGTATTCTTAGTAAATACCGGAAGGAGGGTATTAGCTGTGATTCAACAAGAAAGTCGTTTGAAAGTTGCTGATAACTCAGGTGCTCGTGAACTATTAACTATTAAAGTTTTAGGTGGATCAAGCAGAAGATATGCAGGTATCGGTGATATCGTTGTTGCTACTGTAAAACAAGCAACACCAGGTGGCGTTGTCAAAAAGGGTGACGTTGTTAAAGCTGTTATCGTAAGAACTAAGGCTGTTTCTCGTCGTTCAGATGGTTCATACATTCGTTTCGATGAAAATGCTGCTGTTCTAGTTCAAGATGATAAAAGTCCTAAGGGAACTCGTATTTTCGGACCAGTTGCACGTGAATTACGTGACAACAAGTTCATGAAGATCGTTTCTCTAGCCCCTGAAGTACTTTAATCAATCAATGTCAACCAAGGAGGTGCCAATAAATGTTTATTAAAACTGGTGACAAAGTTCGCGTAATCAGTGGTAAAGATAAAGGTAAAGAAGGTACTGTTACCAAAACTATTGCCTCAAAAGATCGCGTAGTTGTTGAAGGAATTAACATGGTTAAGAAACACCAAAAGGCTTCACAAGCTAACCCACAAGGTGGCATTAATGATGTTGAAGCTCCAATTCATGTTTCAAACGTTATGTTAATTGACCCATCAACAAATGAACCAACAAAAGTTGGATTCAAATTTGAAAATGGTAAGAAAGTTCGTATTTCTAAAAAATCAAACAAATCAATCGATTAAAATTTAATTGAAAGGAGGATACCTTTCCATGTCAAACCGTTTACAAGATCAATACAAAAATGAAATTGCAAAAAACTTAGTTGATAAATTCAACTATTCATCAATCATGCAAGCTCCTAAGCTTGACAAAATCGTTCTAAACATGGGTGTTGGTGACGCTGTTACTAACGCCAAGAACCTTGACGAAGCCGTTGCTGAGTTAACTCAAATTTCTGGTCAAAAACCTTTAGTAACTAAAGCTAAGAAATCAATCGCTGGTTTCCGTTTACGTGAAGGTATGGCAATTGGTGCTAAAGTTACTCTACGTGGTGAACGTATGTATGACTTCTTAGACAAGTTAATCAACGTTTCACTACCACGTGTTCGTGACTTCCATGGTGTTAACAACCGTTCATTCGACGGTCGTGGTAACTACACTTTGGGTATTCGTGAACAATTAATTTTCCCAGAAATTAACTATGACAATGTTAACCGTGTACGTGGATTAGACATCGTAATGGTAACAACTGCAAATACCGATGAAGAATCCAAAGAATTGTTAACTCAATTCGGTATGCCATTCGCAAAATAATAGGAGGGTATAAATAATATGGCTAGAAAAGCATTAGTTGTAAAAAGTGAACGTCCTGCTAAGTTCTCAACAAGAAATTACACTCGTTGCGAACGCTGTGGTAGACCTCATTCAGTTTACAAGAAGTTTCATTTATGCCGTCTATGTCTCAGAGATCTTGCCCACAAAGGACAAATCCCTGGTATGAAGAAGGCAAGTTGGTAAAATTTACTATATAGACAAGGAGGTTTACGTTAATGTCCATGACAGATCCAATCGCTGACTTTTTAACAAGAATTCGTAACGCTAACATGGTTCGTCACGAATCTGTTGAAGTTCCAGCATCAAAAATGAAAAAGAACATCGCTGAAATCTTAAAACGTGAAGGTTTCGTTCGCGACGTTGAATATGTTGATGACGACAAACAAGGCGTTATCCGCGTATTTCTAAAATATGGTAAGAATAATGAACGCGTTATTTCTGGTTTGAAACGTATTTCAAAACCAGGTCTACGTTCATACGTAAAATCTGATTCAATTCCTAAGGTATTAAATGGTTTAGGTATTGCAATTATTTCAACTTCTGAAGGTGTTATCACTGATAAAGAAGCTCGTGCTAAAAAAATTGGTGGAGAAGTATTAGCATACGTTTGGTAATACTTTTCGCTTGAACTGGAGGTGTAATTAAATGAGTCGTATTGGTTACAAGAAAGTTGTTTTACCAGAAGGTGTTGAATTAACTACTGAAGGTAACAACGTAACTGTTAAAGGTGCAAAGGGTTCACTAACTCGTGAATTCTCACCACTTATCAAGATGAACGTTAATGATAACGTTGTAACTTTTGAACCTGCTGTTAGATACGATAACAAGGTACGTGCAATGCACGGTACTATGCGTGCTAACTTAAACAACATGGTTGAAGGTGTAACTACTGGTTTTACTAAGACACTTAAATTAGTCGGTGTTGGTTACCGTACTCAAGTTAAGGGTTCAGTACTAGAACTAAACGTTGGTTACTCAAATCCCGTTGAAATCCAAGTAGACGATGATTTGAAGGTTGAAACTCCTGATAGTTTAACTATCGTTATCAGTGGTATCAACAAGGAACACGTTGGTGACTTTGCTGCTCGTGTTCGTGCCGTTCGTTCACCAGAACCTTACAAAGGTAAAGGTATTCGTTACGAAAACGAAGTTGTTCGTCGTAAGGAAGGTAAGACTGGTAAGTAATGAGTTGAATCTCGTTGCTTAACAATTTTTAAATAAAATTTAAGAGGTGACTATTTTGATTAATAAACCAGATAAGAACAAGACACGTCAACGTCGTCATTTACGTGTCCGTAATAAGATCTCTGGTACTGCTGTGTGCCCACGTTTGAACGTATACCGTTCCAACAAAAACATCTACGCTCAAGTTATTGATGACGTAGCGGGTGTTACGCTTGCTAGTGCCTCAACTCTAGATAAAGAAGTAAACGGTTCAAACAAGACTGAACAAGCATCATCTGTTGGTGCTTTAGTTGCAAAACGTGCCGTTGAAAAGAATGTTAAAAATGTTGTTTTCGATCGTGGTGGATACTTATACCACGGACGTGTACAAGCTCTTGCTGAAGCTGCACGTGAAAACGGACTAGAATTTTAAAAAAAGGAGGAATAACCATAATGGCTGAAATTATTGATCCAAGTAAATTAGAACTTGAAGATACTGTTGTATCAATCAACCGTATTACTAAGGTTGTTAAAGGTGGACGTCGTCTACGTTTCGCTGCTTTAGTAGTTGTTGGTGATAGAAACGGTCATGTAGGATTTGGTACTGGTAAAGCTCAAGAAGTTCCAGACGCAATCCGTAAGGCTGTTGATGATGGTCGTAAGAACTTAATCACTGTTCCTAAAGTTGGTACTACTATTCCTCATGAAATTATCGGTACTTTTGGTGGCGGTAAGATCATGTTAAAACCTGCTGAAGAAGGTTCTGGTGTTGCCGCTGGTGGTGCCGTTCGTTCAGTTATGGAATTAGCTGGTATTGATGATGTTACAAGTAAGCGTCTAGGTTCAGATACTCCAATCAATGCTATCCGTGCTACATTCGAAGGACTAAAAGCATTGAAGAGTGCAGAAAAGGTTTCCACATTACGTGGCGTTTCTGCTCAACATTTAGCAGAATAAGGAGGGGTTAGAAGATGGCTCAATTAAAGATTACTTTAACTCACAGTGCAAATCACCGTCTCCCCAAACAACGTAAAATTGTTAAGGCTCTAGGATTAGGTCGTATTAACAGTACTGTTGTAAAACCTGATAACGAAGCAACTCGTGGAGCTCTGTTCCATATTGCACACTTAGTTAAAGTTGAACAAGTAAAGTAATAAATAACAAGGAGGTGCACTTCAAATGAAATTACATGAATTAAAAGCTGCAGAAGGTTCTCGTTCTTCAAGACAACGTATCGGTCGTGGAATGGGAAGCAAAGGTAAGACTTCTGGTCGTGGTCAAAAAGGTCAAAAGGCTCGTAGTAAGACACGTCTTGGCTTCGAAGGGGGCCAAATGCCTTTCTACCGTAGAATGCCTAAACGTGGTTTCACAAACATTAACCGTAAAGAATTTGCTATCGTTAACTTATCTTCATTAGATCAATTTGATGATGGCGCTGAAGTTACACCAGAAACTTTAATGGAAGCTGGTATCGTTAAGAACGCCAAAGACGGAATTAAGGTTCTAGGTAATGGTGAACTTAACAAGAAACTTACTGTTAAAGCAAACAAATTTTCAGAAGCTGCTAAATCAGCTATTGAAAATGCTGGCGGTAAGATTGAGGTGATCTAGATGCTATCAACCTTGAAAAACGCTTTTAAAGTAAAGGATATTAGAAATAAGATTCTATTTACTTTAGGGGTTTTAATCGTATTTAGACTGGGAGCTTATATTACAGTTCCTGGGATAAACGCTAAAGCGCTCCAAAGCGTTGCTTCATCTGGTTTAGTTAGCATTTTAAACACCTTTAGTGGTGGTGGATTAACAAATTATTCACTTTTCGCTATGGGTGTTTCACCATATATTACTGCACAAATTATTGTCCAATTACTACAAATGGATATCGTTCCTCGCTTTGTTGAATGGAGTAAACAAGGTGAAGTGGGGAGACGTAAGTTGAACCAAGTGACAAGAATACTTACAGTATTTCTTGCATTTGTGCAGTCGATTGGAATTACAGCCGGATTTAACACTTTAAGCAGTTTGAACTTAGTTCAAAATCCTGGTCCTGCTACTTATTTGAGTATCGGTTTGATTTTAACCGGTGGTTCAATGTTAACAACTTGGATGGGTGACATGATCACTGATCGAGGTATTGGTCAGGGTGTTTCAATGATTATCTTTGCAGGTATCATTGCAAGAATTCCAGTTGGAATTCAACAATTATATAAAGAATACATTGTTGGGGATAATTCTTCCCAACTATGGCAATCTATAATCTTTATAATTGCACTATTTATAGTTGTTCTTATAATTGTTACTTTTGTTACCTGGTTCCAACAAGCTGAACGTAGGATTCCAATGCAATATACAAGAAGAGAAACAGGAGCTTCAGACAACAGTTACCTTCCATTGAAGGTTAACGTTGCTGGAGTTATCCCAGTTATCTTTGCCAGTTCGTTTATTTCAACACCACAAGCTATTTTGCTTTTCTTTGCTGGAAAACATTCTGGTGATGGTTGGTACCAAGTATTGAGTAATGTGTTTAACATGCAAACTACTTCTGGTGCTACTCTTTACACTGTATTAATTGTTGTCTTTACTTTCTTCTATGCATTTGTTCAAGTAAACCCTGAAAAACTTTCAGAAAACTTGCAAAAGCAAGGAAGTTATATTCCAGGTGTTTGGCCAGGTAATGGTACACAAAAATATGTGTCTCAAGTTCTAATGAGACTTAGTGTTGTTGGTGCTTTATTCCTTGGAGTTGTCGCTTTAATTCCTTTAATTGCACAAAACGTTTGGAACTTAGACGAATCCATCGGTCTTGGTGGTACTAGTTTACTAATTGTTGTTGGTGTTGCCATTGAAACAATTAGACAAGTTCGTGGATTAATGATGAAACAAGAATATGTTGGATTCATTCAAAACCCACGTCCAAAGAATTTATAATTTTGCAGTTGGAGGTAAATTAAATATGTCAATGAATTTAATCTTAATGGGACTTCCTGGTGCTGGTAAAGGTACACAAGCTGAATCCATTATTAAAAATTATGGAATTCCACATATCTCTACTGGAGATATCTTTCGTGCCGCTATAAAAAACCAAACTGAAATGGGATTAAAGGCAAAACAATATATCGACAAAGGGAACTTAGTTCCTGATGACGTAACATGTGGAATTGTTAAAGATCGTTTGTCAAAGGACGATACTAAAGAAGGATATATGTTAGACGGTTTTCCTAGAACAATTGATCAAGCAAATGCTTTACAAGAAATTTGTAAAGAACTTGGTCGTCCATTGGATGCTGTTATAAATATTGACGTTGACCCTAAAGTTCTTGTTGATCGACTTTCAGGTAGATTCATTTGTAAAGATTGTGGTGCTACTTACCACAAACTTTACAAGATGCCTAAAGTTGAAAATACTTGTGATATTTGTGGTGGCCATGAATTTTATCAACGTAGTGATGACAAGCCTGAAACAGTTAAGAACCGTTTGGATGTAAATATCAAGATGAATACTCCATTAGTTGATTTTTACAAAGAACGCAACTTGCTATTCACTGTCGATGGTAGTCAAGATATTGATGATGTTACTAAAGACATTGACAAAATACTTAAAGATTTTAAGTAGTTATTGACAATTGATTGTCGGTATGATTGCTTATGTTGCCGTAAGTATATTTGTGTGATAAACTAACCCATGTGTATCTGCGATATGCCTACACTGCGGGCTTTTTCCAACAATATCTTGATATTCTGGTTACCGTAATGTAGGAATCGTATTATTCGAGGAGGAAATTCTTTGTCTAAAGATAATGTTATTGAAATTGAAGGTAAAGTAACTGAAACTTTACCAAATGCTATGTTTCGTGTTGAATTAGAAAATGGGCATGAAATTTTGGCTCACGTATCTGGAAAAATTAGAATGCATTACATTCGTATTTTACCCGGTGATCGTGTCACTGTTGAAATGTCACCATATGATTTAAGCAAGGGACGTATTACTTACCGTTACAAGTAATAATATGTCTTGAAGTATAGGAGGGTTATATAATGAAGGTTCGTCCATCAGTAAAACCAATGTGTGAAAATTGTAAAGTAATTAAGAGAAAAGGCCGTGTTATGGTCATTTGCTCAAATCCAAAACATAAACAAAGACAAGGCAAGTAATTTATATAAAACAGGAGGTGTGTTTTAATGGCTCGTATCGCCGGAATTGATTTACCACGTGATAAGCGTGTCGTTATTGGTCTAACAAGCATCTACGGAATTGGTCAAAGCAGAGCTGCTGAAATTCTTTCAAAAGCTGGCGTTTCAGAAGATGTTCGTGTTCGTGATCTAACTCCAGACCAAGAAGATAAAATCCGTGAAGTTGTTGACAATTACAAAATTGAAGGTGACTTACGTCGTGAAGTAAGAATGAATATCAAGAAACTTCAAGAAATTGGTTCTTACCGTGGAATGCGTCACCGTCGTGGTTTACCTGTAAGAGGTCAACATACTAAGAACAATGCTCGTACTCGTAAGGGTAAAAAAGTTACTATCGCTGGAAAGAAAAAATAATAAATAAAGGAGGTTAGTAAATCATGGTTCAAAAGAAAGGTTCTCGTAAGCGTAGAGCAAAGAAGAACATCGAAGCTGGTGTTGCTCACATTCACTCTACATTTAACAATACATTAGTTATGATTACCGATATGCAAGGTAATGCCATTGCTTGGTCATCTGCTGGTGCTTTAGGTTTCCGTGGAAGTCGTAAATCCACTCCATTCGCTGCTCAAATGGCTTCAGAAGCTGCAGCCAAAACAGCTATGGAACATGGTATGAAGACTGTTGAAGTTGCTGTTAAAGGTCCTGGTTCAGGTCGTGAATCAGCTATCCGTGCACTTCAATCAACTGGTCTAGAAGTTGCTGCTATTCGTGATGTTACTCCAGTTCCACATAATGGATCTCGTCCTCCAAAGCGTCGTAGAGTTTAATTTATTCTCATATTTTCGTGGGAAACTAATTAATTTTTAACTCAAAGCGTTTTGAAAGGGGTAGAAGATAAGAATGATTGAATTTGAAAAACCTAATATTCATAAGATTGATGAAACTGATAATTATGGAGAAGTTGTTGTTGAACCACTAGAACGTGGATACGGAACAACTCTTGGAAACTCGTTGCGTAGAATTTTACTTTCATCTTTACCTGGTGCAGCCGTAACAAGCATCCAAATTGATGATGTTTTACATGAATTTTCTACAGTACCTGGTGTTGTAGAAGATGTAACTCAAATTATTTTGAATGTTAAGAAGATTTCATTGAAGTTGGACTCCGAAGAAGGAGAAGACAAAGAAATGGAAATCAATGTTACTGGTCCAGCACAAGTTACTGCTGGTGACATTCAAGCTGATGGTGATGTAACAGTTCTAAATCCAGATCTACACATTGCTACTGTTGCTGAAGGTTCTACATTCCATATGAGAATGACAGCAAATAAGGGTCGCGGATACGTTTCTGCGGATGAGAATAAGGCTCGTAATGATGGAATGCCAATCGGTGTCTTACCAGTTGATTCCATTTATACCCCAATCGAACGTGTTAATTATCAAGTTGAAAATGCACGTGTTGGTCAAAGATCTGACTACGATAAACTAACTCTTGATGTTTGGACTGATGGTTCCATCACTCCAAGCGAAGCAATTAGTTTAGCTGCTAAGATTTTAAATGACCATCTTGCATTATTTGTGGATCTTACTGAAGAAGCCAAGAACACTGATGTTATGGTTGAAAAGGAAGAAACACACAAAGAAAAAATGCTTGAAATGACAATTGAAGAATTGGACTTATCTGTTCGTTCATACAATTGTTTGAAACGTGCTGGTATCAACACTGTTCAAGAATTAACCAACAAAAGTGAAGCTGACATGATGAAGGTTAGAAACTTAGGACGTAAGTCACTTGTTGAAGTAAAACAAAAGTTAGAAGCCCTTGGATTGTCATTGCGTAAAGAAGATTAGTATAAAGGAGGATATCCATTTATGAGTTACCGTAAATTACAACGTACTAGTGCACACCGTCGTTCATTACTACGTAACCTAACTACTGACTTGTTAGTTAACGGTGAAATTAAGACCACTGAAGCTCGTGCTAAAGAAGTACGCTCAACCGCTGAAAAGATGATTACTCTTGGTAAGCGTGGAGATCTTCATGCTCGTCGTCAAGCTGCTGCATTCTTACAAAATGTTGTTGCCGATGCTAAAGAAGATGGTGATGACGTAACTGTTACAACTGCACTACAAAAGCTATTTGATGAAATTGCTCCTAAGTATGCAGACCGTAATGGTGGTTACACTCGTATTCTTAAGACTATGCCTCGTCGTGGTGACGGTGCATCAATGGTTATTTTACAATTAGTTGATTAATTAATCGTAAATTTAATTTAATATTTAACAACAAATCACTAGGGCTATTAGTATAGAGCGTTATGATGATGGGCATGCCCAAGTCTAGCTTGAATGGAGCTTTTGCTTTGCACTAATAGTCTCTTAGTGATTTTTTTATACATATAAAATATATTAAATGAGGTAATGAAATGCCAAATAAAATTATAGAAGTTACAGATTTAACATTTAAATATAGAGACATGTCTAAACCAGCAATTGATAACATCTCTTTTGATGTAAAAAAAGGGGAATGGTTATCTATTATTGGAAAAAACGGAAGTGGTAAATCTACTTTAATTAATTTGCTGGATGGACTTTTAAAACCTCAAAGTGGTCAAATTAAAATTGATGATCAAGACATAAATGAGAGTGAAGATACTATTAACGACACAAGAAGAAAAGTTGGATTAGTATTTCAACATTCTAGCAATCAATTTGTTGCATCAACTGTAGAAGATGATGTGGCCTTTGGCTTAGAAAACCAATTGGTAGATACTAGTAATATGAAGACTATTGTTCATGATGTATTAAAAGAAGTTGATATGCTAGACTACCTTAAGAGTGATCCAAGTATGTTATCGGGTGGACAACAGCAAAGAGTTGCTATAGCAGGAATATTAGCTTTGCGTCCAGAAATTATTATTCTAGATGAAGCAACTAGTATGTTGGATCCTAAAGCTAAAACAATGATTACTCAGTTAATAGATAGAATCAGAAATAAGTATCATCTAACTGTAATTTCTATTACGCATAACATAAAAGAAATTGAAAATTCTGACCGTTGCATTTTACTAAAGGATGGCCAAATTGTTGAAAATACAGTTCCAGATACCTTATTTAGTAATTTGCAAGATGTTAAATCGTATGGATTAACATTACCTTTCTCAGAACAACTTAGAATTAAATTAAAGAATAATGGAATAGATGTTCCGGAAAAGTATATGAATGATGAGGAGATAGTTGAATGGATAACGAAATATTATTCAAAAATGTAACACACATATATCAAGAAAATACTCCCAATCAATTTAAGGCTTTAGATGCCGTTGATTTAAAAATAAAAAAAGGTTCGTTTGTTTCTATTATTGGAAAGACAGGAAGCGGGAAATCTACCTTAATTAAGCATATTAATGCATTATTGAAGCCTCATGATGGCATTATTAAGGTTGGAGATTTTTCTATTACTTCCAAAACCAGTAATAAAAATTTAAAAGATCTTAGAAAAAAAGTTGGTATGGTTTTTCAATTTCCTGAACAACAATTATTTGCAGAAACAGTTAGAGAAGATATCGCCTTTGGCCCCAGTAATTTTGGCATAACAGGGGATAAACTTAATGAAACTGTGGATAATGCAGTGGATTTAGTTAGATTAGACAGAAGTTTGCTTAATCAATCACCATTTGAATTATCAGGTGGTCAAAAACGTCGTGTTGCAATAGCTAGTGTTTTAGCTATGAACCCTGAAATATTAGTTTTAGATGAACCTACGGCAGGATTAGATTTAGAAGGTCAACATTATATATTAGATTTAATTCGTAGGTTGAATAGAGAAGAAAAAATAACTATCATTTTAGTTAGTCATCAAATGGATGATGTTGCCAAATATTCTGATGAGGTAGTAGTGATGAGTAATGGAAAAGTTATTAAACAATGCTATCCTGATCAATTATTTGTGGATAAGTCTTTTGTGGAAAAATATGATTTAGAAATTCCAGAAGCTGTTAAAATTAATAACATGTTAGAAAGTAAAGGATTTCATTTAGACAAATTATCGCTAGATAGTGATGAGTTAATAAATGAAATAGTGAATAAATTAAGGAATGAATAACTACAATGAATAACTTTATTTTTGGAAGATATTTACCAGGAGATTCAATTATTCATAAAATGAATCCGGCTGCAAAAATATTATTGTGTTTTCTGTATGTAATTATCGTTTTCTTAGCGAATAATGTAATAACTTACGCACTTTTAACCATTTTATTGTTGGCTCTAATTGCAGCATCTAAGTGTTCGCTAAGATATTTTATTAAGGGAATTAGTCCATTAATATGGATTATTGTATTCACCGTTTTAATACAGATTTTATTCAGTGCAGGTGGCACTGATTTATATTCATGGGGAATTATACACATCACTACTTTTGGATTGCATAATGCGGTGATGCTTTTTGTTCGTTTTATATTAATTATATCTATGTCTACTGTACTTACTTTGAGCACGTCACCATTGGAGATTTCACATGGTATTAGCATATTACTATCACCATTGAAAAAGTTTAAATTTCCAGTGGAAACTTTTTCACTCATGATTTCGATTGCACTTCGTTTTGTGCCTACATTAACTGATGAAGCTAAAACAATCATGGATGCGCAACGTTCAAGAGGAGTTGACTTTGGCAGTGGTGGATTAATAAAACGAGCTAAATCATTTATTCCTTTATTAGTACCTTTATTTGTTAGTGCGTTTAAACATGCTGATGATTTAAGTATTGCTATGGAAGCTCGTGGATATCAAACAGGAAAGAAAAGAACCCATTATCATAATTATCGTTGGACTATGAGAGATTCTTCATTTGTTGTAGGGATGATAATTGTAGGGATAATAATTTTTATTTTAAGAAGATAGGTGTGACGAAATAAGATGGTTTATCGTTATAAAATAACTATGGCCTACGATGGAACCGATTTTTATGGTTTTCAAAGACAACCACATAAAAGAACGGTTGAAGGAACATTAACAAAGATAGTAAATAAGATGGCAAAAAATCCCGATCCAGCTATTAAAGTATATGGTTCAGGAAGAACTGATGCTGGAGTACATGCATTAGGGCAGGTAGCACATTTTGATTTTCCATTCGATATCGCTGAAAAGAATATGCTACGTGGATTAAATAGTATGTTGCCATTGGATGTACAAATTCTTAAAGTGGAAAAAGTATCATCTGATTTTCATGCAAGATATGATGTTTCTGGAAAGAGATATCTTTATCGAATGGACATGGGAGAATTTAGAAATCCTTTCAAGAGAAGATACACTGCACAGTGGCGTTTTCCCGTGGATATTGATAAAATAAACATTGCTTTGAAGGACTTAATTGGTGAACATGATTTTACTAGTTTTGTTGCTTCTGGATCATCTGCTAGAACAAATGTTAGAACCATTTATGAAGCTAAATGCCATATAGATGAAAAAGAAAATGAACTAGTATTTGAATTTTATGGTAATGGTTTCTTATACAACATGGTCAGAATCATGGTAGGGGTTCTAGTGGAAATTGGTTCTGGTTCTAGGGATGTACATGACATCCAACGTCTATACAAAGTTAAGGATAGAACTCAAGCAAGAAGAACGGTTCCAGCTAGTGGTTTATATCTAAAACATGTATACTACGAAGGCGAAGATCCTGAACATCCAACCAAATTACCTCATCATCAAAGATGATTTTAGGTTGACTTTATAAATAAAAGATTGTACTATTAGACATGGTATTGTTTGCCCCACATAAGCCCCGGAAACTTATTTTGGTGTCGAACAAACACAGAAACATGGAGGAAGATTAAAGTGCGTACAACATATATGGCAAAACCAGGTGAAGTAGAACGCAAATGGTACATTATCGACGCTACTGACGTAAGTCTAGGTCGTTTATCAAGTGTAGTTGCTTCTATTTTACGAGGAAAGAACAAGCCAACATTTACACCTCATGTAGATACTGGCGATAACGTTATTGTTATTAATGCAGCTAAGCTTGCATTAACAGGTCGTAAAGCTAAAGACAAGCTATACTCCCACCACACAGGTTATTTAGGTGGTCTAAAACAAAAAACTGCTGGTCAAATGTTACAAGATACTCCAGACAAGTTAGTTGAAACATCAGTTAAAGGTATGCTACCTGATGGAACATTAGCTCACAAGCAATTGTTACATCTACATGTATACGCTGATGCTAACCATGCTCACGCAGCACAAAACCCTGAAGTATTAGACATTAATAACCTAATTTAAGGAGGAAACTTAATTGGCTCAAGTACAATATCGCGGCACAGGCCGTCGTAAAGACTCAGTAGCCCGAGTAATGTTAGTACCCGGTACTGGTAAAGTTGTTATGAACAAGAAGGATATTGAAGATTACATTCCATTCCCTAACTTAAGAGCAGTGGTTATGCAACCATTCAATGTCACAGAAACACTAGGTAACTACGATGCTATCGTCAATGTTAACGGTGGTGGATTCTCAGGACAAGCTGGTGCAGCTCGTCACGGAATCGCACGTGCATTGCTAGAAGTAGATCCTGATTTCCGTGCTTCATTAAAGAGCGCTGGTTTATTAACTCGTGACGCTCGTATGAAAGAACGTAAGAAGCCAGGTCTTAAGAAAGCTCGTAAAGCTGGTCAATTCTCAAAACGTTAAGATATATTCTTATCTTTATGTTTCGAAAGCACTTCTCATTGGAGAAGTGCTTTTTTTGTTGCAATAAATGGACTTATGTTAATGATTAATGTTATTATAAACAAATAATTTTTAAAGATGCGATTGGCCTCATGGAGATGATGAATAATGAAAAGCAACACCCGTAAAATGAATATATTAACAATTTTTATCGCTATAATTTTAATTCAAACTAGTGTACCTGGACTAGGAAATCTACCTATTGGACCATTAAGTATTACTATTATTCCAATAACTGTAGTTTTAGCTGCAATATTGTTAGGAACTAAAGATGGAGCAATAATAGGTGCAACATGGGGAATTATTACGTTTATTAGAGCGTTTTGGTGGCCTACTAGTCCAATAGCTATATATGTATTTATTAATCCGCTAGTGTCCATTTTTCCACGAATAATGACAGGACTTGTAAGTGGTCTGATTTTTCATTATTTATATAATAAAGTGGATAAAAAGAAGTGGGTGTTAGTAATAACTGGAATGATTGGGTCATTAGTTAACACAGTGTTGCTTTTAAGCTTAATTTATTTATTCTATCGTGGAAATGCATTTAACATATATCACTTACAAGTAGATCAACTATTACCATATCTATTGGGAGTAGCTGGAACTAATGGAGTAATTGAAGCTATTTTGTCTGGAATCTTAGTTCCGGTTATTGCTACTCCATTACTAAAATTTAAAAGTAAAATGTAAAAAAAGACTTAGATTGATTAATTCAATCTAAGTCTTTTTATTATTACTATTTAGTTTTTATTTTTTACTTGATGATTTGTCCTCAGTTTTTTGGTCAGAATCAGATGATTTATCTTCATCCTTCTTCTTTCCTTTTGAATTATTAGGACCTTTTTTAACCATGGTTAGATTCTTGTTGTTGATAACAATTTTATCATGGTATTTATCTTCTAATGCAGGATCAGTAGTGTGGAAACCAATCATGTATGAATTATTGTATCCTTTTTCAATCATTCCTTGGAACTTCTTATGTTCTAGTTCAAATGAAACTTGATCACCTACATCAAATGGTGATTTATCATTACTAGTTAATTTATCTTTTACCAAAAGCATACATCTCCTAACATATATATCTTAAAAATACCTAAAAAAAGGCAATTTGTCAATTAATCCATATTGTGAAAAATTAATTGTCATTTTTTTTAAAGATAGTTTAAAATGATAATTAAATATAAGGAGAGATTATGTGAGTAGGAGAAAATATCGTAGAAGAAGAAAAAAGACATCTAATTTAGGATGCTTTGTTTTTATCTTATTGGTAGGAGTTCTACTTTTTGCTGGTGGAATTCATGTTTTTAATAAAATATATACTTATGATTCGTATAATCAAGAAAACGTTTTAAAGCAACATAAAAGATTTATTAATAAATTATTGCCTGCTGCCAATGATGTGCAAAGACGATATAACATACTAGTTAGCATTAGTTTGGCTCAAGCAATCCTAGAATCCAATTGGGGGACTAGTAAATTAGCTACACAATATAATAATCTATATGGTGTAAAGGCTAGTGCTAATTTGCCTTCCGCTAATCTATCTACACAAGAATTCGTTAATGGAGAATTTATTACTATAACTGGTAGGTTTAGAGTTTATGATAACTGGAATGAGTCAGTAGAAAAACACGCACAGTTGTTAGTGGGTGGAACTGACTGGAATCCTAATCAGTATAAAGATGTAATTAATTCTGATAATTATGTAGCGGCAGCTCGTGGATTACAAGTAGATGGCTATGCAACTGATCCCACATACACGAAAAAGATAATACAAATCATTCGTAAATATAAGTTGTATAAATATGATACGCAAGATCAAAATGTAGGAGGATAACCATGAAATTAATTGAAGACAAGATTAGAGAAGTAGGACGAGTACTACCAGGAGACATATTAAAAGTAGATGCATTTTTAAATCATCAAGTAGATGCAAATTTAATGTCTGAAATCGGAAAAGAATTTGCTCGTTTATTTAAAGATGAAGGTATTACTCGAATCGTAACAGTTGAATCTTCAGGTATCGCACCTGCAGTAATGGCTGGATTATATATGAATGTTCCAGTTGTGTTTGCTAGAAAGCACAAGAGTTTAACACTTACTGATAACGTGTATACCAGTGATGTTTATTCTTATACTAAACAAACTAGTAACAAAATTAGTATCGATAAACGTTTTATTAAACCCAATGACAAGTTATTAGTTATTGATGATTTCTTAGCTAATGGACAAGCTGTACAAGGCTTAATGAACATTGCTGAACAAGCTAATGTGGAAATTAAAGGTGTAGGAATCGTTATTGAAAAGTCATATCAAAAGGGACATGACATGATTAAAAAGAGTGGTATTCATCTAGAATCTTTAGCTAGAATAGCATCTTTATCAGATGGAAAAGTTTCATTTGTAGAAGAATAAAAAAAAGTCGGCAATTTTTGCCGACTTTTTATTTACAGCTAAATTAAAATTACTGTAGCTATGATATAATGACAGTATATATAAATTGAGAGGATTGTGTTTTTTGTGCCAGAAAATGATGTAATTGCAGGAATGAATGATAAACAAAAAGAAGCAGTATTATGCACTGAAGGTCCTCTATTGATAATGGCCGGTGCTGGTAGTGGTAAAACTAGAGTTTTAACACACCGTATTGCTTATTTAATTGAAGAAAAACATGTATTACCATGGAATATTTTAGCGATTACTTTTACTAATAAAGCAGCTCGCGAAATGAAAGAACGTGTATCTAAACTACTTGAAGTAGGTGGAGAAGACGTTTGGATTTCTACATTCCATGCTTTATGTGTTCGAATTTTAAGAAGACATATTGATAAAATTGGTTTTAATCGTGCTTTTACTATTGCTGGAAGCAGTGAACAAAGAACTTTAGTCAAAAGAATTCTAAAAGATTTTGATATTGATCCTAAAAAGAACGACCCACGTTCTATTTTATCTGCAATATCTAATGCTAAAAATGATTTAAAGACTCCTTATGAATTTAGTGAAAGCATTGATCATAACAGTCCGTTTGAAGAAACCGTTGCTAAAGTTTATGAAGAATATCAAAAGCGTTTGCACGGTAATGAAGCATTGGATTTTGATGATTTAATTATGTTGACTATTCAACTATTCAACGAATCTAAGGAAACCCTAGAATATTACCAAAACAAATTTAAATATATTCACGTTGATGAATACCAAGATACTAATGAAGCCCAATACAAATTAGTTACTATGTTGGCTGAAAAATACCGTAATATCTGTGTAGTAGGGGATGCTGACCAAAGTATTTATGGTTGGCGTGGAGCTAATATGAATAACATTTTGAACTTCCAAAGTGATTATAAAGATGCTCATACTACTTTGTTGGAACAAAACTATCGTTCTACTAAAAACATTTTAAATGCAGCTAACGATGTTATTAAAAACAACGTTACTAGAAAAGAAAAGCGTTTATGGACTGAAAATGAAACCGGAGATAAGATTTCATACTACCGTGGACAAAGTGAAATTGACGAAGCTAGATTTGCTGCGGGTCAAATTAAAAAGATTATCGAAGAACAAAATTATTCATACGGTGATTTTGCTATTTTGTATCGTACTAATGCACAATCACGTATCATTGAAGAAACTTTGTTAAAATCTAATATTCCTTACACAATCGTGGGTGGACACAAGTTCTACGATCGTAAAGAAATTCAAGATGTTTTAGCATACTTAACCTTTGTAGCTAACCCAAGTGATTCCATGAGTTTAGAAAGAGTTATTAACGAACCTAAACGTGGAATTGGTGCATCTAGTGTGGAAAAATTACGAGTATTTGCACAAGAAAATAATTGGTCCATGCTAGAAGCAACTAAGAATATAGAATTAAATACTACTTTAACTACTAGAGCTAGAACTTCTATTGGTAAGTTCGGTAAAGTTATGAGTAAGATTCAAAAGATTGCTGAAGATGCTAGTGTAACTGACATTACTCAACACGTGTTAGATGACACTGGTTATTTAGATGCTCTAAAGAAATCAAATTCCTTAGAATCTAAAGCAAGAATTGAAAATATTGAAGAATTTATTTCTGTTACTCAACAATTTGATAACAACCGCACTGAAGAAGAAAGTAACAATGAAGATAGTGAACCTATCACTGACTTCTTAGCTGACTTAGCATTAGTATCAGCACAAGATGATGTGGAAGATAATTCACCACAAGTTACTTTAATGACTCTTCATGCCGCTAAAGGTTTGGAATTCCCAGTGGTATTTCTAATGGGTATGGAAGAAGGAATCTTCCCATTAGGTAGATCCATGGAAAACGAAAAGGAATTAGAAGAAGAACGTCGTTTAGCATATGTTGGAATTACTCGTGCTCAAAAGCGTTTATTCATTACTAATGCCTTTTCTAGAATGTTATATGGTCGTCGTCAAACTAACCCTGAATCCAGATTTGTTAATGAAATTTCTCCTGAATTAATTAAATCTGAAAATGATTTCTCTAAGGCTAGTTCAGTTAAGACACCATTTGATTCCAATCGTTCAATGCGTAACAGTCGTTTTGCTACACAACGTGCTTACAAACAACCTGCTAAGAAGGTGCAAGCACCAACTGGAACTGGTGCAGACAAGAAGAGTTGGACTATTGGTGATAAAGTGCAACATAAAGCTTGGGGAACTGGTACTGTAGTTAAGGTAACCGGTGAAGGTGAAGATATGGAATTAGATATTGCCTTCCCAGATAAAGGACTTAAGCGACTATTAGCCGCATTTGCACCTATTCAAAAAGTCCAATAGAGCTAATAGAGGTGAGTTAATTGACTAACGAGGATACGCAAGAAGAATATAATCGCCTTAAAGATCAACTAAAGGTTTGGAGTCGTCAATACTACAACGAAGATAATCCTAGTGTTGAAGATAGTGTTTACGATAAAAACTATCGTAGATTACAAGAATTAGAAGCTGCTCATCCAGATTGGGTTACTAATGATTCACCAACACAAAACGTGGGAGGTCAAACTCTACCAGGATTTGATAAAGTTAGACACAACATTCCAATGCTATCTTTAGGGGATGTATTTTCTGAAGAAGAATTACATGACTTTATTCAAAGATTGGATAATAATTATCCACAAATCAAAGAATATAATTGTGAATTAAAAATTGATGGTTTAGCCATTTCTCTAAGATATGAAAATGGAATATTGGTTCAAGGATCCACTCGTGGTAATGGATCTATTGGTGAAGATATTACTAACAATTTAAAGACCATTGAATCTATTCCACAAAAACTAACTAAGCCTATTAACATTGAAGTTCGTGGTGAATGTTATATGCCTAAAGAATCATTTGCTAGATTAAACGAACAACGTGAAAAAAATGGTGAAGATGTTTTTGCTAATCCACGAAATGCGGCAGCGGGAAGTTTACGTCAATTAGATCCTAAGGTAACTGCTAGTCGTAAATTAAGTACATTTATGTATAACGTTGCTGATTATGATGATTTAGAAACTAATTCACAATCAGGATTATTGGAAGAATTAAAAGACTTAGGCTTTACTATTAATCCCACATACCGTGTGGTTAATAATATGAACGATGTTCATGATTATATTCAACACTATACTGAAATTAGAGATAGTTTGAGTTATGGAATTGATGGTATCGTAATTAAGGAAAACAACTTAAGTTTGCAACAAGAAATTGGTACTACAGTTAAGGTACCTAAATGGGCCATTGCTTTTAAGTTCCCACCAGAAGAAGTAGAAACTAAACTATTGGACATAGAATGGACCGTGGGACGTACAGGAGTAGTTACACCTACTGCAATTATGAATGAGGTACAATTAGCTGGAACCAAAGTATCTAAAGCATCTTTGCATAACCCTGACTATTTGATGGAAAAGGGTGTACGTATTGGTGACACAGTTAAGCTACACAAAGCAGGAGACATTATTCCAGAAATTTCTGAATACATCGCTGATAAACGTGATCCAGAAAGTAAAGAATATGTAATTCCTACTAAGTGTCCTTCCTGTGGTGCAGATTTAGTTCACTTGGACGATGAAGTAGCCCTAAGATGTATTAATCCTAAATGTCCTGCTCAACTAACAGAACAAATTAATCACTTTGCTTCACGAAATGCTATGAATATTGATGGATTAGGTCCAAAAATTGTTCAACAACTATTTGATAAACAAATGCTAGATGATGTATCTAGTTTGTATCGTTTAACTGCTGAACAATTGGAAACTTTGGATAAATTCGGTAGCAAGTCAGCTGCTAATTTGATGTCAGCAATTGACAATAGTCGTAGTAATTCTATGGAACGATTATTATTCGGGCTAGGTATTCGCCATGTAGGTGCTAAAGCTGCTAGAATTATATCGGAACACTTTGGTAGTGTTGATGCTTTAATGCAAGCTAGCTCCGATGAAATATCAGAAATTAATTCAATGGGACAAACTATTGCCGATAGTATCGTCACATATTTTGATAATCCAGAAGCGCAAAAATTGATTTCTGAATTGAAAGATTTAGGAATTAATATGCAATATCGTGGTAGTCGTGTTAATAGTGCTGATTTACAAGATTCACCATTTAACAATAAAACCATTGTATTGACTGGTAAATTATCAGAAATGACTAGACCTAAGGCTACTGAATGGTTAGAAAATCATGGTGCTAAGGTTACCGGAAGCGTTTCTAAGAATACTGATATTTTAATTGCCGGAGAAGATGCAGGAAGTAAGTTAACTAAAGCACAAAAGTTGAATGTAGATGTTTGGTCAGAACAACACTTCATTGAAGTGGCTAATGATACTGAATAATTTGTGGAGGAAAGCAAATTGAAAAAAATTAATATTTTAGTACTAGCACTTTTAAGTGCATTAATATTAGTATCTTGTGGAAGTAATGGCAGTGGAAGCAAATCTTCTGATACACAATTAATTTCACAAACTAACAATAATTATTACCAAGGAGTAATAAAGAAGGGACATTACGTTACAAGTAAGTCTCGTGGAGTTTCTGTTCAACAAAATGATAACCAACTTAACCTAAAAGGTTTTGAAAATGGTTTGTTGAGTATTTCTAAATCACAATTCCCAACAGATAGTTACATTTTGCAAGAAGGTCAATACATTGATACTAGTACTGCAGAAAAATGGTTAGATCGTAAGAGCAAGGATAATCCTGAAGGACTAAACCCTGCTGGAAAAGATACCAAAGAACCTATGTATCTACAACAAATGGATGAACAAGACTTTATGGAACAAAGTCATGGTTCACTAAATATTAAAGGAATGACCATTGGTTTAGGAATTAACTCTGTATACTACTACCGTAAAGAAGCTTATGGAGCAGTTTACCAAAGAAAATTGGATGACAAAGATGTGGAAACACAAGGTAAAGCAATTGCTAACCAAGTACTAAAACGTTTAAGACAACGTAAAGATTTAAAGAATATCCCTATCGTTATCGCTTTATATAAACAAGCATCCAATGATAGTTTAGTAGGTGGTAATTTCTTTGCATCATCCGTTAATGATAAAGGTGCTACTTCTATTAGTAACTGGAAATCATTAAACATTAAGAATTATGTATTACCTGATCAATCTAACAGAGATATTAATAGTAACGATGAAGATGCATTTGAAAACTTTAAGAACCAAGTACAAAAGTTCTTCCCTAATTTAAGTGGGGTAACTGCACAAGCTCATTATGTAAATGGTAATCTTCGTGGTATGCACATTAATATCACCACTCAATTCTATGGACAAAGTGAAGTTATTAGTTTTACACAATACGTGGATGCTATGGCTAAGAAGTATTTACCAAACAGTATCCCTATAGATATTCAAGTAAGTTCTTCTGAAGGAATTCAAAGTTTCTTATCCAGAAAGACAGGAAACAAAGATTTCTATACTCACGTATTCACCAGTTACTAATTTAATATGTTAGAATATTGATATTAATAGCTATTTATGATTTAAGAAAGAAGGAACAATAATGTCTGAAAAAATTAGTAAGGAGACAGTAAGCCATGTTGCTTCATTGGCTAAACTAGAATTAACTGACGAACAACTTCCATATTTTACTGACCAATTAGGTAGTATCATGGAAATTTTTGATTCCTTAAATGAAGTTGATACTAAAAACGTTGAACCAACTTTCAGCGTTACTGATCAAATTAATGTCATGAGAGATGACGTTGCTGATAATTGGGGACAAAGCGATGCATTATTGAAGAATGCTCCGGATGTTGCTGATAATCTTGTTAGAACACCAACAATCATTAATGAAAGCGAGGATTAAAAAATGGACTTTTTAGGAAAAGACATTTTTAGCGTTCATGAAAGTTTAGTAAAAGGTGACATCACTGCTGAAGAATTAACTAAGCAAGCAATTGAAAATGCTAAAAAGAATGATAAAAATATTAATGCTTTCATTTCTTTTGACGAAGAAAATGCTATTAAGCAAGCTCAAGAAATTGATAAAAAGGGAATTGATCCAGACAATGTATTGTCCGGAATTCCAGTTGCATTAAAAGATAACATGTTAACTAAGGGTGTATTAACATCTGCTGGTTCAAAAATGTTATCAAACTTTAAACCAGTTATTGATGGTACTGCTGTAGAAAAGATGAAAGAAGCAGGTACTATTAACATTGGTAAAACCAACATGGATGAATTTGCCATGGGAAGTTCTACTGAAACTTCATACTATGGTGATACTAAGAACCCTTGGAATTTAGATAAAGTTCCTGGTGGATCATCTGGTGGTTCAGCTTCTGCTGTTGCTGCAGGGGATGTGTTAGCTGCACTAGGTTCAGATACTGGTGGTTCTATCAGACAACCAGCTGCCTTTAACGGTATCGTAGGTATGAAACCAACTTATGGTCGTGTATCTAGATGGGGATTAATTGCCTTTGCATCTAGTTTTGACCAAATTGGTCCTATGACTAGAACTGTAAAAGACAATGCGGTCGTATTAAATGCTATTTCTGGTAAAGATGAACATGATATGACTAGTTCAGACAAAGAAGTTCCTGACTTTACTGCTAACATCGACAAAGGTGTTAAAGGTATGAAGATTGCTTTACCAAAAGAATACTTTGGTGAAGGTGTAGATGAAGACGTTAAGAAAGCTATCTTAAGTGCTGCTGATAAGTATCGTGAAATGGGAGCAACTGTTGAAGAAGTTTCTCTTCCAAACAGTAAATACGGTGTAGCTGCATACTACATTATTGCTCCATCCGAAGCTTCATCTAACTTACAAAGATATGATGGAATTCGTTTCGGTCACCGTTCTAAGGAAGCTAAGAACCTAGAAGAACTATATGTTAAGAGTCGTTCTGAAGGATTTGGGGATGAAGTTAAGCGCCGTATCATGTTAGGTACTTACTCATTATCTGCTGGATTCTTCGATGCTTACTTTAAGAAGGCTGCTGAAGTTAGAACTAAGATTATTGAAGATTTCCAAAAGGTATTTAAAGACTATGATCTTATTTTGACTCCAACTACACCAACTACAGCATTTGGTATTAATGAAAAGAAAGATCCATTAACTATGTACATGAATGATGTTTTGACTATTCCAGCTAACATGGCAGGTCTACCTGGTATGTCAGTACCAGCTGGTTTCTCAAACGATTTACCAATTGGTATGCAATTAATTGGTAAGCCATTTGATGAACAAACTATTTACCAAGCTGCTTATGCATTCGAACAAAACACTGATTTTCATGAAAAAGATCCAAAGATGGGGGGAGCAGAATAATGAACTTTGAAACTACTATTGGACTAGAAGTCCACGTTGAATTAAAGACTAATTCTAAAATCTTTAGTCCTTCTCCAGTTGCTTATGGTGCAGAATCTAACGTTAATACAAACGTTATTGATTGGGGATATCCTGGTGTTTTACCTACTACTAATAAAGGGGTAGTTAAATCAGGTATTATGGCTGCTTTAGCACTACATGCTCAAGTTGAAAAACATCCTCATTTTGATCGTAAGAATTACTTCTACCCAGATAATCCTAAAGCTTACCAAATTACTCAACAAGAAAAACCAGATGCACATGATGGTTGGATTGAAATTGAAGTAGACGGTAAGAAGAAAAAGATTGGTATCGAAGAAATGCACATTGAAGAAGATGCTGGTAAGAATACCCACGGACCTAAGCATTCATATGTGGATTTAAACCGTCAAGGTACTCCATTAATTGAAATTGTTTCTAAGCCAGATATTGCTTCACCTGATGAAGCATATGCTTACCTAGAAGCATTACGTCAAAGAATCCTATTTACTGGAATTTCTGACGTTAAGATGGAAGAAGGTTCTATGCGTGTGGACGTTAACGTTTCAGTACGCCCTTACGGACAAAAAAAATTCGGTACTAAGGTCGAATTAAAGAACTTAAACTCATTTAACTATGTAAGAAAAGGTCTAGCTTACGAAGAAAAACGTCAACAACAAGTAATTATGGCTGGCGGAAAGATTGAACAAGAAACTAGACGTTTCGATGAAAACACTGGTAAGACTATTTTAATGCGTGTCAAAGCCGGTGCAGATGATTACAGATACTTCCCAGAACCAGATTTACCATCATTAAATATTACTGATTCATGGATTAAAGAAATCGATGATGAAATGCCTGAAATGCCAGGAAGTCGTCGTGATCGTTATGTAAATGAATACGGTCTAAAAGAATATGATGCTATGGTTCTAACTCAAACCAAGGAAATGTCTGACTTCTTTGATGAAATGATGAAGTTAGGTGCTGATCCTAAGATGGCATCAAACTACCTACAAGTTAACGTTAATGGTTACTTGAATGATGAACAAAAAGACTTATCCGAAACAGAAATTACTCCAGAAAACTTAGCTACCATGATTAAGTTAATCCAAGATGGTACTATTTCCAGTAAGATGGCTAAGAAAGTCTTCAAGGCTATTACTCAAGGTAAAGAACCTAAGAAGTTTGTTAACGACAACGGTATGGTTCAATTATCTGATCCAGCTAAATTACAACCAATTATCGATGAAGTATTAGAAAATAATCCACAATCTATCGAAGATTACCACAACGGTAAAGATCGTGCTATTGGATATCTAGTTGGACAAATTATGAAGCAAACTCGTGGTAAGGCTAACCCACAAGTGGTAAACAAATTATTAATGAGTTCTATTAATAAATAACGTTTAGGAGAATCGCAACATGCAAAAAAGAGCACGCATAATATACAATCCAACATCAGGGCGAGAAGCTCTTAAACAAAAAATGATTGATATTCTTGCAGTATTTGAGCAAGCTGGTTATGAAACCAGTGCTTACGCAACCACTCCTGAACCTAATTCTGCTAAAAATGAAGCTAAAAGAGCTTCTTTAGAAGGGTTTGATTTAATAGTTGCTGCTGGTGGGGATGGTACTATTAACGAAGTAATTAATGGTATTGCTCCACTGGAAAAACGTCCTAAGTTAGCAATTATTCCTGCCGGTACCACTAATGATTTTGCTCGTGCTTTACACATTCCTAGAGAAGATCCTATTGAAGCTGCTAAAATAGTTTTGAAAAATCAAACCTTTAAGATGGATGTAGGTAAAGCCGCCGATAAATACTTTATTAATATAGCTGGTGGTGGTTTGTTAACCGAACTTACTTATGATGTTCCTTCAGAACTAAAGACTATTTTTGGTTATTTAGCATATTTAGTTCGTGGAGCAGAATTATTACCACGCATTAAACCCATTGATATGGATTTGGAATATGATGGTGGTGAGTTTAAAGGCAAAGCATCTATGTTCTTACTAGCAATGACTAACTCCATTGGTGGTTTGGAACGTATTGTTCCAGATGCTAAGTTGGATGATGGTAAATTTACCATGATTATTGTTAAAACTAGTAACATTATGGAAATAGTACAATTATTAGCTAAGGTAATTAGCGGAGGACGTCATATTAACGATTCACGTATTATCTATAAAAAGACTAATAAGTTAGTTGCTAATCCGGTAAAAGACAGAATGCAAATTAATCTAGACGGTGAATACGGTGGAGATGCTCCAATGACTTTCGTTGATTTGAAGCAACACATTGAAATGTATGCTAATCTAGATGAAATGCCTACAAAATCTATCAGTTATGATGCAGTAAAAGTAGAAAAGAAATTCATTGATAAAGTTGATAAATTATCTTAGTTGAATTTAAAATCGAAAAGTTTTGTTGTATGATTATTTTTAGAAGAATACAACAGGACTTTTTTGTTTAATAAAAGGGGAAAATATGAAATTTAAAGCACCAGTTAATAAGAATGAAGAATACGAAGTTGATATTATCGACTTAACATATCAAGGTTTAGGTGTCGCTAAAATAAAGGATTATCCTTTATTTATCGAAGATACTTTACCTGGTGAAAAAGCTAAAATTAAAGTTATTAAAGTTAACCAAAATTTTGGTTTTGGAAAGTTAGAAGAATTATTAAAGAAATCTTCTGATCGTGTTGAAGATGTTAATAGAGATTACACTCGTACAGGAATTGCACCACTTCAACATTTGAAGTACGATGCGCAATTAAAATTCAAACAACACCAATTACAAGAATTGTTTGATAAATCTAAGATGGATGTAGAAGTATTGCCTACTATGGGAATGGATAATCCTACCCAATACCGTAATAAGGCACAAATTCCAGTTCGTTTAATTAATGGTAAATTACAAACTGGTTTTTACCGTAAACATTCTCATGATTTAGTTCCTATCGAAGATTTCTATATTCAAGACCCAGAAATCGATAAGGCTATCGTAGTAGTTAGAGATATTCTACGTAAATACCATATCGAACCATACAATGAAAACAAGCACAATGGTGTTATCAGAAACATTATGGTTAGAAGAGGTCACTACAGTCATCAAATGATGATTGGATTGATTACTAGAACTAAGAAATTACCTATGGTAGACATGATTGTTAAAGAAATCAAAGATGCCTTGCCAGAAGTAACTAGTATTATGCAAAACATTAATTTATCTGATGGCAACGGTTTGTTAGGTAAGAGTACAGTTCGTTTATATGGTAAGACTTACATTGAAGATGAATTATTAGGATTGAAATTTGCTATTTCCTTAAATTCATTCTATCAAGTAAACCCAGAACAAACTGAAAAACTATATTCCACTGCCATTGATAAAGCAGAATTAGACGGTACTCAAACTGTTATTGATGCATACTGTGGTATCGGTACTATTTCATTAGCTGTAGCTGAACATGCTAAACAAGTTTATGGGGTAGAAATCGTTAAAGAAGCCATTGAAGATGCTAAAATCAATGCACAAAAGAACCACATTAACAATGCCAAGTTTGTAACTGGTAGTGCAGAAGAACAAATGGAAAAATGGCAAGCACAAGGATTGAAGCCAGATGTAATTATGGTGGATCCTCCTCGTAAAGGACTTGCTGCTTCATTTATTGAAAGTGCTACTAAGGTGGCTCCTAACAAGATTGTTTACGTTTCATGTAATCCATCTACTTTAGTTAGGGATGCACGTCGTTTAGCAGAAAAAGGTTACGTAATTAATCAACCAGTTCAACCAGTTGATCAATTCCCACAAACCGTTCATGTGGAATCAGTAACTGTATTTGAAAAGAAGTAAATATTATTTATAGCTTGAGGTTAATGTCAGCTAAGGTATTTTTCTATTAATGAGAAAGTACTAACATTAATGCTTAACAGATTGGAGTAAGTTAATATGGATAGTGAAGATTATAATCCTACTACACCAAATTTTAGGACAAGAGCAGCAAAAAAAATAGCTAAAATATTTCCTGAAGTAGTAACTGACGGTAAAATTGATTTTGAGTCACTTCAAGAAAGTCTTTCACCAGATTTAGAAAAGTCTGATTATAATGAAAAATTTGAATTTACTTGGCGAGGAAAAAAGGATGCAAAAAAAATAGCTGATGCTCCTTCTAAAGACACAACATTGATACCAGATAAGAATAATTCTAAGTTTTGGAATAATACTAAAAATATTTATATTGAGGGAGATAATCTTGAAGTTCTAAAATTGTTACAGAATGGATATGGTAATAAGGTTGACTTGATTTATTTAGATCCACCTTATAATACTGGTAAAGATTTCATATACCATGACGATTTTCATAATGGATATAATGAGTATTTACAACAAACTGGTCAAAAAAATGACAATGGTGAATTCACAAGTACAAATCATGAGACAAATGGCCGTTTTCATACAGATTGGCTTAATATGATGTATCCTAGATTAAAATTAGCAAGAAAATTGTTATCAGAAAAGGGAGTTATATTTGTTAATATAAGCGATACGGAAGCATTCAACTTAAAAAAAGTTATGGATGAAATATTTGGAGAAAATAATTTCGTATCCGATATAATTTGGAATTCTACAAAATCAGTAACTAATACAGCAATAATATCTGGATCCACAACTCATACTCTCACTTATTTTAAAGATAATGACTATTTTGTGAAGAACAGAACGGATTTTCGTATTCCTGATAGTGATAAAGGATTTAGTAATCCAGATAATGATCCAAGAGGACCTTGGAAAGCAGATCCATTTCAAACTGGTGGAGAGCGTCCAAATCAACTATATGACATAGTTAATCCGAATACTGGAAAAGTATACAAACCTAATCCTGGATCATGTTGGAAGAATGATAAGAATAAATTTGATGAACTAATGTCAGATAATCGAATTGTTTTTGGTAAAAATGGCCTTTCTGGTCCACAAAGAAAAAGATTTTTATTTGAAGCTAAGGAAAGAGGAAAAGTAGTAAAAACATTATGGGATGATGTTGATACTACAACAAATGGGACAGCTAGAGTAAAAGAATTATTTGGATCGACAGTATTTTCTAATCCTAAACCGGTTAAGTTACTTGAAAGAATTATACAATTAGGGACAGATAGGGATTCTATTGTTGTTGATTTCTTTAGTGGATCAGCAACTACAGCTGAAGCTGTGTTCAATGTTAATGCAAAAGATTACGGAAACAGAAAATTTATTTTAGTTCAATTGCCGGAAAATTTAGATGTTGCACTTGATAATTCTAATAGCAATACTAGACAAATTATAAAAAATGCTATTCAATATCTTGATGATAATAATCAAAGTCATGAATTGGGTGCAATAGGTAGAGAAAGAATAAGACTTGCAGGTGAAGATATCCTATCCAGAAATGATTATAAGGATTTGGATATTGGATTTAAAACTTTTAAATTGTCAAAAACAACAATTAATCAATGGGATGAAAATCCTGAACATTTCGAAGAGCAACTTAAGTTAATTAGAAATCCATTTACTGATGCATCAACAAATAATCAAAGAGCATTGGAAATTGCAATTAAGTCTGGAATATCATTAGACATTAATCCTGAAATAAACGATGATATTTATCACTATGTGTCAGAAGATAAAGAAGTATTTATTATTTTAGGTGAATATGATATGTCATTAATAGGAAAACTAAATTCCAAAAGAAAAAAGAAAAATGCTAAGGTCGTTTTAAGAGAGATGGATGATGGTTCAGAAATTAAATTTAATTTAATAGAGTTATTGAAGCAGAGTCCAGAGTTAAACGATCACTTCAGTTTGGAGTGGATTTAAATGCAAATTAATTATGAAAAATTAAATTATCAAGAAAAAGCAGTTAAGGCAGTTATTAACACTTTATCTGGATATGATAATACTTTGAATGAAATTATTACTGACCCAGTATTGTTAGATAGTTCGGTAAAAAAAACTTTATTAAATGTTAACGGAAAATATCCTGGAAATGATTATTTATCACCATTTCCACAATTTAATATTGAAATGGAAACGGGAACTGGAAAGACAATGGTATATCTTCAAACAATTATGGCGCTTCATAAAAGATTTGGAGAAAATAAATTTATTATTGTTGTACCTAGTAGAGCAATTAAAACGGGTGTTCAAGACAATCTTCGAAAGCTTAGAAATTATTTGAGCGATATATTCAATACAGATAAATATCAATATTTTGTGTATAATTCAAAGAAAATTGGTGATTTACAAAATTTTGAAGACAATAGCTTTCAGATTATGTTAACTACTATTCAAGCATTTAATAAGGATACTAATATCATTAATCAAGAATATAATGAAGGCTTTTTTGGTGGTCGCCCACTTGATCAAATTACCGATTCAAATCCTATTGTGATTATTGATGAACCACAGTCTGTTGATAGTGCCAAAGCTGGAAAAAAGGCGATTTCTTCATTAAATCCTAAGATAGTACTTCGTTATTCTGCAACGCATAAAGAAAAACAGTATCCATTGTTATATGAGTTTGGACCAGTTGATGCATATAAAGAACATATGGTTAAACATATTGAAACTCTAGGAACAGAGGTTAATACTGATGGGAATATTCCTATTGTTGAATTAAGTGAAAATCCAGAAATTAAAAATGGAAAACTTGTAGCTAGAGTATTAGCATACAAATCAAGTAATGATGATTTTTTCAAGAAAATTGTTACTTTAAAAAAAGGTGATTCGCTGGCAAAAAAAACGCATAACTCACTATATAATAAATTTGGATTAGTAAGTGAAATTAATATTACTGAATCATTTGTGAAATTTGAAAATGGTTATAAAGCGGAATTAGGTTCTTTAGAAGGAGAATTTGAAATTTGGGTAACTGCTCAAATGAAAGCGTTGATTAGGGATCATATTGATAGAGAATTAAAAATGCAGAGAAAAGGTATAAAGGTTTTATCATTAATTTTCTTAGATAAAGTGAAAAATTATCGTGTTTATACTAATGATGGTCCAAAAAATGGAAAGTATGCTAAATTATTTGAAAGATTGTACACGGAAGTGTTACATAGTAATCCGAAATATAAAAAATTAAACGATTATAATGTTCCAGTATCTGAAGTTCATGACGGATATTTTGCTAAAGATAAGGCAACAAAAAACAAGCCAGAAATCTATCGTGATTCTAGAGGAAATGGCGATACAATAAGAGATGAATCAGCATATAACGTTATTATGGCTGATAAAGAAGGATTGCTTACTCAATATGTTCCAGGTAAATCAGAAACTAATACGAAAGCTGCTAAATTACGTTTTATTTTTAGTCACTCTGCATTAAAAGAAGGATGGGATAATCCCAATGTTTTTCAAATTTTAACAATTGCATCACCAAAAAATGATTTAGCACGTCGACAAAAGATAGGACGTGGTCTAAGAATTCCAGTTAACCAAAATGGTGAAAGAGTTTATGATGATGAACAGAATGTAGTTACCATTTATGCTAATGAGACATTTGAGCAATTTGCAGATGGACTTCAAAAGGAATATGCAAAGAGTGGTTTATTAAAGGACAAAATTAATGGAGACTTTTTTGCTAACTTGGTTGTGCAAAAAAATCATAATGTTAATACTAATGATTATGATGAAAAAAATATTAGTGATGATAATCATGATTCGTTTAGTGATGAAAATCAAAATACTGATATTACTACTCAAGTTTCAAAGAAAGAATCTAAAAATTTTGTCAATATATTAAAAGAAGAAAATGTTATTAGTAGTGATGGAAAGCCTATATTTAGTGGGATAAAAAAATTATCTTCACCTGATACAAAAAAACATTTCATAAAAAAAGCTAAAGAAGTTGGATTAGATTCACAAGCAACTAGTGCAATGATTAATAAAATAACCATTCAGTTTGATGTTCCAGAACCAAGAAATCGTAGAAATAGAAAAGAAGTAAATATTACCAATAAAAATAATCCATATCTAAATGATTTGTGGAATAAAATTGCACACAAAGTTAATTATCGAGTTAAATTTGATGAAGATAATTTAATAAATGACATAGTAAATGGAAATAATCCACTATCTGAAATTCAGTTAAAAAAAATGACAGCCATACAAACGCGTGCCAGAGTTAATCTAAAGGAAAATAAAGTAGACAATAGAATGTTAAATCAAAATACGGAACATCTTGTTTGGAATAAGCTTCCTATTGTTAATGTTATTAAACAAATAGCGGATCAATCTGGTATAACAAAGAATGCGGTTGCAACTATAATTTTAGAAACGCAGAAAAAAGATAATAGTTTCATTGACAAAATTAAAATGAATCCAGCATTATTTCAAAAACGTGCATTAAACAACATTAAGGGTCATCAACGAAAATTATTAAACAAATCATTGGTATATGTAAGGAATGGAAAAACCTGGTCTAAGGACTTGTTACATTCCTTTAGTGCGTCTGAGAACACATTGTGGAAAGTACCAGATCGTGGATTAAAGAAGACATTATTTGAGAAAATTGCTACACAATCAGAAGAAGAAAACAAATTTGCTGAATCATTAGTTAATGAGAAGAAAATAAAATATTTTTTGAAATTACCAAGTTGGTTTAAAATTCCAACGCCTTTTGGAAATTATAATCCTGATTGGGCAATTCTTGCTGAAAGAGATGGGTCAGAGAGACTTTATTTCATAGTTGATACAAAAACAACTTCAGAAATGAGTGACCTTAGAGAAAAAGAACAGGATAGAATTCGTGCAGGTAGACAGGCATACAGTAAAGAAGTATTTAATGATGTTGATTTTGAAGCTCCAGTAAAAGTTGTTGGAGATCTTGATATATAGTTTTTCATTAAAGGAAATGATACTTTGAAATTAGATTACGATTTGATTAGGCTTGTTCTCTTAGAAATTGAAAAGTCTAATAATAATAAAATATTCATAAGCATGGGGATTATTCAAGGGATGAAGTAGTAAATGTAATTGAACAGTTAAGTAAGAATAATCTCATAACTGGAAATATTTTATGGGGAAGTAACAAGCCTGTAAAAATTTTTCCTGGACAATTAACTATGGATGGACAAGATTTTTTGAATAAAATTAGGGATAATAATGCTTGGAAAAAAATAAAAAAATGTTTATATACCATACCAAATTTTTCACTGAAAATTTTGGAAAATGTAGCAGCAAGGACAATCTCAAATGAAATTCATAGATACTATTAAAATGTATTTAATTGTGCTTTGTATAGTAAAAACAAGCGCATATTTAACATTTTAAACAATTTATGGAACAATTACTCATGAATATGCTAAAACGTCTTAAAACTGAATTTTATACTAAAAAAAGCATTCGACTAAAATCGAATGCTTTTTAATTATGCTCTATGTTTCAAATGTCTTTGCTGTAAGTAGTAAACCGGAATTCCAATTAAAGTAAGTAGAATTCCAATTAATGCTAGATTAGTTTGGGTTAGTAAGGTTTCAATAAGAATAAAGATACCACCTACTAAAGCTACAATAGGTACAACAGGGTACCAAGGAACTTTGTAAGGTCTGATCATATCAGGTTCTTGGAAACGTAGTTTAAATACTGCAATAAATAGTAGACAGTTAAAAATCCACATAACGAATACTAACATATCAGTTAATAAATCAAAACTACCAGCCATAATCATTAAGATAGCAATTACTAATTGGAAAATACCTGAAGTATATGGAACGGCGGTTTTTTTAGATAATTTAGTAAACCATGAGCTAAATGGAAGAGATTTACTTTTTCCCATAGCATATGGAATACGCATACCACTTAATGTATAACCATTTAAGGATCCATAGACAGAAACTAAAATACCGATAGTAACTAATTTACCACCGAATTCACCAAATAATTTAATGGCAGCTTCGGAAGCAGTATTTTGGTTTCCGGCAATGTGTTCTAGTGGAAGAGTCTTTAAGAAAGCGATATTTACTAGGGTGTAGATAATCATAATTAAACTTAGACCAATGATAATGGCTTTAGGTAAGTTCTTCTTAGGATTCTTAATTTCACCCGCAACATCACAAACACCAATCCATCCATCATAAGCAAACATAGTAGCAAGTAATCCAGAACCAAAAGCAGTCCAAAGATTAGCGTGGTTGCTAGGGGAGATAGGTAGAAATGATACGTGTACGGCTCCCGGAATAAATAAACCAAAAATAGCGATTAAAAAGATTGGAATTAATTTGCAAATTAATGCGATAGTTTGTACATTTCCACTAACTTTAGATCCTAGGAAATTAATAGCTAATACACTTAGTGCAACGAATACAGCCATGTAATTTAAAATTCCTGGATTTAAATGAAATAGATTAATTAATTGAGTGGAAAAAATGATAGCTTCTGCGGCGATATTGGCAGGATAGTAAACCAATATTTGTGCCCAACCCATGGAAAAACCAGTTAATGGACCGTATGTGTAGTCCAAATATTTAATGGCACCACCGGTTTTAGGAATTGCAGCAGCTAATTCAGAAACAGTTAAACCGGCACAGATAGTAAGTAGTCCCCCGACAATCCATGCGAGTACTGTTAGAGTAAATGAATGGGTACTGTTTACAACACTAGCTGTTTTGAAGAATACACCCGCACCAATTACGGTTCCCATAACAGTAGAAAGTGCTGCCATCATACCAATACCACGTTTTAATTCATTCTCTTGCATGTGGTAATCCTCCTAGAATATTGGTAAATAATAAAAAAGGCTGGAAACAAGATCCAACCTTTTTTAATAATAATTAATTATTATTTTTCTGTTTCACTCTTTGAGCGGTCATGCTTACGTTGGAATTCAGCAATGTTCTTGTATTCAGTTTGAAGTTGACGACTCAAACGAATGTAAATTGGTGCTAATTCACGGTAAGCTTTGTAGTTGTTAGGGTTTGGCTTGTGGGCATTAGTTACTCCTACGAAGTCTTCAACCTTTTCCAAGTTATCGATGATACCTAGTGAGTACATACCTAATGTAGCAGCACCTAAAGCAGTACCTTCGAAACTTTCTGGAATGTTAACATCTTGTTCAAAGATATCAGCAAGCATTTGACGCCATAGTTCTGAACGAGCAAAACCACCAGTAGCTTGAATGCTTGTTGGTTTACCAACTACTTCTTCTAGAGCAAGACTAACAGTGTATAGGTTAAATACGATTCCTTCTAGTGCAGCTCTAATCATGTGTGCACGAGTGTGAATTCTAGTTAAACCGAAGAATGATCCACGAGCGTTAGCATCCCATATAGGAGCACGTTCACCACCTAAGAATGGGTGGAATAATAGACCATCTGAACCAGCGGGTACTTGTGAAGCAATTTGAGTTAATAGGTCATAAGCATCCATGTTCATTTGTTCAGCAGTAACTTTTTCAGGGGCACATAGTTGGTCTCTTACCCAACGGAAGACGATACCACCGTTGTTTACAGGACCACCAACAACCCATTTGTCTTTAGCTAAGTAGTAGCAGAAGACACGACCTTTAGGATCGATAACTGGTTTGTCAGTAACAACACGAACGGCACCTGAAGTACCAATTGTAACGGCTAGAACACCAGGTTTAATAGCGTTAACACCTAGGTTGGCTAAAGGACCATCAGATGAACCAATAACGAATGGGGTGTTAGGATCAATACCAATTACGTTAGCATATGATTTGTTTAAACCTTTGAATTGGTAAGTAGTGTCAACTAATTCAGGAAGTTGGTCACGAGAAACACCAGTTAATTTAAGAGCTTCTTCGTCCCAATCCATCTTGAAGATGTTGAACATACCAGTAGCGTTGGCAATTGAGTAATCTTCTTTCAATTCACCGAATAATTTGTAAAGAATGTATTCCTTGATACCAACAAAGTAACTAGCCTTGTCGTAAATATCTTTCTTTTCATTCTTTAACCACATTAACTTAGTTAATGGAGTCATAGGGTGAACTGGAGTACCAGTCTTTTCGTATAATTCTTTAGCTTTACCGGATTCTTTTAGTTGATCTGCGTAGTCAACGGCACGGTTATCAGCCCATGTAATAGCACGGGTTAATGGTTTGTGGTTTTCATCAAGTAAAATCAAACTGTGCATAGCACATGAGAATGAAATACCCTTTAAAGTTCCATTTTTAAGGTCAGCTTTTCTTAATACTTCAGTAAGACCTGCGATCATAGCAGAGAAGATTTCTTCTGGATCTTCTTCAGCCATATCTGGAGTGTCTTGATATAAAGGATAACCATCGTTTGAGTATCCTTTAACTTGTCCATCGGTATCGTACAAAACGGTTTTAACACTTGTTGTACCAATATCCACACCAATGATGTAGTTCATAATATAACTTCCTTTCGATAAAAAGAGAAACTCATTTTTATTTTCAATAATGTAAACTATTATAATAAACTCAATATAAAAAGTCATTAATAAATTATTTAGTTACCGCTTTCATTATATTGAAAACGGCTTAGCTATTCAAGTGTTTTAATATGTTTTGTAGTAATTTTTCCTTATTATGATTATAATAATTATAATTGATGAAGGGGTGATTATATGGATACAAGGATGTCTTTGTATCATCAACAAAATACTCCGCATAATCGCCATTTCAACTTTTGGCGAAAATATAAGTGGTTAATAGTATCGTTATTAATATTATGTAGTTTGATAGGTTCTTATTTTGGATACCAAAGTTATCAAAATTATTTAATTGATCAATATGAAGTAAAAGGAATTATGATTAGCCAATCGGATGCTTATATCGATTTTGTGAGTTTGGCAAATAGTGGACAGAAATTTGTATACATTAGAGCAAGTCAGGGAGCTACATATACAGATGATGACTTTTCTGATAATTTCCAACGTAGTCAGGGCTCTGGATTACAAGTAGGTTCCTATCATATATTTAGTACACAAAGCAGTGTGCATGATCAGCTAAAAAATTTCACTAAGGAAGTAGGTAGCGATTATGGGACCTTACCTCCTATGGTGGTAGTACGAGATGATTTATCCAAAAAGCAGATTCAACAATTGTCAGATTTTATTTATCGTTTGCACCATTATTATGATACTGATGTGATGGTTCGTTCTGATTATGATACGTTTAAACAATTGAATCCATCGATAATGCATAATGTACAGTATTTTAGTCCGGATGAAGATAATAAAAAGGCTAATTTTATCGAAGTTAAAAAATATCGCAATATCAACATTGATGGTAGTGATATTTTAGTTAATCAAGTGGCCTTTAATGGAAATAAAACTGGTTGGCAACGCTACTTATTGAAAAACCAAGATCGTTGATAGCTATGAAATTGACCCAATGTTTTGGTAAAATTATAGATAGTTAGTCGATTATAAATAGGGGAATATTATGATAGAACAGTTCGAAAAATATTTTAAAAAATTGGGATATACTAAACAGACATTAATACAGTTGCGAGTTTATCCATTAATTAAGCAACAAGAAAGTGTCTTAGGTTTATCACCTACTGGTTCTGGTAAAACGGTAGCATTTTTAATACCTAGTATTGAAAATTTGGAACCAGGAGCAGGTTCACAATTATTAATTATTGAACCATCACAAGAACTAGCTATTCAAACTTCTAAGGTAGCTCGTAATTGGGCTAATTTAAGAGGGATGAAAACTCTAGCACTTACTGGTGGTGCCAATATTAAAAGACAAATGGAACGCTTGAAAAAGCATCCTGAAATTATTGTAGGTACTGCCGGACGTATTAAAAATCTAATTGATGATAAAAAGTTAAAAACACATTGGTTTAAAACTTTAATTATTGATGAAGCGGATGATTTATTACAAGGTGAAACTTTAACTACCGTTCGTGAAATTACTGATGATTTATTATCAGATATTCAATTGGAATTCTTCTCAGCTACTTCTACACCTATTCTAGATGAATTAAGTTACTGGTTTGGTAACCGTGACATTAAGAAAGTAGATGTCCGAGCAGAAGATAATACGCAGGGACATGTAGAACATGGCATGATGAATGTTTTAAGACGAAATAGAAATAAAATGCTATCTCGTTTACAACATGTTGCTGGTTTTAAAGCACTAGTATTCTTTAATCAAACCGTAGATTTAAACAAAACCTACAGTTACTTCATGCATAATCACTATAATGGTGTAGCTAAATTAACTAGTGATCAAAATCAAACTAAACGCCAAAAGGCAATGAATGACTTTCGTTTAGGACGAGTTAAGTTATTGCTTACCACAGACGTAGCTGCTAGAGGTTTGGATATCGCTAAATTGCCTGCTGTAGTTAATTATGATTTACCGGACGAAGATATTGAATATGTTCACCGAGTAGGTCGTACTGGACGTATGGGTGAAGATGGCTTGGTTATTAATTTTGGAGATGACCATGATCTTCGTGATTTACGTAATAATATATTAAAAGATTACGATTATGATTTTCAAAATATCTATTTCTACAAAAATCAACTAGTGCATAATATACCTGAAGGTGCACAACAAGCTGAAAAGAAGCCTGAAAGCAAGAAAACAGGTAAGCGAAATAATTCTCATGCAAAGGCAGCTAACCATAAGAAATCAACTGCTAAGAAAACTAATAGCGGTAAGTTTATTTCTAATGCTAAGCCTAAGAAGAAAAAACGTGGGAAGAAAAAACGTGGGAAGAAAAACAAGCATACTAAGAATAAAGGGATGCGTCATAAGTGGAATAAACAAGATTCCGCTGGCAGAAAGTAACTTTACATTATTAATTTAAAATGCGACAATATTATCTGTCGTATTTATGGCCTCATAGCACAACTGGATAGGGCGACCGCCTCCTAAGCGGCTGATCTCGGTTCGACTCCGAGTGAGGTCATATAAAAAGCCACCTAGTAGTTCTAGGTGGCTTTTCTTAATTATTAAGAAGACAAATAAAAAAGCATTAAGTTTAAGATACTTAATGCTTTTTTATTATTTATTAGTGTAAGAATGCGGTAACAGTTGCCGCAGCGATTATTAAGAATAATCCAAGAATAGTAATGAATAATTCTTTCTTAGTTTTACTTTGATGTAAGAAGTAGATACTGGTTAGAGTAGCTAACACAACAGAAGTTTGTGATAACACGAAACCAGTTGCTAATCCGTTCATATCAGGTTGTGCTGAAATCAAGTAAGTTAGAGCAGCAAACGCAAAGAAGAAACCAGAAATGATTTGTAGATATGATGATTTAACTGCAAAAACATTGTTTTCTTTGATATGAAGTAAGCAATAGATTACAGCTACTAAGAACATTCCTAATGCTTGTGGGAAGAAGGCATGCATACCATCAAGATGAGCTTCTTGAGGAGCAGCAGAATATGCCCAGTAACCAATAACACCGATTACTAACAATCCTACGGCTTTCTTCAAGTCGTCAGAACCTTTAGTATCCTTATGTTCTTGCCAAGCAGTCATAGTAGCACCAACGATAATTACTAATAAAGCTACAAAACCAATAATACGGTGAAGTGGGTTTTGCCAGTTACCTAGAGCAAAAACGCCCCATAAGGCAGTGACAATTAATTGTAGTGCAGTAGTGATTGGCATTACTCTGGATGAACCAATTAATTCAAAGGCTTTAAATGACATAATTTGTCCAAATGCCCAACCTGCACCTGATATCAAGGCTAAAATAAATTTAATACCTGTCGGAATGGAATAACCTGAAATTAAAATAAAAATAGCTGAGAAAATAAGGGTACCCAATGTGGATCCATAAATTTGGTTAGTTGGTTTACCTCCAAATAATGAAGCGATAGTAGGATATAAACCCCAACCTAATAGTGGACCAAGTCCGACTAATAATGCAATAGCGTTCAAAGCGTGTCCTCCTTACGTAAAAAATATCTTATAACTACCAATTTACCACATGTTAGCAATAATGTAGTAAAAATTGTAACGATTTCTTAGAAATTTTTTCGAAATTAGGTATTAAAATACCCAAAATAATATAACATATTTAAGAAGTTTTGTAGATAAAAAAATTTTTAAAAAAATAGTTTCCTTTTTTGAGAAGGTTATGGTATATTATATTCACAGAAATATAAAAGCGCTTTCATAAGCGCGTTAAACCCATTTTTAAATGAAAGAGAGGTATATGATATGCCATTTGTTGTTTTGTTACTTGGAATCTTATTGCTATTATTCCTTATTATTAAATGCAAGTTGAACACATTTATTTCATTAATCGTTACATCGGTTTTAGTTGCACTAGGTTTGGGGATGAACCCAGCTAGTATCGCCACTTCCATTAAAGCTGGTATCGGAAGCTCACTAGGTGAGTTAGTTATCGTTTTTGGTTTTGGTGCTATGATTGGACGTTTAGTGTCTGATGCAGGTGGATCATACCGTATCGCTAGAACTTTAATTGATTTATTTGGAAAACGTAAATTACAATTTGCTATTGTAGCTGCTTCATTTATCATCGGAATGTCACTATTCTTTGAAGTAGGACTAGTTCTATTAACTCCAATTGTTTTTGCGGTAGCTCTAGAAGCTGATGTACCATTTGTTTACTTAGGAATTCCAATGGCTGCAGCTTTATCCGCAACTCAAGGATTCTTACCACCACAACCAGCTCCAACTGCAGTTGCTTCTGCATTAGGTGCTAACATTGGTCAAAACCTATTATTAGGTATTATCGTAGCTATCCCATGTGTTATCGTAGCCGGACCACTTTTCACTATTTTGGCAAGAAAATTTGCTCCAGAAGCATTCGTAGTAAAGAAATCACTACCAGCTTTTGGTGAAATGAAGAAATACGACTTAAAAGACACTCCTAGTTTTGGTTTAGCAGCTTTCACATCATTACTACCTGTAATCTTGATGGCAATTTCTACTGTTTACGACATGGTTGTAAATGGTGGAAAGACTGTAGCAAACCCTCATGGTATTACTGCTATAGTTTCCATGTTTGGTAACCCAGTTATTGCCATGATTGTTACTTTACTATTCGCAGTTTGGTCAATGGGCTTCAGTCGTGGGAAAACTATGGATGACATTACTAAGACAGTTACAGAAGCTATTAAATCCATCTCCATGCTACTAATGGTTATCGGTGGTGGATCTGCCTTCAAACAAGTATTAATTGATGGTGGAGTAGGTAAAGCTGTGCAAGATGTTATGTCTCACGCTAGCTTATCACCAATCATTCTTGCATGGGTAATCACTGTTATCCTTCGTGTGTCACTAGGTTCAGCTACTGTAGCTGGAATGACTGCTTCAGGTTTAGTAACTCCATTGATGCAATCAATGAGTGTTAGTCCAGTATTAATGGCATTGGCTATCGGTGCCGGATCTCTTGCAGCTTCACACGTTAACGATGCTGGTTTCTGGATGTTTAAAGAATACTTTGACTTAGACATCAAACAAACTCTAAAGATTTGGACAAGTTTGGAAACTGTTATCTCAGTAGTAGGTTTACTAATGGTATTACTACTAAGCTTATTCATCTAACAAAAATAAAAATATAATTTAATAGATATGAATTAGACAACTATTTCTTTAAAAAGATTTGGTTGTCTAATTTTTTAGTTAATATATAGTAGAAAAAAGTAAAAATAGATAATATAAATATTTAAATTAAAAAATAATTAGAGTTAATCATTGACTTCTCATTTTATTACATGTATTATTCAGTTAATCAATCTAGTACGAAAGAAGGTTATCCATTTGAATAACGTATTTTTAATTTCATGTTGTTGTCAAACTGTCGTTAGCACAAATGTGGTAACCTTTTTAGGCGTGTAACTCGAGATAGTTTGACAGAAATTAATAAAAATTGAGTTATACGAATAAGAGACCACTGTTTGAGGCTAACGTTTGTTAGCCTTAGGCAGTGGTCTTTTTCTTTTGATTGATATATATAAATTAGGAGTGACAATATGAAGAAGTTATTAGCAGTATCATCCATGACAATTCTATTAGGAACTGTGTTAGCAGCTTGTGGAAATAATTCCAACAATGATGCCAAAACTCAAACCTTAAATTTATCAGCAACTTCACAATTAAGTACTTTAGACGTTTCTACATCAACTGGTTACGGATCTACTGGAAATGCATTTAGTAGTTTTTATAAATTAGGAGATAAAGGTAAGCCAATTCCTGATTTAGCTAAAAGTGCTAAGACCAGCAAGGATGGAAAAACTTGGACATTTCACTTAAGAAAAGCTAAATGGAGCGATGGAAAAGACATCACAGCCAATGATTTTGTTTATTCTTGGCGTCGAACAGTCATGCCTAAAACTAAAGCAGGTTATGCATACTTATTTAATAATGTGGAAAATGGGGAAGCAATTAGTAACGGTCAAATGAGTCCTAATAAATTAGGAATTCATGCTTTAAATAAGCAGACAGTACAGATTAAATTAAATCGTCCTATTGCTTACTTTAAGACATTAATGGCTTATCCATTATTTGGTCCTCAATCCCAAGCTGCGGTTAATAAATATGGGGATAAGTACGGAACTAATTCAAAGTATATGGTTTATTCCGGTCCATTTTCTATTGAAGGTTGGAATGGCACTAACGATAAGTGGTCATATGTAAAAAACAATAATTATTGGGATGCTAAAAATATTAAGTTACGAAAGATAAATTATACGGTGGTAGCAAATCCTACAACAAGTTTGAATTTATATAATCAAGGAAAAATTGATGTAACTGCATTATCTTCGGAACAACTAAAAAACTATAAAACTAATCCAGAAATGCATGATTATTCATACTCCATGACTACTTTCTTACGTTATAACTTTAAAGATCCAGATGAACAAAATCGAAAGATTATTAATAATCTAAACATTCGTAAAGCAATTTCTCTAGCTATTGATAGAAACCAATTAAACGAAAGTATTCTTGGCTTTAACACTAAAAAGATTACTGGATTTGTACCTTTTGGATTAGCTAATGATCCTAAAACAGGTAAAGATTTTGCTGACCAACAAGGTGATAATAATTCACTAGCTTACAACAAAAAGTTAGCAAAACAATATTATGAAAAAGGCTTAAAAGAATTAGGAATTAAGCATGTCTCATTAACTTTAATGGGGGCAGATGATGATGCAAATACTTCCGTGGCTACACAATATTTGAAATCACAGTTAGAATCAGTTCTTCCAGGATTTTCATTGAATCTAAGAACTATTCCAGGTAAATTAGCAACACAAAATCTAAACAAAGGAAACTTTGATATTGCACTATCATCATGGGGTGGAGATTTTAAAGATCCTATTACATTCCTACAAATTCCTGAAAGAAATACACCATATAACTTTGGTAACTATAATGATAGTAAGTACAATGAATTGTTAAAGAAGGCAGCTACAACTGATGCTAATGATGCTAACAAACGTTGGCAAGATTTAATTAATGCCAGCAAGGAATTAAATGACAATCAAGGAATCTCTCCTTTATACCAAGTTAGAACTTACTATCTACAAAAGAGTAATGTTAAAGATATTATTCATAACTCTGCTGGTCCACAATGGAATTACACAAGAACATTTATTAAAAAATAATGAGAAAATGTGTTGACTTTTCTAATAAACTCTCTATAATAATAAACAATTAGATAAGTAAATAGCGATTATAAGAACAACTAATCAGAATTATTTTAAGAGAGTGTTGGTTTGGTGTGACAGCATAATAAAACTGATAGAAAGTTATCATTCTTTAGCTAGCCCACTGAAATTATAGTAAGTGGCGCCGGTAGCAACCGTTAAGTTGACAGCGTATCAATTTTTATTTGTACGTAGAGGACAGCCTTTATAAGGCTGTTAAATTAAAGGTGGTAACACGCGTAAGCGTCCTTAGATCCATATTGAATATGGGTTTAAGGGCGCTTTTTTATTTATCGATTTTAATTAGGAAAGGATGTGGTGGCAATGCAATTACCGATTAGTGATTTAGACGATGGACAGATTAATATTTTATTTAGGATTGCAGCGTCACCAATGAAGGTACGCTGCTAGAAAAGGAAGCGTATTATTATGACAACTACTGAATTAGAATTAACTGAAACTGAAGAAAAATTGGCTAACGCATTATTTGAAGCATACAAGACTAAAAAGCCTTTGAAAATGGATGAATGGGAAGATATGGTGTCAGATGAAGATGCATCATATCGTGTGCAAAGAAAGTTAATGGAATTAAAGAACGAAGAATTAGGCGGATATAAAGTTAGTTTAACTAGTAAGCAAACTCAAGATATGTTTGATTCAGATGAACCATTATATGGTGCACAAGTAAAATCACATTTTGTTCAATCACCAGTTTCATTATCATTACATAGTGAATTAATGGATCCACTTGCGGAAGTAGAGTTAGTTTTTAAAGCTAAAGAGAAATTATTACCAACTGATAGTTTGGAAGATTTATCTAATAAGACTACGGTAGCTTCAGGAGTAGAGGTGCCAGATTCACGTTTTGCTGATTGGTTCCCATCATTATCTAAATACATGGTCATGTCCGATGCAGCAGTGGGTGGATATGTTGTTTATGGTAAGGAATTTGATACCAACGACTTTTCACTAGAAGATTTAGAAAAAGTAACTACTAGTTTGTCTCATGATGGAAAAGAGGTTGCTACTGGTGCTTCATCTGAAGTATTAGGCAATCCACTTAAATCATTACAATGGTTGGTTAAAAAACTAGATCAACAAGGATTAACATTAGATGCTGGTCAACGAGTATCTTCAGGAACCTTCTTACTTCCACCACATTTAACTAAGGGTGAATGGAAAGCTACCTTTAATGAAGGATTTAGTGATGTAAACTTAAGTGTTAAATAAAAAATGAATAATTAAGCACAAAAAAAGCACTTCCGATTAAATCGAAAGTGCTTTTTTATTATTTATTGTGGTTAACGAACACAATAAGTTTGGACCAGAAGTAGTTAAATACAATAACAATTACTTGTCCGATGATTTTTAAAATGTTGAAGTTCTTATTTCCAAAGATCATTACACCTGGAACTAGAACAATTTCTTCCAATACTAGAGAAGCTAAACGACCAAATATAAATGAAAACATTTCTTTAAAATAGTCTTTAGCATTATCGGCATGTGAATGAAATACCCAGCGACGATTAGTAAAGAAAGCAAATAATACACTAGCTACCCAAGCAATGATGGTATTCCAGAAAGCTGAAATTTCAGGAAACATGTAGCGGCATCCAATGGCTACTACAATATCAATAATGGTAGTTAAAACACCCCAAAATAGATAAGCAATTACTTCTTTATATTTATTCCAAAGTTCAATCATAATTATTCTTTCTCTTTTACGATATATTTAGGGCGATTCTTAGTTTCTAGATAAATTTTACCAATGTAGTTACCAGCAATTCCTAAGCAGAATAGTTGTACACCATTGATAAATAAAATAATAGAAACTAGAGAAGGCCAGCCGCTAACGGCACCACCAAAGAAAATAGCTCTTAGGACTACGAAAATTAATCCAATGATGGAAATAAAGAATGAGAATCCACCAACCCAAGTAGCAACTTTTAGTGGTACATCAGAAAAGTCGACAATACCTTCTAGGGAATATTCTAATAATTGATATAGTGACCAATGAGATTCACCGGCAGCTCTTTCAACACCATCATATTCGATATATTTGGTATTAAAACCAACCCAACTAAAAATACCTTTAGTAAATCGGTTGTATTCACATAGTTTTAATACATTGTCTACATATTGACGAGTCATTAAACGATAATCACGTACATTTTGTTTAATTTCTACATCTGACATTTTGTTGATTACTTTGTAGAAGCTAGATGAAAGAAAGGCACGTACTGGATTTTGTTTTCTTGTTTTTTGAACACATCCAACTACGTCATAGCCATCTTCTTTTATGTACTTAATCATCTTAGGTAATAAGGCAGGTGGATCTTGTAGATCTACGTCCATTACGGCTACGTAATCACCGCCTACATTATCTAATCCAGCAGCCATAGCAGATTCTTTTCCAAAGTTTCTGGAAAAGGAAACATAATGGACATTCTTATCTTTACTTCTTAAATTTTTAATTAAAGATAGTGTATTGTCTGATGAACCATCATTTACGAACCAATATTCATGATTGTAGTTCATGTTGTTTTCCTTCATTTCGTTGAAAACACGTTCTACTTCATCATAGAAAAGATTGATTGATGGTTCTTCATTATAACAGGGCACAATTAAACCAATTGTTTCCAAAATGAAACCTCCTTAAATAACGTTAATAACTACATTTTATCATAATATAATATAAATAAAATAATATATTATATTTATATTTTGTGGATAAAGCCTAATATTATCGGAAAAATTAAATTATTTTGTTATAATTATAGTATAAAACTTTTTGTGCGGAGGCGTAATATTGAAAAAAACTATTAAAGTTATGACCATATTTGGGACACGTCCCGAAGCAATTAAAATGGCGCCTATAATTTTAGAGATGCAAAAACAATCTGAAAACTTTACTCCCATTACGGTATTAACTGGTCAACATAAAGAAATGCTAGATCAAGTAATGGATATATTTAATATTAAAGCTGATTATAATTTACATGTGATGAAGGCTAAACAAACCTTAAGTTCTATTACTACCACTGTGATTAGTAAGTTAGATGATATTATTCAAAAAGCCCAACCAGATATTATTTTGGTACACGGTGATACCACAACTACTTTTGCAGCAGCGGTAAGTGCTTTTTACCACCAAATTCCACTAGGACATGTGGAAGCTGGTTTAAGAACTTGGGATAAGTATTCTCCTTATCCAGAAGAAATGAATCGTCAAATGACTGATATTTTATCAGATGTATATTTTGCTCCTACTAAATTAAGTAGAGAAAATCTTTTAAAACAAAACTTAAATGATGAAAGAATATATATCACTGGAAACACTGCTATTGATGCATTAAATCAAACGGTAGATAAAAACTATCATCACTCAGTATTAGACAACATCGCTGATGATCATAAGATTATTTTATTAACTATGCATCGTCGTGAAAACCAAGGTGAACGTATGAAACGTACCTTTGAAGCTATTCGTGATGAGGTATTACGTCGTAAAGATATAGAAGTAGTATATCCAGTTCATCTAAGCCCAGCAGTTCAATCTGCTGCACACGAAATTTTTGATGGCATCAAGAGAGTTCATTTGATTGATCCATTAGACGTAGTGGACTTTCATAATATGGCAGCTAGAAGTTACTTTATTATGACAGATTCAGGTGGAGTACAAGAAGAAGCTCCTTCATTAGGTAAACCAGTATTGGTATTGCGTGATGAAACTGAACGTCCAGAAGGAGTTACTGCTGGAACTCTTAAGTTAGTAGGAACTGATCCAAAAGTTATTAAACATGCGATGGATGAATTATTTGATAATGATTCTGAATATCAACGTATGGCAACTGCTAAAAATCCTTATGGGGATGGAACTGCCTCCAAGCAAATTTTAAAAGCAATTGAAGATATTTTTAATGACCATAAATTAGATGGTGATAATAATGGATATTAAAAGACAAATGATTCGCTTTAAAAATTTTAGTATAAACGTAAAAAATCATTATAAGAATGCAAATGTATCTGACTCAGCAATAGTTATTGCTTTTTATACGTTGCTTTCTTTATTTCCAATTACTATTATTACGGGAAGTATTTTAAGTATACTAAATGTTAATTCATATGAAATTCTAGATTATCTAGAACCTTTGTTACCATCGACTATTTTTGACACTATTAGCCCTATAATTTCTTCGGCGTTACGTGGAGCAGGGGCCAATAATTTATCTTTTGGTTTAATTGTTGTAGTCTGGTCTGCTAGTCGAGCTTTAGCTGCTTTTCAAAGGGCGGTTAATCAAGCGTATGGAATTGAAAATGATAGTAATATCATGAATCGGATTGTGTCATTTGTATGGATGCTGTTATTACTTATTTCATTAAGTATTTTCTTAGTATTTCTAGGATTTGGTAGAGTTATCATCAGATATACAGCATACTTAATGGGATTCTCTAAGTGGAATATTAATTTATTCATTATGTTGAGATACCCATTAACTATTTTGGGTATATTCGTATTAATGGTATTGCTATATTACTTCTTACCTAACGTAAATACTAAATGGAAGTATGTATGGATGGGATCTTTAGTGGTAACTATTGGATTGATAGTTCTATCTAAAGGATTTTCTATTTATCTACATTATTTTGCTAAAAGCGTTGATACTTATAAAGCAATCGGTGCCTTTGTAATTTTAATGTTGTGGCTATATATATTAGGCATGATTTTAGTGCTAGGTGCGGTTATCAATGCTGCTGTACAAGATAGTTTACACGTCAAAATTAGAGATAGAAAACCATCGATTAAGTCCTTTATAGGAAAAAAAGGCAAATAAAAAAATCGTTGATAACATCAACGATTATTTTTTTAATGATTTATAACTATCAACTAAGCTTTGTGCGAAAGTATCCAAAGTAGCGATATCTTTTTCATCCGGTTCAAGATTGATTTTAATACCATCGGAACCTTGAGTAGCATTAGTTTTCTTAAATTGTGCGATGAAGTCATCTACAGCGGTGTTAAAGAACTCACCATAGAATTCATCACCAGATCCGGCAACTCCAAAAACTTTACCAGATAAATCTAAGTCGGCTAAATCTTCGAAGAAATCTAAACCTTCTTCTGGAAGGTGACCTTCATTATAGGTATATGCACAAACTACGCAAATATCTGCATCTTCCAAATCTTGCGCATCAGTTTGTGAAATTTCAGATTCTTCAACGTCGACTCCTAAGTCTTCTAATCCTTCAGTAACAATGTCGGCAACGTCTTCATTGTTACCGGTAATAGTGGCAAATACTACATGTGCTTTCAATTATATTCGTCCTTTCAAAAGTCGGTGAATTAATTATATCAAATGTTTATAATGATGTTAAATAAAGGAGATGCATTATGAAATCTAAAATTACCATGATTGAGGCCCAAAAGAGAAAAGGGCGCTTTAATGTTTATGTGGATGGAAAATATGCTTTTCCAATGAGTGAAAACGTAATGATTAAATACCGTGTCTTTAAAGGAATGGAAATTGACGCGGAATTAAAAAATAAGTTAGTAAATGCTGATGAAGTATCCAAACTATACAGCAGAGCAATTGATTTCTTATCTCACCAGTTAAGAACTGAATCTGAAGTAGTAGATAAGTTAAAGAAATATACAGAAAACGAACAACATATTGCGCAAGTAATGCAACGATTAACTGAATTAAAGTTAGTTAATGACCAAAATTATGCTAATAGTTATGTTAGAACGGAAGTGCGAAAGCAGGATAAAGGTCCTAACAATGTGTTTTATAAATTAAAGGAAAAAAAGATTCCAGAAGCATATATTGAAAATGCTATTCAAAACTTTTATTCAGATGAAGATATGCGAGAAAATTGTACGATTCAAATAGAAAAGACCTTTAAAAAGCATCGTAGGGATGCTTTTAAGAATCGTTTAGAAAAAACTAAAATTGCAGTGATGAAAAAAGGTTATCCAATGGATGTAGTTTTAAGCATAATGGACAATATGGAATTCACCGTAGACGAAGAACAACAAATGGAACTATTACGTAAACAATTTGAAAAAGTATGGTACCGTAATCGCAGATATGATCACTTACAACGTGTAATGAAGACCAAACAATCTCTATATCGAAAAGGCTTTGAAATGGATGATATAAACAGATTTATCGAAGAGAAAGAATCAGAACAATAAGTGGTATAATTTAATCCGGAGGGTTCATTTAATGACTAATAAAATAAAAAATTCGCCCATAATACTGTGGACATTAGAAATACTTTTAGTAGTAAGTATTGTTTGGGTTTGTACTAAATTAGAATTTATTTTTTCACCAATAGGTATCTTTATATCGGCTGTATTTATGCCTATATTAATTGCGGGTGTGCTATTTTACATGCTTAATCCTATCGTTACTTTATTGATGAAAATAAAGATTACTAAACATAAGCACCTTTCAAGAACATCAGCAATCGTGATTGTTTATTTATTCTTGCTAGCGTTATTAGTGTATGTAATATCATCATTTTTACCTAGCTTGATTGCACAAATTAGTAATTTGATTAACAATCTTCCTAAGATTGCTAAAGATATTAATCACTATGTGCAAGTACATTCACGTACAGGGGTATTTCGTAAGTTTTATGCGTCTGAATATGTAGATCAATTGCAGAATTATATTTATAATTATGCTGAACACTCATTAGGTGGTCTTACTGAAAGTATGGGATCTATTATATCTGCAACAGCTTCTGCTATTGTGGTGATAGTTACCGTTCCGGTAGTTTTGTTCTATATGTTAAAAGATGGTCACAAAATGATTCCCAATATTGCTAAGATGCTTCCTCCTAAGAGAAGACGTCGTGTTACTCGTTTACTAAGAAAAATGAGTGCCACCATTTCACATTACATTGCTGGTCAAATGATTGAATGTTTATTCGTAGGGGTATTTACTTCTATTGGTTATATTCTAATCGGACAAAAATATGCACTTCTACTAGGATGCTTTGCAGGTATTTGCAACATTATTCCATATGTAGGACCATATATTGGTATAATGCCATCCATTTTTGTTGCATTGTCAGATAGTGTAAGTAAGTTGATTTGGGTAATCGTAGTAGTTATAATTGTTCAACAATTAGATGGTAATTTAGTTTATCCTAATGTTATTGGAAAATCTTTGAATATTCATCCGTTAACGATTATAATTATTTTATTGGCTGCTGGTAACATAGCAGGATTAATGGGAATGATATTAGCCATTCCTTTATATGCCGTGGTCAAAGTGGTAGTTCAATATCTATATAGTATTTGGATGTTGGAAGAAACCCAAAAAGAAATAAAAAGTGAAAAACATTAAAAAGCAGGAGATTTTATGAAAAAAGTAATTACTTATGGAACATTTGATCTTTTACATAAGGGTCATGTTAGATTATTAAAACGCGCCAAGGAATTAGGCGATGATTTAACTGTTTGTGTTTCTACAGATGAATTTAACGCTGAAAAGGGAAAGAAAGCATATACTTCATATGAAGATCGTAAATATGTCTTGGAAGCTATTCGTTATGTAGATCACGTTATTCCAGAAAAGAGCTGGGACCAAAAGATTAAAGATGTTAAAGACAATGACATTGATATCTTTGTTATGGGTGATGATTGGAAAGGTAAGTTTGATTTTCTTAAAGATTATTGCCAAGTAATTTATTTACCTAGAACTGAAGGAATTTCAACTACTAAGATTAAGAAAGACTTAGGTCTTAGTGAAGAAAAAGATTGGAAACAATAACTAAAAACATCCTCGATATTTTTTCGTCGGGGATGTTTTTTAATAAGCATATTTTAGGCTGAATTTATATGTTACAATTAACAATATATTAATTAAACGGAAGGAATCGAAAAATGGGTAATAAAAGTAGTATAGATGCAAGCGTAGATAAACGTCGTACGTTTGCCATTATCTCTCACCCGGATGCCGGGAAAACAACTATTACCGAACAATTACTTTTATTTGGGGGAATTGTTCGACAAGCAGGAACTGTTAAAGCCAAAAAGTCAGGTAATTTTGCTAAATCAGACTGGATGGAAATTGAAAAGAAACGTGGAATTTCTGTAACTAGTTCTGTTATGCAATTTGATTATGGTGGAAAGAGAATTAATATCTTGGATACCCCAGGACACCAAGATTTCTCTGAAGATACTTATAGAACTTTAATGGCGGTTGACTCAGCTGTCATGGTTATTGATGCTGCCAAAGGTATTGAACCTCAAACTAAGAAGTTATTCCAAATTTGTAAAATGCGTGGAATTCCTATTTTTACCTTTATGAACAAGTTGGATCGAGACAGTCGTGATCCAATGGAATTGATTAGTCAATTGGAAGATGTTTTAGGTATTGAAGGATATCCTATGAACTGGCCAGTTGGTTCAGGTAAGATTTTACGTGGATTATATGATCGTTATAATCGTCGTGTAGAATTATACCGTCCAGAAGATAAAAACAAACCATACTTACCATTAGATGAAGATGGTAATTTATTAGAACCAAGTAAGCTAGAAGAAGATAACGTTTATCGCGATGCCAAAGAAAGCATGGATTTAATTGCTGAAGCAGGTAATCCTTTTGATGCTGAAAAAATTAGAAATGGTGAACAAACACCAGTATTCTTTGGTTCAGCATTGGTTAACTTTGGAGTTAAGACTTTCTTAGATGCATACTTAAAATTTGCACCTAAACCTGGTGAACATGAAACTGAAAATGAAGTGGACTTAAAACCTGATGATAAGCAATTTACTGGTTTCGTATTTAAGATTCAAGCTAATATGAACCCTAAGCATCGTGACCGTATTGCGTTCGTTCGTGTTTGCTCTGGTGAATTTGAAAAGGGTATGGATGTTACTCTACAAAGAAATCAAAAGAAATTACGTTTATCTAACGTAACTGAATTTATGGCTGATACCCGTGAAAATGTGGAAAATGCCGTTGCCGGAGATATTATCGGATTGTATGATACTGGTAATTTCCAAATTGGTGACACTATTTATGCAGGTAAACGAGAAGTTAAATTTACTAAGTTACCTCAATTTACTCCTGAATTGTTTATGAAGGTTTCTGCTAAGAACGTTATGAAGCAAAAATCATTCCATAAAGGAATTAAGCAATTAGTACAAGAAGGTGCGGTTCAACTTTATACTGCATATACTACTGGAGATTATATTCTAGGTGCCGTTGGTCAACTACAATTTGAAGTTTTCCAATTCAGAATGCAAAACGAATATAATTCAGAAGTAGTTATGGAACCAATGGGTAAGAAGACTGCTAGATGGATTGATCCAGAACAATTAGATGAAAAGATGTCTTCATCTAGAAATATCCTAGTTAAGGATGGTCATGGTGATCCATTGTTCTTATTCGAAAATTCATTCGCTGAACGTTGGTTCAAAGAAAAGTATCCAGATGTTAAATTAACATCCAAACTATAAAGCAAAATAAAAAGGATTAGATTTAAAAATCTAATCCTTTTTTTGTACATATTTATCCACAATGAAATATAAATCATTAATTTCTAGCCAAGTAGTTTGGTGGTTATCCACAATTTGGTGAGTAACTTTAAATACATCATTAGCATGTAAGAACTTTAAGCAACTACCATAAGGATAGTTATACACAGGAACACTTACTCGATTGTTATTAACTATTGCTGAGTAGTTAGTTGCTGTGATTTGCCAACTACTTGAATCGACTAATTGTTTAGCAAATGGGTAATGAATTTCTGCATAATCTAAATCCTTTATCCATTGATTAGGTCCAATGTTAAGCCAAACACAGTTGTGTGATTTAACTCTATAAAATACTTTCCAAGTACTGTCCTTAGGTAAGAATACATTATATATATCACCAGCAGTGTCATTAAATACGGGTGTATATTTACGTAACTTAACATAATAGTTTACTCGTTCTACATTATTCCAATCAGATCGGCGATAATAGATAACTAAGTTTTGCACTTGATCGTTAAAGTATCCTTCTTTTGCACCGGAGTAAGTAATTATATTAAAACCTTGTAAAGAGGGGACGTTAATTTCAAAAGCATCTCCAAAACGTCCTAAAACCATTTCCGGCATTTTAACCATGGAATATGTATCATAATTAATGAAGAAAACATTAACGGGTTTTCCACTTAATTTCATATAGTGGATAATTACTTGATTGTCACGATGCTTAAAAACTCGTGTATCTCCTTCAATATTACATAGTACATAATGATCAAAATCAGGAATGATAAATTTAGTATTTTCATTTAACTTACCATTTAATATATCGAAACTTTTAAGGGGATGACCGTTTTCATCAACGTAATATATAGTCATTGACGCAGATGGTAACTTTTCAACATGTGTATAACTTTTTTTAGTTTTAACGTAATTGTGGTAGTGGTTGTTATTAACTTTATTAGTTGGCGCTGCCACGCTACGTTGCTTTTTAGGCATTAAAAAATGCAATACATTATTTAAAAAATTAAGCACAATCATCCCTCCTTTACATATATAATAACATACTGCTTTATATATTTTTTAATAAAAAAGTCCCCATCTAATATAGATAGGGACTTTTCTTTAATTTTCGGGTGTTACATAAATTTCATTTTTATCATTAACATCTACCGAAATAGTTTTACTTTCTGGATGATCTAGACAATAGTCAGCAACTTTATCTTCGATTTGTTCTTGAATTACTCTTCTTAATGGACGAGCACCCATAGCTGGGTTGTAACCTAAATCAACTAATTTATCTTTAGCAGCAGAGGATACGGAAATCTTGAATCCTTGGCTAGATAACATGTGATTTACATCGGTTAGCATTAAGTTAAGAATACTCTTCAAGTCACTCTTGGATAGTGGGTTGAATTCTACTATGTCATCGAAACGGTTTAGAAATTCTGGCTTGAAGTAATCAGCTAGCTTACCCATTACAGAATGAGTTTGATTATTAGCTTCAGCACCAAATCCTACACTAGCAGGTGCGTCACCAGTTCCAGCGTTACTAGTCATGATAATGACAGTATCTTTGAAGGAAACGGTACGACCTTTAGCATCGGTTAGACGTCCGTCATCTAGAATTTGTAGGAAAGCTTGTAAAACATCTGGATGAGCTTTTTCTACTTCATCAAATAGCAATAAACTATATGGATTACGACGAACCTTTTCAGTTAATTGACCAGCCTCATCATAGCCAACATAGCCAGGAGGTGAACCAATTAATTTAGATATAGAATGAGGTTCACGGTATTCAGACATGTCGAATCTAATCATGGCATCTTTAGAACCAAATAATTGTTTAGCCAATTGTTTGGCTAATTCAGTTTTACCAATACCGGTATTACCCACGAATAAGAATGATCCGATAGGGCGACCAGTACCATTGAAACCAATACGGTTACGCTTAATAGCTTTTGCAACCTTTTCAATGGCTTCATGTTGACCAATAACATGTTTGGATAGGTCTTTATCTAAATCTCTTAGATTATTTTGTTCTTTTTGTTGTAGTTTACCTACTGGAATCTTAGTCATATTTTCAATGATATTTTGAATATCAGTAACGGTTACAGTAGGGTAATCACTCTTACTAGTATCTAGTTCAGATAATTTCTTATCTAAGTTTTCTATCTTATCACGATAGAAAGCAGCTTTTTCGTAATCTTCAACTTTTAAAGCATCTTGTTTTTCTTGTTTACACTTTTGAATATCTTCCTTAATATCATCTGGTGATTTAATGTCAGATTTAATATTAAGTTTAGAACCAGCTTCATCGATTAAGTCGATGGCTTTATCTGGTAAGAAGCGGTCTTGAATGTAACGATTAGAAAGGTAAACGGCTTGTTTAATAGCTTCCTTACTGTATTTAACATGATGGAATTGTTCATAACGATTCTTAATACCATTTAAAATATTGATGGTTTCATCAGGGGATGGTTCATCCACTCGAACAGTTTGGAAACGACGAGCTAATGCAGAATCCTTTTCAATGTTACGGTATTCATTTAAAGTAGTAGCACCGATTAATTGGAAATTACCTCTGGCTAGGGCAGGCTTTAATACATTACCAGCATCCATACCACCATCGGCATTACCAGCGCCCATGATTTCATGAATTTCATCAATAAATAAAATGATGTTAGAGTCCTTTTGGACCTCATCAATTAATTGTTGCATTCGTTTTTCAAATTGACCGCGCATAGAAGTTCCTTGAACAATGGAAACTACGTCTAATCTAATTACGCGCTTATTTTTTAGTTTATCAGGTACTTGTTGGTTAGCGATTTTTAGTGCCAAGCCTTCAATTACGGCTGTTTTACCGACACCTGCTTCACCAATTAATACGGGGTTATTTTTAGTGCGGCGGTTTAAAATTTCTATTACACGATTGATTTCTTGATCTCTACCAATTACGGGATCAATATCGCCTTTTTTAGCTAACGCAGTTAAATCATAACCGTATTTCGCAAGGAGCGAATTATTGTTGCCACCACTACGATTGCCATTAGTTTCATAATTATGGTTAGCAGCATTGGTGTTGTTTTGATGGATAGTGTTAAATAAGTCATCTAGATTGTTAAATCCAAATGGGTTTTGCACCATATCTATTTGATCATCATGATCATCAGATGGATATGGTTCGGATCCAGAAGTTAACTTGCGATAACAATCCTGGCAAACATCAATGTGTCTTTTTTGACCATCTATATTAACTAATAGATGAATGGTAGCTTCATTTTTATGGCAGTTTTCGCATTTCATATGATTGCTCCTTTCTGTGACATAAATTAATGATCAATGATTGGGAATCTTTTTGACCTTAATTGACCATTTGTAACGGACATTATAACGCTATGATTCTAATCTTCAAGAAATTAGTTTAATTTATATTATTTTTGTATTTTTTTGAGAAAGTGTGTGTATAAAATGGCGTTAATCGTTTATAATATATAGATGAAAGAGGGAATATTACTATCGCAGATAAGAACTATACCGAATTATTAAATGATTTAAAAGATAATAAGATTAGTGAACTGGTAATTAAACCAGACGAATTTACCGACTTTCAAGTTGCTTTTATGAATTTCGACACTAGAAAGCGTGTAGTAGGTAAGGCTAGTCAAAACGGAATAATTACCTATACTTACCAGTCCGATAGTGGCTCTAATAGTTAAAAATGTTGTATTTTATTATATTAATTGATATTCTAAAATTAGCATATTGAAAAGGAGATTTTCGAAATGGAAAAACGTCAATTTAAAGTTGTTTCTGAAACCGGAATTCATGCACGTCCAGCAACATTGTTGGTACAAACTGCTACTAAATTTAAATCAGAATTAAAATTATCATACGAAGGAAACTCAGTAGATTTGAAATCTATCATGGGTGTTATGTCACTAGGTGTAGGTCAAAATGCTGAAGTTACTGTAATTGCTGATGGTGACGATGAAAAAGAAGCTATCGAAGCAATTGCTAAGGCATTTAAGTCCGAAAACTTAACTGATTAATATTAACCATTCGGTAGGATTTAAACCATTTTAATATTTAATGAGTCAGAGATATTTTATATATAGGTAAGAATAGCGGCATAAGGTTATAGCTGTTATTAATTGACCGTATAAAATACGCTGGCTTTTTTTTATAGTTATAATGTCTTATGGCAGTACAGTGTTTAAGCCATTTTATGTTTATAAGTCAATTTGCAAAGCAACTTGTAAAACAATATAATTACAAATAACTAATATAAAAGTAGGGAGGTGCTGGTTTGAATATAGGAATTTTTACCGATACTTATTTTCCGCAAGTAAGTGGAGTAGCGACTTCCATTAAAACATTGAAGAATCAATTGGAAAAAAATGGGCATCAAGTTTATATATTTACTACTACGGATCCACAAGTAAACAGAGAAACTAACGAGAAGAATATTTTTAGATTCTCTAGTATTCCTTTTATTTCATTTACTGATCGTAGAATTGCGGTTCGTGGGATGTTTCAAGCATATCAAATTGCTAAGAAACTTAATTTAGATATTATTCATACCCAAACAGAGTTCTCAATGGGAATTATAGGTAAAGTGGTAGCTAAATTTTTAAGAATACCTTGTGTGCATACATATCACACCATGTATGAAGATTATTTACATTATGTGGCTAAAGGTAAATTATTAAAACCAGTGCATGTAAAAGAGGCGACCCTTGCATTCTGTCATAATATGTCCGGTGTAGTGGCGCCAAGTAAGAAAGTATTAGATACGTTGGTCAGATATGGGGTTAAAAGCCCTATTAGAATTATTCCAACGGGAATAAACATTGATAAATTTAATACAGTATCATCATTTGATTTGAGAAAGAAATTGGGGTTATCACCCGATACACCTATTTTGCTTTCGGTAAGTCGTTTAGCATATGAAAAGAACATTTCAGAACTAATCGATGCCATGCCAACTATTTTGGCACAAAAGCCGGATGCTCATTTAGTAATAGTAGGGGATGGACCTGCTAGAGATGATTTGAAACATCAAGTAGATCAAATGAAATTAAATGAACAGGTAAGATTCATGGGTGAAGTAGATAATGATGATGTTTATAAATATTATCATGACGCTAATGTTTTTGTTTCTACCTCTAATTCTGAATCACAAGGTTTAACGTATATTGAAGCTATGGCTGCTGGAATTAAAGTAGTAGTGGCATCCAGTCCTTATACAGAAGACTTACTAAGCAGCAAAGACTTAGGGATGACCTTCGTTGATGAACAAGGTTACGTAAAAAATGTATTGGATTATTTGAATATGCCTAAACATAGCCGAACCCCTGAAGAAATATCTTTACGTAACAGTAAGTTACACGAAATATCTTCAGAAAATTTTGCTATTAGAATTGTCGATTTCTATAAAAATTGCCAAATGGAATATAATGAAGAAATAGATAAAAATAGTGGGGTAAGTAATTAGGAGGAAATATGATAAAAATCGATATGTATTCGACCGCTGATCATGTAAAAGGTCAAGGAGTGGGCAGTGCTTATTTAGAACTAATTAAGATGTTAAAGAAGCATTTTCCAGATGAATTTGATATTACGATAAATAATCATCGACCATCAGATATTACCCATTATCATACAATTAATTTACGTTATTATTTCTCTACTTTTAGTAAGAAACGTGGAAAAAGAATTGGGTACGTACACTTCTTGCCAGAAACATTGGAAGGCAGTTTGAATTTGCCTAAACCGATTAAATGGATATTTTATAAATATGTGATTGCTTTTTATAAGCGAATGCAAGAAATTGTGGTAGTTAATCCTACATTTATTCCTAAGCTAGAAGCCTATGGAATTAATCGTGAAAAGATTACTTACATTCCTAATTTCGTAAGCAAAAAAGAATTTTATCCATTAACTGCAGAACAAAAGTCAGCTATTAGAGAAAAGATGGGCATTTCTAAAGATAAATTCGTAGTAGTAGGTACTGGTCAAGTACAAACTAGAAAAGGAATTTTAGATTTTGCTCGTTTAGCTGAGAAAAATCCTGATGTGACATTTATATGGGCCGGTGGATTTTCATTTGGAAAGATTACCGATGGATATAAAAAGTTAAAGCGCTTAGTGGATAATCCACCTAAGAACTTGTATTTCCCTGGAATCGTGGATCGTGATAAATTATTCGAATACTACAATGTAGCTGACTTATTCTTATTACCATCCTTTAACGAATTATTTCCAATGTCAGTCTTAGAAGCATTTTCTTGTGGAACGCCAGTAATGTTGAGAAGCTTAGATTTATATAAAGAAATCATAAGTGGATACTACGAACCTTTCTCTACATTTGATGAAATGAATAGTAGTTTAAAAACATTAATGAATAATCCTGAAAAGCTAGCTGAGATGTCACAAAAATCTTTAGCAGCATCAGATTATTATTCTGAGGATCATTTGGCTTCTATATGGAACAAGTTTTATAAGAGTCAGATAAAAGAGGGTTAGTAATGACAAAGAGAAATGCGATTACGTTTGTACTAATGTTTTTGATAGGTATTTTGATATTCGCATACTTTATACGAGATATTAATGTGAACGTATTGATAGCTGATTTTTTTACTATTAACTGGTGGTGGATAGCAGCCGCACTAGTGTGTATGCTGTTATACTTGGGATTAGAATCCGTGGTAGTCAAAACAATTGTTGATACCCAAATTGATCACTTTACATTTAAAGATGCACTTAGAGTGCCATTAGTAGAACAATTATTTAATGGTATTACGCCATTCTCCTCTGGGGGACAACCAGGACAGCTTTACGTTATGGTCCAAACTGGAGTGGATGCTGGAAAAGCTAGCTCGGCACTGTTAATGAAATTTGTGGTTTTTCAAGGGATGATAGTGATTAACTTTATCCTTAGTATGATTATCGGATTTCAATATGTACAAGAAAAACTACACTACTTAGCATGGCTAGTTTTATTCGGATTCTTTATTCATTTAATAGTAATAGTTGCATTGCTATTGATTATGTATTGGTATGGTTTTACCAAGAATATGGTAGACGGATTAATAAAACCTGTTAGATGGTTTATTAGTGAAAAAAGATTTGTACTTTTTAAGAATATGATTGATAATAAAATAGATACTTTTCATGCAGAAAGTATTAGAATAGCTAAGCAATGGAAATTAATGATTAAGATCATTTTAATAACATTCTTTCAATTAGCTTTTTATTATTTAATTCCATATTTCATCATGTTGGCATTAGGCTTCGATGGTGTGAATATAATCATGGTAGTCAGCTTGCATGTTTTAATATTTATGATAATTTCTCTTTTCCCTATTCCTGGGGGAGCAGGTGGTGCAGAATATAGTTTTCAAACCCTGTTCAAGAGCTTTATCACCAATAATACTAAGTTAATTTTGGCGTTAATTATTTGGCGCTTGTTAACGTACTATTTAGGGATGATATTAGGAGCAGTAGCATTATTTATACATCCTAATAAAGTTAATAAATAGTAATAAAATAATTTTATTTATATTCGGAGGCATAGATTATGTCTAGTCATATTAAAAATACTAGAAAGTTTTTTAATACGAAATTTGGCTTTTTCGTATTAATTGTTGCGTTATTTTGGTTAAAGACCTACATTTCATACCACATGGATTTCACATTGGGTGCGAAGGGATTTGTTCAACAATTCTTATTAGCTGTTAACCCATTACCAGCTGGATTATTACTATTTGGAATAGCACTATATTTCAGAGGTAAGTTAGCATATTGGTTAATGATGATTGTTGATTTAATAGAATCTATTTGGATTTTTGCCAATGTATTATACTACCGTGAATTCTCTGACTTTTTGTCATTTGGTATTATCAAGGGTTCAGGTAGTGTGCAAAACAATTTGGGTAAGAGTTTAGCTGAAATACTTCACCCATTAGATTTCTTTGTTTTCATTGATATCATTGTTTTAGTTGCATTGCTACTATTCAAGGTTATTAAAGTCGATCATGCACCATTCAAGAAAAAGAACGCATTCGCAATTACTGTATTGTCAATTGTTCTAATGGTTGCAGAATTCGGAGTATCTAATGCCGACCGTTCTGGATTATTAACTAGAACATTTGATAATAACTATATTGTTAAATACTTAGGACTAAATGAATATGCTGCCTACAATGCATATCAAACACATAAGGAAAGTGAAACTAGATCAGAAGCAAAGCCATCTGATTTAGATAGTATTAAGTCCTACTTAAAGAAGAATAGAACTGCACCAAATATTCAATACTATGGAAAAGCAAAGGGTAAGAATGTCTTTATCATTCACCTAGAGAGTTTCCAACAATTCTTAATTGATTATAAAGTGGATGGTAAACCTGTTACACCAACACTAAACAAGTTCTACCATAATCAAAATACATTATCATTTGATAATTTCTATCACCAAGTAGCACAAGGTAAAACTTCTGATGCTGAAATGATGCTAGAAAATTCATTGTTTGGTTTACCAGAAGGATCAGCAATGGTTACTTATGGTACACAAAATACTTACCAAGCTGCTCCAGCTATGTTAGCTCAAAAGGGATACACAACTGCTTCATTCCATGGTGACGTACCTAGTTTCTGGAACCGTGATAATGCATACAAGTCATGGGGATACCAATACTTCTTTGATTCCAATTACTACAAGGAAAAACCATCTTATACAGTTGGATATGGATTAAAGGATAAGATATTCTTTAAAGACGCAGCACAATATTTACAAAAATTACCACAACCATTCTATGCAAAACTAATTACATTAACTAACCACTATCCATATGAATTAGATAAGCAAAATGTATCATTCCCAGCTACTAAGACAGGGGATAATACAGTAGATCCATATGTACAAACAGCACATTACTTAGACCAAGCATTCTCTCAATTCTTGAAGTACTTGAATAAGACTGGCTTAAGTAAGAACAGTATGATTGTGTTATATGGTGATCACTATGGTATTGCTAATACTCATAGACCAGCAATTGCACAATTATTACACAAGAAGTCCGTGGATAGTTATGATTTAGCACAATTCCAAAAAGTACCATTTATGATCCATATGAATGGACTAAAGGGTGGAATTAATCATACTTATGGTGGAGAAATTGATGTTTTACCAACATTACTACACCTATTAGGAATTAAAGATAATAATACAATTCAATTTGGTAATGATTTATTATCACCAAACCGTAACCAAACAGTTGCCTTTAGAAACGGGGACTTTGTATCTCCTAAATATACAGTAATAGGAAGTACTGTATATGATACTAAGACCGGTAAAGTAATTAATCCTACTAAGTCACAACAACAAGAGATTAAAAACATGCAAAACCATGTAACTACTGAACTATCTCTATCAGATAAAGTAGTATTAGGTGACTTATTAAGATACTATAATCTAAAAGGCTTTAAGAAGGTTAATAAGAAAGAATATAGCTATAAATATTCAGATGGTATGAAGCTTCTAGAAGAAATGGATAAGAAGCATCATACTAGCTTGTTGAGTCAACTTCATAAGAAGGATACAGTTGATATGTACAAGACAGATGCACCTGAATTGAAATAGATCAAAAAAGGATGACAGAAATGTCATCCTTTTTTTTAATTTGTTGTTGACGATTTCTATATACTTTGATAATATAAATATTGCTGTTGATAAATGAGAAAGTGAAACAGCTTGATCAAAAATATTAAAAAAGATATTTAAAAAAAGTTGTTGACTTTTGATAGTTGAGATGGCATAATAATTATTGTTGTCGTTGCGATAGAGCAAATGATAACAAAACAGTTTAAAAATTAATTATAAAAAGTTGTTGACATTAAGTTGTTAACGTGATATAATTAATGAGCCGGCTGATAAAGCTGGTAATCAGGTAGATCTTTGAAAACTGAACAAGATTGATAATTCGATGATGTGTAAGGAATCTTATAACAAAGTTATAAGAATTAAACATTGCGAAGTCAATTCGCTTATAAAATAACAATTTATTCAGAAGAGCTAAGTTAAGCTTTTCATCTTTTAAGATGAGAGTTTGATCCTGGCTCAGGACGAACGCTGGCGGCGTGCCTAATACATGCAAGTCGAACGAGCTCTCCCAAAATTGATTTTATGCTTGCATAAATGATTTTTTGGATTCGGAGCGAGTGGCGAACTGGTGAGTAACACGTGGGTAACCTGCCCTTAAGTGGGGGATAACATTTGGAAACAAATGCTAATACCGCATATGAATTAAAACCGCATGGTTTTAATTTGAAAGATGGCTCTGCTATCACTTTTGGATGGACCCGCGCCGTATTAGCTAGTTGGTGAGATAAAAGCCCACCAAGGCGATGATACGTAGCCGAGCTGAGAGGGTAATCGGCCACATTGGGACTGAGACACGGCCCAGACTCCTACGGGAGGCAGCAGTAGGGAATCTTCCACAATGGACGAAAGTCTGATGGAGCAACGCCGCGTGAGTGATGAAGGGTTTCGGCTCGTAAAACTCTGTTGTTAAAGAAGAACAAGTGTAAGAGTAACTGTTTACGCTTTGACGGTATTTAACCAGAAAGCCACGGCTAACTACGTGCCAGCAGCCGCGGTAATACGTAGGTGGCAAGCGTTGTCCGGATTTATTGGGCGTAAAGCGAGCGCAGGCGGTCTTGTAAGTCTGCTGTGAAAGCCCTCAGCTTAACTGAGGAAGTGCAGTGGAAACTACGAGACTTGAGTACAGAAGAGGAAAGTGGAACTCCATGTGTAGCGGTGAAATGCGTAGATATATGGAAGAACACCAGTGGCGAAGGCGGCTTTCTGGTCTGTTACTGACGCTGAGGCTCGAAAGCATGGGTAGCGAACAGGATTAGATACCCTGGTAGTCCATGCCGTAAACGATGAATGCTAGGTGTTGGAGGGTTTCCGCCCTTCAGTGCCGCAGCTAACGCATTAAGCATTCCGCCTGGGGAGTACGACCGCAAGGTTGAAACTCAAAGGAATTGACGGGGGCCCGCACAAGTGGTGGAGCATGTGGTTTAATTCGATGCTACGCGAAGAACCTTACCAGGTCTTGACATCTTCTGCCAACCTAAGAGATTAGGCGTTCCCTTCGGGGACAGAATGACAGGTGGTGCATGGTTGTCGTCAGCTCGTGTCGTGAGATGTTGGGTTAAGTCCCGCAACGAGCGCAACCCTTATTATTAGTTGCCAGCATTTAGTTGGGCACTCTAGTGAGACTGCCGGTGACAAACCGGAGGAAGGTGGGGATGACGTCAAATCATCATGCCCCTTATGACCTGGGCTACACACGTGCTACAATGGATGGTACAACGAGTCGCAAAACCGCGAGGTCAAGCTAATCTCTTAAAGCCATTCTCAGTTCGGATTGCAGGCTGCAACTCGCCTGCATGAAGTTGGAATCACTAGTAATCGTGGATCAGCATGCCACGGTGAATACGTTCCCGGGCCTTGTACACACCGCCCGTCACACCATGAGAGTTTGTAACACCCAAAGACGATGGGGTAACCTTCGGGAGCCAGTCGTCTAAGGTGGGACAGATGATTAGGGTGAAGTCGTAACAAGGTAGCCGTAGGAGAACCTGCGGCTGGATCACCTCCTTTCTAAGGAAAATTTCGGAAACTTACATTAGAATGTATTAATCTTATTCAGTTTTGAGAGGTTTACCTCTCCAAAAACTTATGTTATTTGCTCTTTGGGCCTATAGCTCAGTTGGTTTAGAGCGCACGCCTGATAAGCGTGAGGTCGATGGTTCGAGTCCATCTAGGCCCATCGACCTGAAAGGGTCTTAGCAATATGGGGAATTAGCTCAGCTGGGAGAGCACCTGCTTTGCAAGCAGGAGGTCAGCGGTTCGATCCCGCTATTCTCCATTGACACGAAAGTGTCATACTTGGTTCTTTGAAAACTAGATATTATTTAATTTCTATATTGAATTTGTATTTAATACAATTTCAACCGAGAACACCGCGTTATTTTGAGTTTTAAAATATAGTTTATTCGTAATACTCAATTAACCAAACATCACGTAGTGATGAATAGGTTAAGTTATGAAGGGCGCATGGTGGATGCCTTGGCACTAGGAGCCGATGAAGGACGGGACTAACACCGATATGCTTCGGGGAGCTGTACGTAAGCTTTGATCCGGAGATTTCCGAATGAGGAAACTCAATAATCTTAATCGATTATTACTAATTAATGAACTGAGTAGTTAATTAGAGGCAGACGTGGGGAACTGAAACATCTCAGTACCCACAGGAAGAGAAAGAAATTTCGATTCCCTAAGTAGCGGCGAGCGAACGGGGAACAGCTCAAACCAAAGAGCTTGCTCTTTGGGGTTGTAGGACTGAACATTTGAGTTACCAAGTTAATTGATAGTCGAATTATCTGGGAAGTTAAGCGATACAGGGTGATAGCCCCGTAGACGAAATCAATTAACCTCAGTTCAGGATCCTGAGTACGGCGACACACGTGAAACGTCGTCGGAAACCGGGAGGACCATCTCCCAAAGCTAAATACTCCCTAGTGACCGATAGTGAACCAGTACCGTGAGGGAAAGGTGAAAAGCACCCCGGAAGGGGAGTGAAATAGTTCCTGAAACCATGTGCCTACAAGCAGTCAGAGCTCGTTAATGAGTGATGGCGTGCCTCTTGTAGAATGAACCGGCGAGTTATGTTAACATGCAAGGTTAAGACGGAAAGATCGGAGCCGTAGCGAAAGCGAGTCTGAATAGGGCGTTACAGTATGTTGAGATAGACCCGAAACCAGGTGATCTACCCATGTTCAGGCTGAAAGTGCGGTAAAACGCACCGGAGGGCCGAACCCGTGTACGTTGAAAAGTGCTGGGATGAAATGTGGGTAGCGGTGAAATTCCAAACGAACTTGGAGATAGCTGGTTCTCTCCGAAATAGCTTTAGGGCTAGCCTCGGACTTAGAATCATGGAGGTAGAGCCACTGTTTGGATGAGGGGCCCGTCATGGGTTACTGAATTCAGATAAACTCCGAATACCATTGATTTATATGTCCGGGAGTCAGACGATGAGTGATAAGATCCACCGTCGAAAGGGGAACAGCCCAGACCACCAATTAAGGTCCCTAAATATATGCTGAGTGGAAAAGGATGTGAAGTTGCATAGACAACTAGGATGTTGGCTCAGAAGCAGCCACCATTTAAAGAGTGCGTAATAGCTCACTAGTCGAGTGATTTTGCGCCGAAAATTTACCGGGGCTAAGCATATTACCGAGATTGTGGACATGACGTAGTCATGTGATAGGAGAGCGTTCTAAGGGCAATGAAGTTGGACCGCAAGGACTGATGGAGCGCTTAGAAGTGAGAATGCCGGTATGAGTAGCGAAAGAATAGTGAGAATCTATTCCACCGATTGACTAAGGTTTCCTGGGGAAGGCTCGTCCTCCCAGGGTAAGTCGGGACCTAAGCCGAGGCCTAGAGGCGTAGGCGATGGATAACAGGTTGAGATTCCTGTACTAGTTAATTATGTTTGAACGATGGAGGGACGCAGAAGGCTAACCCATGCACACTGTTGGATATGTGTGTTCAAGTGATAAGTCAGTTGATGAGTGAAATGCTTATCAGCGTGTTGACAAGTCATGATGAGGATCGAAATAAAGTAGAGAAGTGGGCCATGTCACGCTGCCGAGAAAAGCTTCTAGTGAGTAATTAACTACCCGTACCGCAAACCGACACAGGTAGTCAAGGAGAGTATCCTAAGGTGAGCGAGTGAACTCTCGTTAAGGAACTCGGCAAAATGACCCCGTAACTTCGGGAGAAGGGGTGCTACACGCAAGTGTAGCCGCAGTGAAAAGGCTCAGGCGACTGTTTATCAAAAACACAGGTTTCTGCAAAATCGTAAGATGAAGTATAGGGGCTGACGCCTGCCCGGTGCTGGAAGGTTAAGCGGATGAGTTAGCTTCGGCGAAGCTCAGAAGCGAAGCCCCAGTAAACGGCGGCCGTAACTATAACGGTCCTAAGGTAGCGAAATTCCTTGTCGGGTAAGTTCCGACCCGCACGAAAGGCGTAACGATCTGAGCACTGTCTCAACGAGAGACTCGGTGAAATTGAGATACCTGTGAAGAAGCAGGTTACCCGCGACAGGACGGAAAGACCCCATGGAGCTTTACTGTAATTTGATATTGGGTGTTGACATAGCTTGTACAGGATAGGTAGGAGCCGTGGAAACCGGAACGCTAGTTTCGGTGGAGGCATTGTTGGGATACTACCCTCGCTGTGCTAACACTCTAACCCGCGCCACTGAACGTGGCGGGAGACAGTGTCTGATTGGCAGTTTGACTGGGGCGGTCGCCTCCCAAACAGTAACGGAGGCGCCCAAAGGTTCCCTCAGAATGGTTGGAAATCATTCATCGAGTGTAAAGGCAAAAGGGAGCTTGACTGCGAGACAGACAGGTCGAGCAGGGACGAAAGTCGGGCTTAGTGATCCGGTGGTTCCGCATGGAAGGGCCATCGCTCAACGGATAAAAGCTACCCTGGGGATAACAGGCTTATCTCCCCCAAGAGTTCACATCGACGGGGAGGTTTGGCACCTCGATGTCGGCTCATCGCATCCTGGGGCTGTAGTTGGTCCCAAGGGTTGGGCTGTTCGCCCATTAAAGCGGTACGCGAGCTGGGTTCAGAACGTCGTGAGACAGTTCGGTCCCTATCCGTCGCGGGCGTAGGAAATTTGAGGGAAGCTGTCTCTAGTACGAGAGGACCGAGATGGACATACCGCTGGTGTACCAGTTGTCCTGCCAAGGGCACCGCTGGGTAGCTATGTATGGATGAGATAAACGCTGAAAGCATCTAAGTGTGAAACCGACCCCGAGATGAAATTTCCCATTCCTTTATGGAAGTAAGACCCCTAAGAGATGATTAGGTAGATAGGCTAGAAGTGGAAGTGCAGCAATGTATGGAGCGGACTAGTACTAATTGGTCGAGGACTTAACCAAGTAAGGTAAGTATCGGAGAAATAAATAATATCTAGTTTTGAGAGAACGAAGTTCTTTCAAATAAAATAGTGTGGTGGCGATAGCTAGAAGGACACACCTGTTCCCATGCCGAACACAGAAGTTAAGCTTCTAAACGCCGAGAGTAGTTGAGGGATCGCCCTCTGCAAGGGTAGGACGTCGCCGCGCTTTATGGAGGATTAGCTCAGTTGGGAGAGCATCTGCCTTACAAGCAGGAGGTCACAGGTTCGAGCCCTGTATCCTCCATTATACGAGCCGTTAGCTCAGTTGGTAGAGCATCTGACTTTTAATCAGAGGGTCGGCAGTTCGAACCTGCCACGGCTCATTAGTTTAATAATTATACTTTATGCCGACTTAGCTCAGCTGGCAGAGCACCTGTCTTGTAAACAGGGGGTCGGAGGTTCGAATCCTCTAGTCGGCATTATGCGGAAGTAGTTCAGTGGTAGAACATCACCTTGCCATGGTGGGGGTCGCGGGTTCGAATCCCGTCTTCCGCTTTGCCAATTCATTAAATATGCCGGGGTGGCGGAATTGGCAGACGCACAGGACTTAAAATCCTGCGGTTAGTGATAACCGTACCGGTTCGATCCCGGTCCTCGGCACCATATGCACCCATAGCGCAACTGGATAGAGTGTCTGACTACGAATCAGAAGGTTGTAGGTTCGATCCCTACTGGGTGCATTTTAACGGGAAGTAGCTCAGCTTGGTAGAGCACCTGGTTTGGGACCAGGGGGTCGCAGGTTCGAATCCTGTCTTCCCGATAGGGTATAAAAACTCTAATTGCAGTCTTAATATCGCGGTGTAGCTCAGCTGGCTAGAGCGTCCGGTTCATACCCGGGAGGTCGGGGGTTCGATCCCCTCTGCCGCGATTAGGTCTTGGACCTTTAGCTCAGTTGGTTAGAGCAGACGGCTCATAACCGTCCGGTCGTAGGTTCGAGTCCTACAAGGTCCATAGTGGCTTTGTTTCACTTATATTTTATGGAGAATTACCCAAGTGGCTGAAGGGGGCGGTCTTGAAAACCGCTAGGTGGGTCAAACCACGCGAGAGTTCGAATCTCTCATTCTCCTTTATATTATCGCGGGATAGAGCAGTCTGGTAGCTCGTCGGGCTCATAACCCGGAGGTCGTTGGTTCAAATCCAGCTCCCGCAATTATGGTTCGTTGGTCTAGTTGGTTTAGGACGCCTGCCTGTCACGCAGGAGGTCACGAGTTCGAGTCTCGTACGAACCGTTCATATGGCTCGGTAGCTCAGTTGGTAGAGCAACGGATTGAAGCTCCGTGTGTCGGCAGTTCGATTCTGTCCCGCGCCATTTAATTAAATATTATATCTATTATGCGGGTATAGTTTAGTGGTAAAACCATAGCCTTCCAAGCTATTGTCGCGAGTTCGATTCTCGTTACCCGCTTTTACTTATGGGCCTATAGCTCAGTTGGTTTAGAGCGCACGCCTGATAAGCGTGAGGTCGATGGTTCGAGTCCATCTAGGCCCATTGGAGAAGTACTCAAGTGGCTGAAGAGGCGCCCCTGCTAAGGGTGTAGGTCGGGTTACCGGCGCGAGAGTTCGAATCTCTCCTTCTCCGTTTATGACCCGTTGGTCAAGTGGTTTAAGACACTGCCCTTTCACGGCAGTAACATGGGTTCGAATCCCGTACGGGTCATCTTTTTTAATCAATATATATTATCGCGGGATAGAGCAGTCTGGTAGCTCGTCGGGCTCATAACCCGGAGGTCGTTGGTTCAAATCCAGCTCCCGCAATTATATGGTTCGTTGGTCTAGTTGGTTTAGGACGCCTGCCTGTCACGCAGGAGGTCACGAGTTCGAGTCTCGTACGAACCGTTTCATAAGATCATCCAGAGGATAATCTTTTTTATTATCTTATGACCCGTTGGTCAAGTGGTTTAAGACACTGCCCTTTCACGGCAGTAACATGGGTTCGAATCCCGTACGGGTCATCATTATGGAGAATTACCCAAGTGGCTGAAGGGGGCGGTCTTGAAAACCGCTAGGTGGGTCAAACCACGCGAGAGTTCGAATCTCTCATTCTCCTTCGCTAGAAAAGGATTGCATTTAGGTGCAATCCTTTTTATTTGACTTTCTTCGTCTACAAATGTAGACTAAAAATAATTACTGAAGCAAAAGGGTGGTGTATAAAGTGGATAAAAGCGACATTTCTAATTCTGAATGGGAAGTTATGCGAATTATTTGGACCATTGGAGAGACAACTAGTTCTAATTTGATAGATATTTTATCTAATAAAATGGATTGGAGCTCTTCTACAATAAAGACATTACTTGCTAGATTATGTAAGAAGGAATTTCTAAAAGTAAAAAAAGACGGTAGAAGGAATATATATTTCTCTGCTATAAATGAACAGACCGCTTATTCACTTTCTGCTAAGCGCGTTTTTGAGAGAATGTGTTGTATGCATTATGGTGAAACTATTAAAGATATTGTAAATAGTGTTGAGCTAAGTAAATCAGATATTGATACCTTAATTACATTATTAAAATCTAAAAAGAAGAATGCACCTGATAAAGTGGAATGCAAGTGCCTGGAAGACTAATTAGGAGATGAATTTATATGTCAGATATGAAAGATAAAATGAATATGGGCCATGATGATATGAATCATAAAGAAATGCACATGGATCATAGTATGCATGATGATATGAATATGGACCATGGTATGAATCATGGTGATATGCACATGGACCACAGTATGCACCATGATGGAATGAATATGGATCATTGTGGTATGAGTCACGATGGAATGAATATGAATCATGGTGGCATGCACCATATGCATCATATGGGAAACTTAAAACGTAAATTTTGGATTTCACTTATTTTAACTATTCCTATTATTATTATGTCACCAATGATGGGAATGAAGATGCCATTCCAATTAACTTTTAATGGTTCTGATTTTCTAGTATTAATTTTAGGTACTATTTTATTCTTATATGGTGGATATCCATTCTTTACTTCTTGTATTGGTGAAATGAAAAATAAGAAGCCTGGTATGATGTCATTAATTACCATGGGAATTTCTGTTGCATATGTATATAGTGTTTATGCAGTGATTGCTAATGATATTTTAAATGTAAAACCAATGGTAAATGACTTTTTCTGGGAATTGTCCACTTTGATTGTAATCATGTTATTGGGACACTGGATTGAAATGAATTCAGTCATGAATGCTGGATCAGCATTAAATAAATTGGCAGCATTATTACCTGATAATGCACACTTAATTGCTGAAGATGGTTCCGTAAAAGAAGTAAATGTTCATGATTTAAATGAAGAAGATACTATTTTAATTAAGTCTGGTGAAAAGGTTCCTGCAGATGGAACTATTATCGATGGTAAAACTGCATTGAATGAATCATTAATCACTGGTGAATCACGTGATGTGCAAAAATCAGTTAATGATAATGTAATTGGTGGTTCAATAAATGGTAGTGGAAGCATTAAAGTAAGAATTACTGGAACTGGTGAAAGTGGTTACCTATCAAAAGTTATGAACATGGTTAGTGAAGCACAATCATCTAAGTCTGAATCAGAAGATTTAGCAAACAAAGTTGCTGGTTACTTATTTTATGCAGCATTAATAGTTGCGGTAATTGCATTTGTTACCTGGAGTTTATTACATGGAGTAATTTATGCTATTCCAATTACGGTTAGTGTATTAATCATTGCATGTCCTCATGCATTAGGATTGGCTATTCCTTTGATCATTTCCAGAATGACTTCTATTTCAGCCACCCACGGACTATTAATTAGAAATAAGACTTCTTTAGAAGGTATCAATAAAATTAAATACGCATTAATGGATAAAACTGGTACCTTAACGCAAGGAGATTTCAAGGTTAATGCCTATGATAGTTTAGACAATAATTATGAAAAACAAGATATTATTAAAATTGCAGCTGCTATTGAACAATCATCAAGTCATCCTTTAGCAGAAGGAATTATAAACGCTTTTGCTGAATTAAATAGTGATGAATTAAAAGCTAACAATATTGAAGAAATTTCTGGTTCTGGAATTAAGGGAACCATTAATGATAAAGAGTTTATGGTAGTATCTAGTTCTTACTTAGATAAAAACAATATTGAATATAATTCTGCTGATACTGATAAGTATTTACAACAAGGTAATTCATTAAGTTACTTGGTAAGTGATGGAAAAGCTATTGGATACATTGCTGAAGGTGATTCCATTAAACCTGGTGCTAAAGAAATGATTCAATTCTTAAACAAACAACACATTATTCCTGTAATGTTGACTGGTGATAACCAACAAGCTGCAAATAAAATTGCAGACATTCTAGGAATTAAAGAAGTAAATGCTCAATTAGTTCCAGAAGAAAAACAACAAATAGTTACTAAGTATCAACAAAATGGTAAAGTTATGTTTATTGGTGATGGTGTTAACGATGCACCTAGTTTAACAAAAGCTGATTTAGGTATAGCTATTGGTTCTGGTACTGACGTAGCCATTGATTCCGCTGACGTAGTATTGGTTAATAGTGATCCTGCAGATGTCATTAATTTAATTAAATTGGCTAAACAATCTCATACTAAGATGATTCAAAATCTATGGTGGGGTGCAGGATACAATATTATCGCATTACCATTAGCTGCCGGTGTATTATCATCTATTGGTATAATTATTGGCCCAATGTTAGGTGCGGTAATAATGTCATTAAGTACAGTTATTGTTGCTATTAACGCCATGACTTTAAAAATTAAATAATAAAAAAAGAGTTCTGGTTAATTACTAGAACTCTTTTTATATTCTCTTATAATTTAGTGACATCTCAGATAACGACATTAAACTATCAGCAAGATTCCAATGCTTAAAGTCTAAATAATTATTCCAGGTAGTCATTAAAATTGTACGTTTTTTCCCAACTGTTTCATGCAATATGGAAAACGATATTATTTTGTCATCCTTATAGGTTTCCTGCATTTTTTTAATATATGCATCAAATATCTTTTTTTGATCATCATCTAAATTAAAATAAGTGTAATTTACAAAATAAAATTTATCTGTGAAATCTTTACTGTAATCAATATTAAAGATAAGAGGGTTTTGGAATATGTTGGTATGCCCTGAAAAATCAACGATTTGGTATTGGTTGTTATTTCCTAGGAAAACATCTAACTTAACGGAGGGATGCTTTTTTCTTAACTTATTTAGTATAAAATCATTGCCAAAAGTCATAGTGATTTGTCTACTCATTATTTATCCCACTTTCTTTATAAATATTTTACAAACCTTTAATATATAATTACACTAAAGATAGCTGAATACAAGACAAAGGGATGATAAGATGAAAATTACTGTATTAGGATATTACGGTGGATACCCGGATAAAGGTATTGGAACTAGTGGATATTTAATTCAAAGTGGCAACTATAATCTATTATTAGATTGTGGTAGTGGTGTATTATTAGAATTAGAAAAAGTATTAAATCCATTACAATTAGATGCAGTATTATTATCACATTATCATAGTGATCATATTGCGGACGTTGGTGTGTTACAACATTATTGGCAATTGGCACCAGGGCAAAAGAAAGAAGTAGTTTTGCCTATTTACGGCCATAATAAAGATGAAGAAAACTTTAAGAAATTAGATTGGTTTGATTGTACTAAGGGATATCAATATAATCCTGATGAAACTTTAAAATTGGGTCCTTTACACATAACATTTAAATTAACTAAACATCCAGTTGTAGCATATGCAATGAGAATATATGATGAAAATAGTAAGAAAACATTAGTATATACCGCAGATACACGTTATTTTGATGAACTTATTTCTTTCTGTAAGGATGCGGATATGTTAATTACAGATACTAATTTCTATAATGATAAAGAAGGTACTAAATGGCATATGACATCCGATGAAACGGGATATCTAGCTAAGAAAGCTAATGTGAAAAAAGTATTAATTAGTCATTTACCACAATATGGAAGCTTAGATGATTTATTGAAACAAACTAAAGATGCTGCTGGAGATTCAGTAGATATATTATTGCCTAAAGTACGACAAGAAATATTACTAAATAATTAACAAAGTGTTGCATAGCAACGGCGAATTACGATAGAATACTCGTATTATAAATAAACTAAAAGAAAAGAGGTGGTTCAGATGAAAATGGAAAGAATTAATGAAGGTACCATTAAAGTATCCATAAGTAAGGACGAATTAGAAGAAAGAGGAATTAACTTATTCTCATTTATGGGTAACGAGGAAGACTTTCATGACTTTCTAGTTTCATTGTTAGACGAGATTGATACAGATGACGATTTCAAGGAAAACGGAGCCTTTTCTTTTCAAATTATGGTATCCAACAATAATTTGATTGTTTATATAAAGAATGGATCAAAATTAAATGGATCTCCTGATGATAATGATGAAATATTATCGGATTTAAATAATATTAGCAAAGACCTTACTGATAGTACTTCTGATAATGATGAAAATGAAGACGATAGTGATTCTAATGATGATTTCGATGAGGAACATGAACATACAGAGAATGAGGATAAGGAATATGATCCCGCTGCTCTTAATACCATGTTGTCCTTATCATTAGCTCAATATTCTGATAAGCCAAAAGACCTAGAAAAGTATATGGGATTGATTTATCCTGATATAGTTAATAAGTATGCTCCACGTTCAAATGAGTTATTCTTATTTTTAAAGGCTAGAAGAATTTTGACTATGCTTAATTTCTTAAATGAAAAAAATAAGGATAGTGGATTAAATAAATCTATTTATTACATGGAAAATTCTGCAATTGATATGCTCAAAGCTTTATTGGGTGAATCAGACGATGCAGTAGATACTGACAAACATCTAGAATTTTCAATTGCCGATCAACAATTAAAACAGGTTAAACAGGCATTAGATAAAAAAGAAAACGAAGGATATAATCCTGCTGAGAAAAATGTATTAAATAAAGAATATTCTGAAAGTAAACAAAGTAATTCAGTAAATCATTATTGGATGAAGTTTAAGAATTTTGATGATGTTATACGAATGTCATTATCAGTTGAAAATAGAGAATTTATTAAGAGTAGTTTGTATAAATATAATGATAATTATGTTATGTACTTTGCTATTAATGGTTCCATTAGCGATGATGAACAAGAAGCATTTAACAGATTATTAATAAATGCCGATGAATATGGTGTTCATGTAAATCTAGATGGACAAAAGTTATCAAATCCTTTAATACAAGATAATGCTCTAACCACTGTTGAAAGATATTTCGGTTAGTAATTAAAAGACTTAAAAGTTAAAGCTTTTAAGTCTTTTTTTGTATTATTGCTACTATTTTTCGTATTTATTATATGGGGGATAATAAATGCTAACAGCATATTACAATGGTGAAATAGTTTATGCACAACAAGCAGCAAATAAAAATGTTTATCTTTGTCCTGCTTGTATGCAGCAAGTTATTTTAAGAAAGGGTAACTTAAAAATACCTCATTTTGCCCATATGAAAAATAGTGATTGCATTAATCAGCAAGATGGTGAAACTAATGAACATTTGAATGGAAAACAGCAAATGATTGAATTTATAAATCCTCATCCTGCTAAATTAGAAGTATATTTAAAAGAGATAAATCAACGGCCAGATATACTAATGGGAAATCTAGCAATTGAATTTCAATGTAGCCCTATAGGAGTTAAAAGATTAACACAGCGCATAAATGGTTACCAAGATATGAAGATGAGATCACTGTGGATACTTGGTAGTAACTATAGGAAAAAATTTTGCAGTACAAGTATGAATAAGTTTTTTTATTATATAAAGGGATGGGGATTTTGTATGTTTTTCTGGAATACTCACAATCATGATTTAGAAATGCGCTTTAATTGTCAATTTGTAAACAGTAAATTACGATATCAAAAAATGTTTTTTTATACATGGGATGAATTTATCCACAAGTTAAAATTTCCACCCAAAAATTTATCATATGGTCATAATATAGATAATTTATTAAAAGAACTAACAAATATAAGAAACAAAATATTTTATCATGATAAATTTGCTTTGAAGTTACAAAATTTATGCTATTCAAAAGGGCATGATATAGCTGCTGCCCCGTTAGTTTGTCATTTCCAAAATTGCACGACACCGGTAGTGGGAAGAAAATATTTATATTGGAAAATTTTGATACTTAATTATTTAGATAATGATTTACAAGTCGAACAACTTTATAAAAAATCTATTGAATTATTAAAAATATCAGAAAGTTATCCACTGATTAAAAATGTGGATAAGTTTAAAAGACAAGCATTTAGTGATTTTTTAGCTGATTTATGTAAAAGAGGATATATTATTATCAAGGAAAATAACATATATGTGAAAAAATATCCTGCATGGTTTCATGATTATTATCAGAAAATCCAGTATATAATCATGAAAGTTTAAAAAAATTCTGCTAGTATATTGGTAAATGATAAAAAGGATGTATTAATTTATGGATGAAGTAAAAAAATTACCAACCAGAAATGAAGTCCCAGAAGATTTAAAATGGGATTTAACTACCATTTATAAAAATGATGATGAATTTGAAAAAGACTTTGCTGAATGTAAGAAAGATATTCAAAAAATGGAACAAATGGATAATGAGATTCCACATAACGCTCAGCAATTATTAAATATTATTAAGCAGATTGAAACCTTACAGAGAAAAGCAGATAAGTTAAGTGTATATGCTTCGCTAAACAATGACGCTGATACTTCTAATGTAAAATATCAAAGTATGGATGCCAGATGCAGTGATTTATATTCACATGCAGATCAAGCAACGGCATGGTTCGAACCAGCAATTTTGCAAATGAATCATGATGAATTAAATCAAATGATGGATGCAAACGAAGAACTAAATAATTATCGTCATTATTTTGATGAAGTATTTAGCCATAAGCCACATATTTTGGATGCTGAACACGAAAAAATGCTTTCTAGTTTAAGCAGTATATTTGAAACTCCATCTAATGTTTACGGAATTATGACTGATTCTGATTTAAAATTCCCCGTAGTTAAGGATGAAAAGGGACAAAGCATGGAATTGTCCGGGGGAGTATATAGTAAACTATTGGAATCCACTAACCGAGAAGTAAGAAAAAATGCTTTTCAAAAGCTATATACGGTTTATAAGCAATTCAAGAACACTTTTGCATCTACTTTATCAGGAGAAGTTAAAGTTCATAATTACGAGGCAAAAATGCGTAATTACGACTCTGCTAAGCAAGCAGCTCTAAGTGAAAATAATATCGATGAATCTGTATATCAAACTTTAATTGATACAGTTAATAAATACTTACCTTTATTACATCGTTACGTTAAATTAAGAAAGAAATTGTTATCATTAGATGAATTGCATATGTATGATTTGTACACACCATTATTTGGAAAGTCACCTATTTCATATGATTTCTCTTCTGCTAAAAAGGAAGCTATAAAGGCATTGTCTGTTTTAGGCGATGACTATGTATCTCACATTAAAGAAGAATTTGATAACCATTGGATTGACGTGGTAGAAAATAAAGGAAAACGTGGAGGAGCATATTCTTCAGGTGTTTATGATACTAACCCATATATCTTATTAAATTGGCAAGATAATTTGGATAACTTGTATACTTTAGTACATGAATCTGGTCACAGCATGCACAGTTATTACACTAATCACAACCAACCATTTCAATATGGATCATATTCAATTTTCTTAGCAGAAATTGCTTCTACTACTAATGAAAATATTTTAACCGATTATTTATTAAAGAATACTGATGATGTTGAAGTTAAAAAATATGTATTGAACTATTTCCTAGATGGATTTAAGGGTACTATTTTCCGTCAGACCCAATTTGCTGAATTTGAAGATTTTGCTCATCAACAAGAACAAAATGGAAACCCTCTAAATTCCAAAATGTTAAGCGATTATTATCATGAATTAAACAAAAAATACTATGGTGATGATGTAGTATCTGATCCAGAAATAGCATACGAATGGGCAAGGATTCCTCATTTCTATATGGATTATTATGTATATCAATATGCAACAGGTTTTGCTGCTGCTATTGATTTATCAGAAGGGATTTGTTCTAAAGATGATAATGCATTAGAAAATTACTTAACTTATCTAAAATCAGGTAGTTCAGATTTCCCACTAAACGTTATTAAACGTGCTGGTGTAGATATGACTAAATCTGATTATCTAGAAAAAGCATTCCAAGTTTTTGAACAACGATTAAATGAATTAGAAAAATTAATTTAAACAAAAAGCCATCAATTTTGAATTGATGGCTTTTATTTAATAATGTGTAAATGATTTCTTTTGGACTTATTTAAATTAGATTCGCTTAGTGCATTTTTAATATTATCAGGTGTGAATTCAGTATCACAGCATGCACGGAATAATGTAGAATATTCAACGTTTCTAGTTAAAATACCGTCACGTTCTGAATCACTGCAGTTAAAAATAACGGCTGAAGCAGGGCTATCTACATTCATATCATTAACTAATTGTTGATCTTTTTCGATGGAATCAATAGCTAGTTTAGAACGACGGTCTTCTTCAAACATTTCAACATCTAGATTGCATTCTTTAGCAGTTTGAATAGCTAATTCATCTGAGTATTTAAGACCCTTGGATAATATCTTATCTTGAATAGCTAGTAAATAACGACGTCCTTTTTTAATACCTTGAAAGGATGCTGCTTTATAATCTAAAACAACATTTTTGTATAAATAGGATAGTTCTTCAGATGATAGTTTCTTTTTCAATTGATTGTTTGAATTGCAAAAATCAGTTTGTACCACTTTTAGGTTGTAAATGGGTACAAATTGCAATTTAAATTTAGAATCAATATCTTCAGATAATTTTAAAACAGTATTTTCTGAATTTCTGCAAGATTTGCAAAGTGGATCAATAAACAGAAATACTTCGAACAAATTTACTCCCCTCCATGATATTTTTATACACGTACTTTAAATTCCAAATATTAGAATACCAAATAACGGATTAAATACAAACAATTCGCTCAAAAAGTCTTAGCTTTTTTTACTACTTGAAAAGTGTGGTAAAATAGTTTAGTAAAATTAGGTTTAACAGGGAGGTTAGCCTAGTGATAAAAAACTGGAATGACTTCTTATTTCCTTATCAACAAGCTGTTGCTGAACTAAAAGTGAAGCTAAGAGGAATAAGGAGAGAATATTTAGAATCTGAAAAAAGAAGTCCAATAGAATTTGTTACTGGACGTGTAAAACCCATTGATAGTATTAAGGAAAAAATGAAGAGACGTTATGTTTCTGAAGATCGTTTATCACAGGATATGGAAGATATCGCCGGATTAAGGATTATGTGTCCTTTTGTGGATGATATTTATGTAGTGGTAGATATCCTTAGACGTCGTAGCGATATTAATATCTTAGAAGAAAGAGACTATGTAAGTCGTGAAAAGGCTAGTGGATATCGTTCTTATCATATTGTTTTTGAATATCCTATTGAATTAGTAGATGGTGAAAAGAAAATTTTAGCTGAAATTCAAGTTAGAACTTTGGCTATGAATTTCTGGGCTACTGTCGAACACTCTCTAAATTACAAATATAATGGTGTATTTCCTGAAGATTTAAAGAAACGTTTACAAGAATCTGCAGAGACATCATTTCAACTCGATGAGGGTATGTCAGAAATCAGAAAAGAACTTATCGAAACTAGAGATGAACATAAAAAACAAGAAGAACAAAATGAACGCAATAGGGATGATTAATTATGAAGGTAGCTATTTATAGTAATGACGGTTCTACTTCAAACCGTGTTGCGCAACAATTAAAAACTAAAATAGATGAATCTAAAATTTTAGAATATGATGGATTAAACCCAGAAATTGTTATTTCAGTAGGTGGAGATGGTACTTTATTATCAGCATTCCATCATTATAACGATGCCGTAAGTAAAGTTAGATTTGTTGGTATTCATACTGGCCATTTAGGCTTCTATACTGATTGGCGTGACTATGAAGTTAACGAATTAGTGGAAAGTTTAGAAAATGATAACGGCCAAAGTGTTAGTTATCCACTATTGTCTATTAAGGTTAAATATAGTGATGATGGACCAGATGACAATTTTATTGCCTTGAATGAGTCTACTCTAAAAAGAATTAATGGCACTATGGTTACTGACATTTATATTAAAGGCGAGTTTTTTGAAAAATTCCGTGGGGATGGACTTTGTGTTTCCACACCTACCGGATCTACTGCATATAACAAATCTGTTGGTGGTGCCATCATTAATCCACAATTAAATGCTATTCAAGTTTCAGAAATGGCATCCATTAATAATAGGGTGTTTAGAACTTTAGGTTCTCCAATTATTATTCCACCTGATGAATGGATTACTATTGTTCCTGATAATCAAGAACATAATATTTTAACTTGTGATCAATTATTGATTCACAACCGTCCAATTAAGTCTATTCAATATTCAATTTGTAATGAAAGAATTTACTTTGCTCAATATCGTCATACTCATTTTTGGAAGCGAGTAAGTAATTCCTTTATCGGGGTTCATCCTGATGACTAGTTTTTCATGGCGTGATCAACAAGACAGTCCTATTCGATTGCGTACTTTTATTAGACAGAAGGGAATTTCGAGAACACTTTTAAAACAAATTAAATTTACAGGTGGACTAATTAAAGTTAACGGCAAGGAAGAAAAAGTTAACTATATGCTAAATCGTGGGGATGAAATTTATATTCAACTTCCACCAGAACCATCTAATGATGTTTTAGAAGTATCCAATTTACCTTTTAATATTTTGTATGAAGATGAACACTTTTTAGTAATTGATAAACCTGCTGGAGTAGCATGTTTACCATCGCATGTGTATAAAAATGATACGTTAGCTAATCGAGTAAAAGGCTATTATATAAGGAAAAATTATGATAATCGTAGAATTCATATTGTTAATCGTTTAGATATGGACACAAGCGGTATTGTGATTTTTGCTAAGCATCATTTTGCTCACTCTGTTTTAGATAAACAATTACGAAATCATGAGATAAAAAAATTCTATGTAGCTATAGTGGAAGGGATTATCCACAGTCGTCATGTAGAGATAAATTTGCCTATTGGACGTGCTGAAAATTCTATAATACAACGTAAGATAAAAGATGATGGGAAGCCATCTAGCACTGAATTTTGGGTTTTGAGAGCTAAGATGAATCATTCCTTAGTAAAAATAAGACTTCATACCGGTCGTACGCATCAAATCCGGGTGCATTTTGCGGCTATTAATCATCCATTAATTGGTGATTGGCTCTACAATCCCCATAATCATGAATTAAATAGACAAGCTCTTCATTGTTATAAAATGGTATTTTTTAATCCTTTCACAGATAAAGAAGTAGTTTGTGAATCAGAATTACCATTAGATATGAAAAATGTAATGAAAAGGTTCTAGTACCAGGTATTAGAACCTTTTTTGTATTATTAGAAATAGTTTTTGTATGATATACTAATATACTAGATTGGGTTAGGGTGACGTACATATGAAAAAAATTGACATCGCAAAGAGATTTCTAAATAAAAATTTATCATTATTTAAATGCTCAGTTTGTGGAAAATCTTTTGTTAAACAAGCTGATAATTCGATAATTTGTCCTAATAACCATAGCTTAGATATTTCAAAAAAGGGTACCATTCATTTTATAAATCATAAAGTGAATACGGAATATGACGGTGATATGTTAGAATCTAGACGTAACATCATTACTGCTGGTTTTTTCGATGGTATTTTAGAACAAATGGAAAAAATCATTCCAAGTGGCCATCAAACTATTGTAGATGTGGGTAGTGGTGAAGGATCTCCATTATCTCGATTAGAAAAATCTAGAAATAATATTGATAGTGCAATCGGCTTTGATATTTCTAAGCCTGGAGTTAACTTATCCACAAGTGAAAACAGAGAAAATATTTTCTTCTGTATCGCTGATTTAGCTAAATTGCCGTTTGCTGATCATAGTATTTCGGTGGTAATGGACTTATTTTCACCATCTTCTTATAAAGAATTTAACCGTGTAATATCCACAGGTGGACATCTAATCAAGATAGTTCCTAATTCTAATTACTTAGTAGAATTAAGAAATTTATTGTACGGTGATAACCAGAAGAATAGTAGCTATGATAATAATCAGGTCATAGATTTGTTCATGAAGCACTATCCATCTGCTAAAAGTTATCATGTGAAATATAACTTTCCGTTACCAGCTAAATTACGAAAAGATTTAATGATAATGACACCATTGCATTGGGGAAAAAATGCTAAATCATTAAGTGATGATGAAATTAATAAATTAAGTTCTATAACTGTAGATGTAACAGTATTAGATAATAAATTTTAAAGTGAGGAATAATTATGACTAATCATATTGTATTATTTGAACCATTAATGCCTGCTAATACAGGAAACATTGCTAGAACATGTGCTGGAACCGACACTGTGTTAGATTTAATCAAACCACTAGGCTTTTCAGTTGATGATAAGCATTTAAAACGTGCTGGATTAGATTACTGGGATAAGGTAAATATTAATTATCATGAAAGTTTACCTGAATTTATGAGTACATTAACTGACAAAGACAAGTTGTTTTTAGTATCTAAATTTGCTAACCACGACTACACTGATCGTGATTATACTGATGATAACTACAACTATTACTTTATGTTTGGTAAAGAAACTACTGGTTTACCAGAAATGTTTATGAGACAAAATCCAGAAAAGGCTATTCGTATACCACAAGATGATACACATATTCGTGCTTTAAACTTATCTAATACTTGTGCCATTGTGATTTATGAAGCATTAAGACAACAAGCATTTCCTAATCTAGAAAGAACTCATAAATACGAAAATGATAAATTAAAATAATTAAGGGGTAATAAATTTGGCGAAAAAACGCTCAACTAGAAAAAGAAAAACAACGAAAAACAATGCCAAATTAATTAATATCGATAGTAAATACTATAATTATATTATTGGCTTAATTACAATTTTAATTAGTTTATTTAGTTTATTAAAATTAGGATTTTTAGGAATCACCTTTAATAATATAGTTAGATTTTTTATTGGTGATACTGATATCTTAGGATTATTAATATTGCTAGTAACAGGAGTCATTTTCTTAATTAAGGGACCTAAACTAGAATTCAATAAACGTTGGATTATAGGTGGAAGCATTTTTTATGCAGGCCTTTTATTATTCATGTCAGCAATTTTATTCGCTGGTAGTAGTGATGATAATTTTATTTCACAAACACTTACAGCAATCTCACATGACTTCGTTGAAATGGATAATAGTTCTTCTTTAGGTGGAGGAATTATTGGAGCTGTATTATTAGTAGTATTTAACTTTTTAGTATCTATATTAGGTTCAGAAATTTTATCACTAATTACTATGGTAGTAGGAATTATTATTGCTTTTAATATTCCTATGAATCAGGTAGTGGATAAGACACGTGAATTTTGTGAAAATGCTTCTAAAAAAATGGGAGAATCTGTACAACAGATAAAAGAAAAAAAGCAAAATGATAATAAAGAAACTCCTAAACACGTTGCTAATCCACAACCGGTAGCAGATAAAAAAGAAGAGGTTAATAGTAAACCTAAGATTAAATTATCTGGTTGGATGGATAATCAAGAAAAGCCCAAGAATAGTGATTCTGTTGCTGCAAAACCAAAACGCGATTATAAAACAGCTGATGAATATAATGATGATACTAGAAATAAGCCTAAATTATCATCAGCTATTGCTGATCACGTGCAAAATGATAAGCAAGGAATTGAAATGAATGATATTGATGATTCTAATTATCAATTACCATCTATCGATTTATTGTCTGATGTAGCATTTAGTGATCAAAGTGAAGAATATAAAAATATTGATCGTAATACTGAAGTGTTAAAGAAGACATTGAATAGTTTCGGAGTGGATGCCGAAATTAAAAATGTAAATTTAGGACCTTCAGTTACAGAATATGAATTGCATCCTGCCATTGGGGTTAAGGTAAGTAAGATTGTTAACCTAGCTGATGATTTGGCATTGGCATTAGCTGCAAAAGATATTCGAATTGAAGCACCAATACCAGGTAAGTCTTTAATTGGAATTGAAGTACCTAACCGTAAAGTGGCTATGGTGTCCTTTAAAGATGTGGTTAAATCACAAAATGATAAACATGGCTTACTAACGGTGCCATTAGGTAGAAATGTTAGTGGGGATGTTATTAGTACTGATTTAACTAAGTTGCCACATTTACTAATTGCTGGTTCCACAGGTAGTGGTAAATCAGTTTCTATAAACGGAATTATTACTAGCATTTTGATGAATGCTAAGCCTAGTGAAGTTAAAATGATGTTAATTGATCCTAAGAAGGTAGAATTAGGTATTTACAATGGAATTCCACATTTATTAACACCAGTGGTTTCTGAACCTAAGAAAGCCGCTCGTGCTTTAAATAAAGTGGTATCTGAAATGGAACATCGTTATGACTTATTTGCTAAGCATAACCAAAGAAAAATTAGTAACTTTAATGAATATGTAAACAGTTTATCTGAAGAAGAACGCGGTGATTTAAAACCATTGCCTTACATCGTTGTTGTTGTTGATGAATTAGCTGATTTAATGATGACCGTTTCCAATGATGTAGAAGGTGCTATTATTAGATTGGCACAAATGGGAAGAGCTGCGGGAATTCATATGATTCTTGCTACTCAACGTCCTTCTGTTGATGTTATTACTGGTTTAATTAAATCTAACGTTCCTTCCAGAATTGCATTTGCCGTATCTAGTGGTATTGATTCAAGAACTATATTAGATACTAATGGTGCTGAAAAGCTGTTAGGACGTGGTGATATGCTTTATCTACCAATTGATAAAAATAAACCTATTCGTGTACAAGGTGCGTTTATATCTGATGAAGATGTAGAAAACGTGGTAGAATTTATTAAAGCAGAACAACCAGCTGAATATGATGATAATATGATGGTTACTGATGAAGAATTAAAAGTTGAAGAAGAACATGAAGATCAAGATGAACTATTTGATGATGCTTTAGCTTTTGTAGTTAAAGAACAAAAGGCAAGTACTTCATTACTTCAACGAAATTTCCGTATTGGATATAACCGAGCCGCTAGAATTATTGATGACTTAGAACAACGAGGATACATTGGACCTCAAGAAGGTAGTAAACCTAGAGAAGTTTATAAACATCCTGACGACTAAATAAAAAATGGAACCAACCATAGTCGGTTCCATTTTTATTAATTAACCCATAAGTTGGGTAGTGGCGCCTAGTACTAGGCCACCCACAGTGGAAATAATCATAAGCCAGACGAAAATCATGGTAATGATTTGAAATTTAGACTTCTTTTTCTTAGCCATTAATAACACCACTTTCTGAATCTTATATTTAGTTTAAAGTTTACATTTCATTTGTTTATATTGCAACTTAATTATTACTTGAGGTGATAAAAATTTCTCCCTTTCATTTTTTGACCGTGATACTTGTACAAGTAGTTTCATTATTTTTAATTACTTTTATAGCATCCATATTAATAAAATTGATTAATCATTTTAAAAAGATAACACTTCGTTCTAATGATCTTTTTCCAATTATTCTAAGTTATTTTATCTATGAATTATCTATAGATAAACATGAAATATCATTTCTTCCTATAATTTGGGTAATTATGATAGTTATTGGTATTTTATATGCTATTTATTACTTAATTAAAAATAGTCATATTAATCCTATACGTTTTTATAGAATGTTTTGGAGATTGGCGATTATCTACTTTTTTGTGGCATGGGTCACCACCATTTTTATATGTGCTGTAAAATACTTATAAATCAAGAGCTGTTGCTATTTAACAGCTCTTTTTTTGTACTCATTTTTTATCCACAAGTGGATAATTTCCACAAAATTCAATGATTTTTATTATATTGTGGTACAAAGTGGTGCATAGTGGTAAAATTAAATTAAATAAATTGGAAGAGGTGACTAAGCGTGTTAATGGGTGAATATGAACATTCAATTGATTCAAAAGGGCGTTTAATCATTCCTTCCAAGATTAGATCAGAAATTGGTTCGAAATTTATTCTTACTAGAGGGCTTGATGGATGTTTGTTTGGTTATCCTTTAGATGAATGGTCTAAAGTGGAAGAAAAAATTAATCAACTTCCTGTAAGCAAGAAGTCAGCTAGATATTTTGCTCGTTTTTTGTTCTCCGCAGCTGATGAAAGCAAAGTAGATAGTCAAGGAAGAATTAATATACCAGATATGTTAATTAACTATGCAGGTATTGAAAAAAAGTGTGTAGTAGTTGGTGTATCTACTCGAATCGAAATATGGAGTAAAGAAAAATGGGATGCATTCTCCGAAAAAGCTGGAGAAGAATTCGATGATATCGCTGAAGATTTAATTGATTTTTAATTAAAAGAGGTGAAATACTAATGACAAAATTTCAACATGAAACAGTTTTGCTAAACGAAGCTGTAAAAGGCTTAAATATAAAACCAGATGGTATTTATGTAGATTGTACCCTCGGTGGGGGAGGGCATAGTTCAAAAATATTGGAACAGCTAACCACCGGTCATTTATATTCATTTGACCAAGATGAAGTTGCTATTCAATATAATCGTGAACATTTAAAGAAGTACATAGATGAAGGCAAAGTTACTTTTATTCGCAGCAATTTTAGAAATATTACTGAAGAATTGAATAAGCTGGGTGTCTATTCTGTTGATGGAATTTTGTATGATTTAGGTGTTTCGTCTCCGCAATTCGATGATGCATCTAGAGGATTTAGTTATCAACATGATGCTCGATTGGATATGAGAATGGACCAGAGAAATCCATTGGATGCATGGAAAATCGTTAACGAATGGCCTTATGAAAAATTAGTGAAAATCTTTTTCAGATATGGAGAAGAAAAGTTTTCTAAGCAAGTTGCACGAGCTATTGAGAGGAATCGTGATAAACAAGCTATCGATACTACCGAACAACTAGTAGAGATTATAAAGCAAGGAATTCCGGCTGCTGCTCGCCGTCATGGTGGTCATCCTGCTAAAAAAGTTTTTCAAGCTTTAAGAATTGCAGTTAATGATGAATTAGGTGCATTGGAAGAATCATTAGAAAAATCTATAGAACTGATTAATGTGGGAGGAAGAGTAAGTATTATTACTTTCCAATCACTAGAAGATCGTTTAGTTAAAACTATGTACAAAGAAAAAACTACTATAGAAGATTTGCCTAATGGTTTACCTATTATTCCAGATTATATGAAACCTGATTATAAATTAGTTAACCGTAAACCAATTTTACCTAGCGATGAAGAAGTAAAGGAAAATCATCGTGCACATAGTGCTAAATTAAGAATTATTGAGAGAATTAATAAAAAATAGAGAGAAGAGTTAATCTTATGGCACAAAATAACCTAGCTAATAGAACATATGTTAATCCAAGTTATCAACAAAAAAATAATGAAGAAGCAAATTATCAAGGACAAACCAAAGTTAGAATGTCCTTGTCCAAATTTGAAAAGACAGTACTAATTGTGGGAAGTGCTATCGTTGTATTTTTGATGGTTGGATTAGTTGGTGAAAAAATTTCTTTGAGTAACAACGCAGCCGGCTTACAAGTAACTACTGATGCATTAAATAAAGCAAAAGATACCAATACTACTTATAAACAAGAAGTTAGTGAACTTCAAAGTGGTAATCGTTTGCAAAAAATTGCTAAGGAAGCTAGCCTATCTTTAAATAACAAGAACGTAAGGAATGTTAGCAAATGAGAAAGTTAAATAAGGGGAAAATGTTAAGAAAACGCCGAAACAATCGTAGCCATTACGGTCAATTTTTACTTGTGCTATGTATTGGCGTTTTTTTGTGTATGGGATTGCGATTTGCATATATATCAATATTTAAGAGTAGCCAAGGTGTAGATCTTAAACAGTATGCAGAAAGCTTATATACAAAGAGTAGTATCATTCAAGCTAAGAGAGGTACCATTTACGATGCAAGTGGACAACCACTAGCTGAAGATAATACCGTTTATACTATGTATGCAGTGCTAAATAAGCGCCAAGTTGGTTTAAACAACAAACCAATGTATATAACTAACAAATCTAAGGCTGCACATGCTATTTCTTCAGTGTTACCTATTTCATACGATAAAGCATTGAAAATTTTATCTCCTAAAAAGAATATTTTTCAGGTAGAATTTGGAAATGTGGGTAGCAACATTTCATTAACACAAAAACAAAAGCTAGATAGCTACCATATCTCTGGATTAAACTTTTTACCACAACCATCGCGTCTATATCCTAACGGTGTTTTTGCTTCACATGTTTTAGGATATGCTGCGATGAATTCCAATCCAAATAACAACAAGGTTCAACTTGCTGGTCAAATGGGAATTGAAAAAGTTTACAATAATCTTTTAACTGGTACTAATGGATTTAAGAGTACCCAACAAGATAGTTCCGGTGTCACCATCGATATCGGAGAAGGCGTAAATAGACCTGCTAAAAACGGTGATGATGTATATACAACTTTAGATTATCGCTTGCAATCATTAATGGAAACTGAAATGAGCAATGTCTACAATCAAGTTCATCCTAAGACCATGAATGCTGTTTTGATGAATTCTAAAACTGGTGACATTTTAGCTGCTACTCAACGTCCAACATTTAATGCCACAACTAAAGAGGGATTAGATAAGATTTGGCGTAATACCTTGATTCAAGATTCTTATGAACCTGGATCTACTATGAAGATATTTACAGTAGCATCATCCATTAATAGTGGACATTACAACGGAAGCGATACTTATCATTCTGGTAAATACTACATTAATGGTAAATTAGTTCCTGATTGGAATATTAAAGGTTGGGGTAACATTAGTTACGATAAAGGATTTGCTTTATCAAGTAACGTTGCCATGGCTCACTTGGAACAAATGATGGGTGCTAAGACTTGGCGTAACTATATGAACAGATTTAAGTTCTTTACACCAACTAACTTAGGATTCCCTGGTGAAGAAACCGGAAGTGTTCAATTTAATTATCCAATTGAACAAGCTAATACAGCGTTTGGTCAAGGTATTGAAGTTAATGCAATGCAAATGATGCGTGCTTTATCATCTATTGCTAACAATGGTCAAATGTTGCAACCAAGATTAGTAAGTAGAATTGTTGATCCTAAGTCTAAAAAGGTTATTAAGAATTATCCAACTAAATCAGTTGGACAACCAATTAGTGCTGATACTTCTCGCAAGGTAATTAAACACATGGAAGATGTTGTTTACAAACCATATGGTATTGGTGGAGCATATAAGATTCCAGGATATAAAATTGCTGCTAAGACTGGTACTGCACAGGTCAGCAACGGTAAAACAGGTTATGAATCTGGTGATGATAGTTATCTATATTCTGTAGCTGGAATTGCTCCTGCTGATCATCCTAAATACATTTTGTATATTACTATGAAACAACCTAAGTTAACTGGTACTAAAACTGCTTCACAGTTAATGGCTGAAATATTCAATCCAGTTATGAGATTAGCATTGGAAGAAAACGTTAACTCAAATGATAAAAATAATTATCAAGTACCTGAATTAACCAACTTGTCCACAGAAGCTGCTAAAGCTAAGTTAAAGAAAGCTGGACTTAAGTATGTATTTATTGGTAATGGTACTGTATTAGATCAATCTATCGATGCTAGAGAAAAAATTAGTAAAGATAGATTAGTCATTGTACAAACTGATGGTAGTAAGTCTATGGCAAACCTAAAGGGTTGGTCTCGTTATGATGTTGCTACTTATTGTAGAATGGCTGGAATTACAGCAAATCTACAGGGCGATGGTTACGCATACAAACAAAGTGTTAAACCTGGTGCTTCTATAGATGGTGGAAGTAAGATAACTATAAAATTTAAATAGGAGTTAAAAATGTTTATGAATATATTTTTACCACTAATTATTAGCTTTTTAATTACATTAATTTTTATGCCATCTTTAATTGGTTACTTTAGAAGAAAACACGAAGGACAAATGATTCGTGAAGAAGGACCTAAATGGCATGAAGCAAAATCTGGAACCCCTACAATGGGTGGATTATTGTTCATCATAGCAATAATTATTTCCAGTTTAGTGTCAGGATTAGTATCACATGATGAAAATGACACCTTATTAATCTTGCTATTTATCTTATTCCTATATGGATTATTAGGAATGTGGGACGATAGTATTAAATTGTTTAGACGCCAAAATGAAGGACTAAAAGCTTGGCAAAAATTATTGGGTCAAATTGTAGGTGGATTAGTATTTACTTTAGTTTATGTTCACCATTTCCCAATGGCTTTAAGAATTCCTTTTGTGGGTGACTTTCATTTAGGTTGGATTTACGCTATCTTCATTATTTTCTATCTAACAGGATTTTCCAATGCGGTTAACTTAACTGATGGATTAGATGGATTAGTAAGTGGATTATGTATTATTGCTTTTGGTGCATATTCTATTGTGGCAATGGTACAACACCAATTAGATGTTGCTACTTTCTGTTTTGCAGTAGTAGGTGCATTGATTGCATTTATGGTTTTCAACCACAAACCTGCTAAGATTTTTATGGGTGATATGGGATCACTTGCATTAGGTGGTTCGTTAGCTGCCGTTTCCATTTTATTGCACCATGAACTTTCATTAGTTTGGATTGGATTTATGTTCGTAATGGAAACATTAAGTGTAATGATTCAAGTTACTTCATTTAAGTTAACTGGTAAACGTGTATTTTTGATGTCTCCTATTCACCATCATTTCGAAATGAAGGGATGGTCAGAATGGAAGGTAGATATTGTATTCTGGATTGCCGGTTTAATCCTTGCCATCACTGGAGTGGTATCGATTATTTTATAATAATGGATTTTTAGGAGCATGATTTATGAATAAGATTGATGATTATGAAAATAAAAATGTATTGGTACTAGGAGCTGGAAAGAGCGGTATCAATGCGGCTAAATTATTAAGAAAGCTAAATGCAAATGTTTGGTTAAATGATTCTAAAGCATTAAGTAAAGATGTTGAAGAACAACTAAATAGTAATCAAGTTGAAGTTATCAATGATAAGCAAACTCCTGCAATTTTGGATAAACATAACTTTGATTTAATTGTTAAAAACCCTGGTATTCCTTATGATAATGAATTAATTAAGGCCGCCATGGAAAAAGATATTCCTATTATTGTGGAAGTAGAAATTGCTTCTGAGGTTTCTGAAGCTCCTATCATTAGTGTTACTGGTAGTAATGGAAAAACTACAGTTACTACAATGATTAATGATATTTTGAATCAACAAAGAACTAGTGGAAAATCATATGTAGCAGGAAATATTGGTGTACCTGCAAGTACAGTTACACCATCTACTACTAAGGATGATAATGTTGTACTAGAAATTTCTAGTTTTATGTTATTAGGTGTTACTAAGTTCCATCCACATATTGCAGTTCTTAATAACATTTTTTCAAATCATCTAGACTATCATAAAACTCGTGAAAATTACGTAAACGCTAAAATGCGTATTACTATGAATCAAAATTCTGATGATTTCTTTGTGGTTAACTTTGATAATGAAGAATGGAGAGAATTAAGTAAACGTAGTAAAGCACAAGTGGTTCCATTCTCTTCTAAGGGTGTTACCAAAGATGGTGCTTATGTAGAAAATAATAAGATTTACTTCCGTGATGAATTCGTTATGAACGTGGAAGATATTAAAGTTCCTGGCCAACAAAATGTACAAAATGCATTGGCTGCAATTGCTGTTGCTAAGATCATGGGTAAATCTAATGAAGCTATTATTAAGGCACTAGGTACTTTTAATGGTGTAAGACATAGAGTTCAATACTTTTTAACCGCTGACGGTCGTAAGTATTATAACGATTCTAAAGCTACTGATATAGAAGCAACTCAAGTAGCATTACGTAGTTTTGATCACAATGTAGTCCTTCTTGCTGGTGGACTAGATCGTGGTTACACCTTTGAAAAACTAGAAAAAGATTTTAGTGAACACGTTAAAGGCATTGTTCTATTTGGTGAAACTAAGCATTTACTAGAAGATACAGCTAAGAAAGCTGGAGTTTCTGATATTAAGATTGTGGATAACTTAAAGCAAGCTGTTCCATTGGCTATTAAGATGAGTCAACCAGGAGATGTGGTACTATTATCTCCAGCAAATGCTAGTTGGGATCAATATGATACTTTTGAACAACGTGGAGACGAATTTATTAAATTGGTTGAACAAGAAACCGGTAGAAAGGAAGAAAAATAATGAGATTAATGATTTCTGGTGGGGGTACTGGAGGACATATTTATCCAGCACTAGCCTTAATTGAAGAATTACGAAGAACAGACCCTGATGCAGATGTTTTATATGTGGGATCTACTCGTGGTCTAGAAAAAGATATCGTTCCAAAAAATAATATTAAATTCAAGGAACTAAAAATTCAGGGATTTAAGCGTTCATTATCTTTTTCAAACATTAAGACTGTAGCTTTGTTCTTACAAAGCTTACATAAATCTAAAAAGATGATTAAAGAATTTAAACCAGACGTAGTTGTCGGAACCGGTGGCTATGTTTCAGGAGCAGTTGTTTATGCTGCTTCACAAATGGGTATTCCTACTATGATTCATGAACAAAATAGTATGGTTGGTTTAACTAACCGTTTCTTAAGTAAACATGTGGATAAAATTGCAGTGGGATTTGAAGATGCAATTTCACAATTTCCTAAGGAAAAAACTATTTATACAGGTAACCCTCGTGCTCAACAAGTTGCTAATTTGAAATCTGATTTTGAATGGCAAGATGTAGGTTTGAAAAATGATGTTCCTACTTTATTGATTTTTGGTGGTAGCCAAGGTGCATTAAAGATTAACAAAGTAGTAACTGAAAGCATTCGTTTGTTTAACAAAAAAGATTATCAAGTATTATTCGTTACAGGTAAGAAGAGATATGCTGATGTAATGAAGCAAATTGGTGATCAAAAGATTAATGATAATATTGTTATTAAAGACTATATTTCAGATATGCCTAATATGTTGCCTAAGGTTGCTGCTATTGTGGGAAGAGCAGGAGCAACTAGCTTAGCTGAAATTACTGCATTAGGAATTCCATCAGTTTTAATTCCTAGTCCATATGTAACAGCTGATCATCAAACTAAGAATGCATTAAGCTTAGTTAAAAATGATGCAGCATTGATAATTACAGAAGCTGATTTAACACCAGAAACCTTAATTGACAATGCTGACTTTATTATGAACGATAAAGATAAACGAGAAAAAATGGCTGAAAACTCAAGACAAATGGGTTGTCGAGATGCTGCTACACGTGTATTGGATGTTGCTAAGTCAATTTGTAAATAGCGGAGGGTATTATCGATGAAATCATTTCGTTTAAACTTCAGACGTCGAAATGCTAATAAACATGGAAAAGTTATATCTGATGATTTAACTGAGTTAAAAAAACAAAAGATAAAAAATAAATGTAAATACTCTCTATATTTATTTACTCCATTGATTATCATTTTGCTATTTTTAATTTATTTAATCTCTCCATTCAGTAAGATTAATCAAATATCTATTTCTGGCAATGGATATATACCGGTTGATGATATAAAAAAGGAAATGAATATTAACTCAGGGGATAGTATCTTTAAGGTATTTGGACATAAGAATAAATTAAATGAACAAATAACTAAAAAAGATGAAAGAATAGAAGCAGTTAATTTTTCTTTCCATGGATTAAACAACTTAAATGTAAATATCACTCATTATAATCAAGTAGGGTACGAAACAAGAGGTAAATCTCAATACATCATTTTGGAAAACGGTAAAGTTACTAATGTAATTGAGAAAAATCCTAATGATAAAAAGTTACCTTATATTGTGAAGTTTAATGATCGTGATAAATTAAAATCGATAATTCAAAAATACTTAAATTTACCTAAAGATATTCGTGATAATATCAGAGTTATATCTTATACACCAACTAAGATTTATCCCGATGAAATGCATTTATATATGAGAGATGGTAATCGAGTTATTATCTTATTAAGCAATTTTGATTATAAGATGAAATTCTACAGATCAATTGCAACACAATTAAAAGACAAGAGTGTTATTAATCTTGAAGTGGGTGCATACTCTTTCCCATTAAAAAATGAGAAACGAGAATATACACCATTGTCCAAAATAATAAGTCAAAAAAAGGCAAATAAAAACAAATCAACAACCAATAAAGACAATAAAAATGTAAACAGATAATGGTTCTTTAGAGTTATGGATTGTTGTGTTAAAATTAAAATATAATTAGCTTGAGAAATATTAAATTATAATTATTAAAGATTCTTTATTGGAGGTTCCTAAAAGTAATGAATTCAGAAATGTACGTGGGATTGGATATTGGAACTACGTCAATTAAAGTAATTGTTGCCGAAAAGGTTAAAGGCCAAATGAACGTATTAGGCTTAGGGAATGAACGTTCAGAAGGGGTTAACCGCGGAATAATTGTCGATATTGACAAAGCTTCTGAATCTATTAGAAGAGCTGTTAGCCAGGCAGAAGAAAAAGCTGGCGTTAAAATTCATGATGTTGTAGTTGGCATTCCATCAAATCAACTAAAAATTGAACCATGCAGTGGAATGGTTGCTATATCAGATCAATCTAGGGAAATATCTGATGAAGATGTAAAAAATGTAACTGTATCTGCAATGATTAAAAACTTACCACCAGAAAGAGAAATAGTTGATACTTTAACCGATGAATTTATTGTCGATGGATTCGACGGTATTAAAGATCCTAGAGGAATGGTAGGGGTAAGACTTGAATTAAAAGGTCGTATCATTACTGGACCTAAGACTATCATTCATAACATTAGAAAAGCTGTTGAAAAATCTGGCTTGAATGCTACATCAATCATTAATACTTCACTAGCTCAAAGTATGACTGTTTTAGATGATGGCGAACAAGATTTTGGTACTATTTTAATTGATTTAGGTGGTGGTCAAACCACTGCATCAGTTGTACATGATCATAAAATGAAATTTACCACGGTTGATAACGAAGGTGGAGAATACATTACCAAAGATATTTCAGTTGTGCTAAATACTTCTTTAGAAAGTGCTGAAGAACTTAAGCGCGATTATGGTTATGCTGACGAATTAGAAGCTTCTGAAAGCAATGAATTTCCAATTGAAGTAGTAGGAAAGAGTCAACCAGAAAAGATTTCTGAAAAATATTTAGCTGAAATCATTCAAGCAAGAGTTGATCAAATCTTTAATCGTATGGATAAAAGCTTAAGCAGTATTTCAGCATTAGATTTACCAGGTGGAATCGTTCTAACCGGTGGTGTTGCTGCATTACCAGGTATTTCAGAACTAGCAGCTGATAGATTTGATACTAATGTTAGAGTTTATATTCCTGATCAAATGGGATTGAGACATCCTTCATTTGCATTGCCATTGGCTTTAGTTACTTATCGTGCTAATATGAGTGAAATACAACTATTAGTAAGATCATCACTAGATGGTAATACTGTTGTAAAGAATAATAAACAAGACGCTGATGATGACTTTATTGGAAATGATTTTTCAGATAACGAAGAAATCGTAGACGATGGTCAAAATCAAGAAGAAAAGAAAACTAAGAAATCAAAGAAGCCTTTTGCATCCAAATTTGCAAATAAAACAAAAGGTAGATGGCGTCGTTTTTACCAAGACTTTTTTGAATAAACACACTGGGATATATGGAGGAATTTAACATGGAATTTTCATTAGATTCTACGGAAAACCAAGGAGCAAAGATTAAAGTAATCGGAGTTGGTGGCGGAGGTAGTAACGCCGTTAACCGTATGATTCGCGAAGACGTTAAGGGAGTTGAATTCATTGTTGCTAACACTGATGTTCAAGCTCTAAACACTTCAAAAGCTGAAACAAAAATTCAATTAGGACCTAAATTAACTCGTGGATTAGGTGCTGGTTCTGATCCTTCAGTTGGTACTAAAGCCGCTGAAGAAAGTGAAGAAGCTATTTCTGATGCCTTACAAGGTGCAGATATGGTATTCGTTACTGCCGGAATGGGTGGTGGTACTGGAAACGGTGCTGCTCCTATCGTTGCTAAGATTGCTAAAGATTCTGGTGCTTTAACTGTTGGGGTTGTTACAAGACCATTTACCTTTGAAGGACCAAGAAGATCAAAATATGCTGCAGAAGGTGTTGCAGCACTTAAAGAAAACGTTGATACATTAATTGTTATTGCAAATAACCGCCTATTAGAAATGGTAGACAAGAAGACACCTATGATGGAAGCCTTCCAAGAAGCTGATAATGTTCTAAGACAAGGTGTACAAGGTATTTCTGACTTAATTACTAGTCCTGGTTACGTTAACTTGGATTTTGCTGATGTTAAGACAGTTATGCAAAACACTGGTTCAGCTCTTATGGGTGTTGGTTCAGCTACTGGTGAAAACAGAACAGCAGAAGCTACTAAGAAAGCTATTTCTTCTCCATTACTAGAAGTTTCTATTGATGGTGCTAAACAAGTTCTATTAAACATTACTGGTGGTCCAGATATGTCATTATTTGAAGCTCAAGATGCTTCTGATATTGTTGCTCAAGCTGCTACAAGTGATGTAAATATTATCTTTGGTACTTCAATTGATGAAGACCTAGGCGATGAAATTAAAGTTACTGTAATTGCTACTGGAATTGAAACTAGTCCAGAAGAATTAATGAATAATAGAAGTAACCGTACAGCACGTAAACCAGAAAGTGCTGGAAAAGTGGTTACACCAAGACACGGCAAAGAAGAAAAAGGTAATGTAAGAACTAATGATGATTCATCTTCTTCTGATGATCGTTTTGAAAATGTTCAAAAGAAAGAATTTGATCCTTTTGATGCTAATAATTCAAGCGACAATCAAAAAGCTGATAGTTCAAACGATGATGATTTACCACCATTCTTCAAGTTCCGTCGTAAACACTAATAGCGTTTCTCAACATTAGTATGAAGGGAATGAAGTTGAATGACAGCAAAGTTTAGTTTTAGTAAATTCTTTGGCACTGATTACGATGAAGATGAAACAGATTATCCTGAAACTAACGAAAATGAAAATAGAGACAAAGTAGTTTCTATCAGTAAGAATCGTGGAACACAAAGTAGTAAGATTTCTGTTTTTGAACCCAAAATATATGCTGATGTGAAGATAATAGCTAAGAAATTGATTGATAATAATGCTGTTATAATTAATTTTGATACAGCTAGTGACGATGTTACTAGAAGAATTATTGATTTCTTAAATGGTGTTGTCTTTACAATTGACGGAAATATCGAAAGAATTTCAGAATTGGTATTTTTATTTACACCGCATAACTATCATGTTGATGGTGAAATAAAAAAATCCATGAATGAACGTATGAGATAATTTCGGAGTTTTAAATGGATAAAAATATTGAACAACATTTTAGAAGAGAAGAAATTCCTTTTGTTGATACTGCTTCGGACTTAATAGACGAATCGATAAATCAATATCGTCCAATTTTAACTAAATTTATGAATCCTAGACAGGCTTATATTTTGTCTACTTTAGTAAATAGACATAGTGAAGTTAATGCAAAATTCTTTGGTGGACATAGTAATGCTGAAATGAAGCGTTGCTTGATCTATCCTGATTATTTTCAACCTAAAAAAGAGGATTTTTCTATAACTTTATTTGAGATTAGATATCCGGTTAAGTTTTCTAAATTACGCCATAGTAAAGTTCTAGGTACTCTTATGGGTGCTGGAATAGAGAGAAATACTTTAGGTGATATTTTAACTGATGGTACTAGATGGCAATTTATATGTACTAGTGAAATTGCTGATTACCTCAGATTAGAAGTTAATGCTGTAGGAAAGACTAAAATTTCTCTAAAAAAAGTAGATTTTAGTGATGCTATCGTTCCAGAAAATGAATGGAAAGATGAAAGTACGACATTATCTTCTTTTAGGTTGGATAATTTAATATCAGAAGGATTTAATATTTCCAGAAATGATGCCAAAGAATTGGTTAATCACCAAAAAGTAAGACTTAATTGGGCACTTAATAGTCGTCCTGATACAGAAGTATCAGCTCACGACATAGTGTCAGTAAGACGTTTTGGTAGATTACGTTTAAGAAGTAAGAACGGTGAAACAAAAAAAGGTAAATATAGAGCAGTAATCTCTGTATTAAAAAAATAGGTTGGAGGAAAGAAAACAATGGTACTTAGCCCACAAGATATTCATAATAAAGAATTTTCTGTAAAAATGAGAGGATACAATATTGATGAAGTTAATGAATTTTTAGATCGTATTATTAAAGACTATCAATTAACATTGGCTGAAAATGAAAAGTTAAAACAACAAGTAAGTTCTGCTGATGAACAATTGAAATACTTTAATGGTATGAAGGATTCATTAAACCAATCAATTATTGTAGCTCAAAATGCTGCTGATAAATTGAAAAATGATGCACAAGCTGAAGCTAAGAAAGTTTCAGAACAATCTAGAAAACAAGCTGATGAAATCTTGAATAATGCTAGTGATCAAGCTAAGCAAATTGTTGAAAATATTTCCGATAGATCTAAGAGTTTATTAACAGCTAATGAAGATTTGAAGAACACTACCGAATCATTTAGAAGTAAGCTAGTAACACTATTACAAAGTCAAATGGACCTTGTAAATAGTGATGAATGGGATAAAGTTATTAGTGGAGTAGACAATAATTACAAAAATGTTGAAAAACAAATAAATGACCTTGACAGCTTTAAAGATTCAGTAGTAAAATCTGAAAGTAATGAAGCATCATTAGATAAAACAGTCACTATTTATCCAGATGGTTCATACAAAGTAATTGAATAGTATTGAGTAAGAGAACAGAAAGCTCTGATTTGAAACAAATAAGCGAATTGACATATGGTGAGAGGTCAGTTGTAAATCAATCATTGCAGATCATCTCTTGTATATACTCATAAATTTTATAATGAGATAGAATATTAATTATTCTAAATTGGGTGGTACCACGGAAGATTTCGTCCCTTGTGATGAAATCTTCTTTTTTTATCACCTAAAAACAATAGAAAAGGAGAGTGTTTTCATGCGAGTAAAAGATACATTAAACTTAGGTAAAACTAAATTTAAGATGCGTGGTAATTTACCAGTAAAAGAAGTAGATAGACAAAAAGCATGGGATGATAATCATGTTTATCAATTAAGACAAAAACTAAATGAAGGTAAGCCTTCATTCATTTTACATGATGGCCCTCCATACGCTAACGGTGACATTCATATGGGTCACGCCATGAATAAGATTTCTAAAGATTTCATTGTTAGATACAAATCAATGAATGGATTTAGAGCACCTTATGTTCCTGGTTGGGATACTCATGGTCTACCTATCGAACAAAAATTAACTCAAGCTGGCTATGACAGAAAGAAAATGGATACTAATGAATTCAGAAAATTATGTCATGACTATGCATTAAAACAAGTTGAAAGACAAAAGGCTGAATTCAAACGTTTAGGAGTTTCTGCTGATTGGGATAACCCATACTTAACTCTAAAACCAGAATTCGAAGCTGCTGAAATCCGTGTATTCGGTAAGATGGCTGAAAGAGGATTAATTTACCGTGGTAAGAAGCCAGTTATTTGGTCATGGTCATCTGAATCAGCTCTTGCTGAAGCCGAAGTTGAATACCATGATATTACTTCACCATCAGCATTCTACGCTGAAAAAGTGGTTGATGGTAAAGGTGTATTAGATGAAGACAATACTTACATGGTAGTTTGGACTACTACACCATGGACTATTCCTGCATCTATGGGTATCACTATTGATGCTGGATTTGAATATGCTGTTGTTAAGCCATCAAACGATGATCGTAAATTTGTTTTAGCTAAGGAATTAGTTGAAAAAGATGCTGAATTATTCGGCTGGGAAGATTATGAAATCGTTAAGACCGTTAAGGGTCAAGAACTAGAAGGAGTATTAGCTCAACATCCATTTATGGACAGAAAACTACTAACTATGTTGGGTGACTTTGTTACTATCGATACTGGTACTGGTTTAGTACATACCGCTCCTGGTTTTGGTGAAGATGACTACAATGTAGGTAAAGCATATGGACTAGATATTTTTGTTGATGTTGATGCACAAGGTTACTTAACTAAGGCTGCTGGTCCTGATTTCGAAGGTGTATTTTATGATGATGCCAACGAAATTTCTTTGAACAAGTTAAAGGAAAAGAACCTATTACTTAAGTATCAACCAATTGTTCACAGTTATCCATTTGACTGGAGAACTAAGAAGCCAGTTATTTACCGTGCAACTGATCAATGGTTTGCTTCAGTTGATAAAATCAGAGATGACATTCTAAGTGCTATTGATGATGTTAAGTTCATGCCTGATTGGGGTAAGAAACGTCTTTACAACATGATTAAAGACCGTGGTGACTGGGTAATTTCTAGACAACGTGTTTGGGGTGTTCCACTACCAATTTTCTATGGTGAAGATGGTACTCCAATTATCACTAAAGAAACTACTGATCACGTAGCTGATTTATTCGCTAAATATGGTTCAGATATTTGGTTCGAAAAAGATGCTAAAGACTTACTACCTGAAGGATTTACAAGTGAACATTCACCAAATGGTAAGTTTACTAAGGAAAACGACATCATGGATGTTTGGTTTGACTCAGGTTCATCTCACCAAGGTGTATGTGCTGAAAGAGATTACCTAACTTATCCAGCAGATCTTTACCTAGAAGGTTCAGACCAATACCGTGGTTGGTTTAACTCTAGTTTAATCACTAGTGTTGCCTTCAGTGGTAAAGCACCTTACAAGCAATTGTTATCACAAGGATTCACTCTTGACGGAAAAGGTCATAAGATGAGTAAATCACTTGGTAACACTATTGCACCAAATGATGTAATTAAGAAGATGGGTGCTGAAATCGTTCGTCTATGGGTAACTTCAGTAGATACCTCAGCCGATGTTCGTGTTTCAATGGAAAACTTTGTTAAGATTTCTGATTCATACAAGAAGATCAGAAATACTATCAGATACATGTTAGCTAACACCAGTGATTTTGATCCTAAGGAAAACACTGTTGACTTTGCTGACATGAGATCAGCTGATAAATACATGATGGTAAGATTAAATGCATTCATCAAGGACATTAAGAATGATTATGACAACTACGATTTCTTATCATTAAACCGTAGATTAATGTCATTCATTAATTCTGAATTATCAGCATTCTACTTAGACTTTGCTAAGGATATTCTATACATTTACGCTGAAGATAGCTTAGAAAGAAGATCTATGCAAACCGTATTGTACAAAGCGGTTGTAGCAATCACTAAGTTAATCACTCCAATTCTTCCTCACACTGCTGAAGAAATTTGGAACTTCCTATCTGAACCAGAAGATTTTGCACAATTGTCAGAAATGCCAACTGTTGAAAAATTAGATGGTGAAGAAGAAATTGCTAAGAATTGGCATGAATTTATGGAAGTTAGAGACGATGTATTGAAGGCACTAGAAGAAGCAAGAAACAATAAGTTAATTGGTAAAGCTTCCGAAGCTAAGTTAAGTCTATTTGTAAGTGATGATGTTAAGACATTATTAGACAAATTAAATACTAACGTTGGCCAAGTATTAATGGTTTCACAACTTTCAGTAGATTCATTAGATAATGCACCTGAAGATGCTCAATCATTCAGAAATGGCGTTGCCATCAAGGTTGAACATGCAGACGGTGAAACTTGTGAACGTTGTCGTCTAATCCGTACTGACGTAGGTTCTGATGCAGATTATCCACAATTCTGTGCACGTTGTGCTAAAATTGTACGTGATAACTTCCCAGAAACTGCAAAAGACGGTTTTGATGAAAAATAATAAAAAACTGGGATTTATTCCCAGCTTTTTTATTTTAAGGAGAATAAATTATGATAAGAGGTAAAGTAAACAATTTTAATCCAGAACATGATTTTGGATTCTTGAAGGGTACCGATAAAAACAAAGTCTTTTTCCACGGTTCTTCTGTAGAAAATAAGACTAAAAATGAAATAGAAATTGGTCAAGCGGTTGAATATCAAATTGCTCAAGGTAAAAAAGGCCCTCAAGCGGTTAAAGTTAGAGTCATTGAATAGTTACATTATTGAAAAAGTTAATAATTATCGATAAAATGTAAATATAATATATGAGGGAATGATTTTATGGACTTTGAGGAAAAAGTTATTGGAGTGGAACCAAAATACAATGGTTCTATTATCAATGTTGAGAGACAAACCGTTGAATTACCTAATGGTGAAACTGCAACTAGGGATGTAGTTCATCATGAAAAAGCAGTGGGTATTTTGGTAATTACTAAAGACAATAAAATGCTTTTAGAAAAGCAATGGCGAGCTCCTATTAAAAAAGTCACTATGGAAATCCCAGCTGGAAAAGTAGATTCAAGAGATAACGATTCTTCTGAACATGCAGTAGTTCGTGAATTAAATGAAGAAACTAGATTAAAAGCTAATCATCTAAAACGTATTACTGGTTTTTATTCCAGTGTAGGATTTTGTGATGAATACATGGATTTATATTTGGCTACTGATTTAGAAGAAGTAAATAAAGAAATGCCTCGTGATCAAGGAGAATATTTAAACATTGGTGAATATTCCTTGGATGAAGCTATGAAAATGATTGATGATGGTGAAATTGACGATGCCAAGACAATCACTGCCATTTATTATTGGAAACTACATGATCAAATTGATCACTAGGAATAAAAAGGAGCTATTCCTAAAATGATAACTAGAAAAGAATATCATGATAGTAAAAACAATAGTAGAAACTTACATGAAATAAGAAACAACGTTGACAATCCAGAAGATGTACAAGTAGATAAGTCTAAACGATTAGCTAGAAGGTTGAATTGGACCATATTCTTTCTAATATTAGGAATTATCGCAGTGTACTTAATCTTGATTTACGTTAACCCATAAGGAGATTTTATTATGAAATTTGGAATTTTATGCGCAATGGACGAAGAAATTAAAACTCTTTTAGAATCATTGTCAGATATGAAAAAAGTTAATATCAAAGAAATGACTTTTTATGAAGGAAATATTTCTGGTCAAGAAGTAGTACTAGTTAGATCCGGTATTGGAAAAGTAGAAGCAGGTCTTACAACAGCTCAACTAATTACTAACTTTGATGTAGATATTGTTATTAATTCAGGTTCAGCTGGTGGAATTGGTCAAGGATTAAATGTAGGGGATGTAGTTATTTCTACTGAAACTGCATACCATGATGTGGATGCAAGAGCTGCCGGTTATGTATATGGACAATTACCTGGACAACCTGCAAGATTCCAAGCATCTCAAAAATGGGGAAAAGAAATCGCAGAAGCTTCAAAAGAAGTAGGATTAAATGTTAAAAAAGGTTTAATAGTAACTGGCGACCAATTTGTTGCTGATCAATCAGTTATTGATAACATTCTAAAAGAATTCCCAGATGCATTATCATGTGAAATGGAAGGTGCTGCTGTGGGACAAGTGGCAAACCAATTTGATATCCCATATGTAGTAGTTAGAGCTATGTCTGATAACGCTAATGGTGACGCTGATCGCAGTTTTGACGAATTTATTTTAGATGCTGGTAAGAAGTCAGCTAAGATGTTATTAGATCTTTTCGCAAATCAAAAATAGAAAGGATTAGGTATCTTTGAAGGAAATTTATTTAGATAATGCCGCAACTACGCCCATGGATAAACAAGTCGTGGATGATATGTACGACAAAATGAGTAATTTATATGGTAATGCGTCTACCTTATACAGCATTGGGAGAAAATCTCATACTGTGTTAGAAGATAGTAGAGACATTATTGCTAAAAGTATTAATGCAAAGCCAGACGAAATAGTTTTTACTAGTGGTGGTAGTGAAAGTGATAATACTGCTATTATTCAAACAGCAGAAGCTAGAAAAGAATTGGGTAACCATATTATTTCAACTGCTGTAGAACATGAAGCAATTTTAAAACCATTAGCATATCTTGAAAAACACGGATTTGAAGTTACCTATCTACCCGTTGATGAAAAGGGTCAAATTAATATTGATGATTTGAAGGATGCATTAGATGATAAAACCATCCTAGTAAGTATCATGACAGCTAACAACGAAGTGGGCTCTCATATGCCTATTCATGAAATTGGTGAAATTCTAAAGGATCATCAAGCTTGGTTCCACACTGATGCAGTTCAAGCGTATGGATTAATGGATATTGATGTAGAACGTGACCATATTGATATGTTATCTACTTCTGCACATAAAATTAATGGACCTAAAATGATGGGATTTCTATATCGCAGAACTGGAGTTAAATTTAACAGCTTTGTAAAAGGTGGAGATCAAGAAAAGAAACGTCGTGCCGGAACTGAAAATGTTCCTGCAATTTCAGGATTTGCTAAGGCTGTTTCATTGTTAACTCCTGAAGTTAAGAACAAATTGCATGATCGTTATGTTGGCTTTAAAAAACAAATTGTTGATACTCTAAAAGATAATGATGTTGATTTTGAAGTAAACGGTAGTTTGGATGAAAACAATCCTATTCAACACGTACTTAATTTATGGATTAAGGGTATTTCATCTGATGTTATTTTAGCTAATATGGACTTAGAGGGCTTCGCAATTTCTGCTGGTTCAGCATGTACAGCTGGAAACATTGAACCTTCTCATGTATTGGTTGCTATGTATGGAAAAGATAATCATCGTGCTTCAGAATCTATACGTGTAAGTTTTAGTAAATATACTAATGCGGATGAAATAGACGCATTTGTAAATAAATTGATTCAAGTTATTGGAAGAGTAAAGAAGGTGCAAAAGTAATGGCATTTAAATCAGCTAATCAATTGTTAGGTGACAATGATACCTATAAGGTAAGTAGTGATATAAAACGATTTACATTATTAGATATGGGATTTTCAAAGACTAATGCTAATAATTTTGCTTTCGAAAGAAGTTTGGATCCTAGCGACCCTTACAAAGGAATTCGCTTAAAGATTGTTTTTAAAAATGATTTAAAATCATTTAAGATTTCAACTATAAGTGGAAATGGTTTAAATAAAGTTAATATCTTTACTAATAAAAATAGTGAAGTATTGGTTGAACAATACAAATTTTTAATGAATAATTTTGTAGAAAGATCTGTATTTACAAAAGAATAATTTAATGAGTGTATATAAGGCATAACTATAAAAAATTATGCTAGATATACACTCTTTTTTTATTGAATAATTGCATTTACTACCCAAAATAAGGTATTATTGTTTCTATGGAATGTGCGACCTTCAACTCGTAGATTCTAAGAATCTAAAAGAAATGATGGTGATTTTAAATGACAGACAATAGTAATACTCGTGTTGTTGTTGGTATGTCTGGTGGGGTGGATTCCTCAGTTACAGCATACCTTTTAAAACAACAAGGTTATGACGTTGTTGGTGTATTTATGAAGAACTGGGACGACACTGATGAAAATGGTGTTTGTACCGCTACTGAAGACTACAAAGATGTAGCCAAAGTAGCTTCTGAAATAGGTATTCCATACTACTCTGTTAATTTTGAAAAAGAATATTGGGATCGTGTTTTCACTTATTTCTTAGCTGAATATAAAAAAGGTAGAACTCCAGATCCCGATGTTATTTGTAACAAGGAAATTAAGTTTAGAGCATTTCTAGACTATGCATTAGAACTAGGTGCAGACTACATTGCAACTGGGCACTATGCACGTCTAAAGCGTGACGAAAATGGTAATAATCATTTACTACGTGGTAGTGATGATAACAAAGACCAAACTTATTTCTTAAGTCAATTATCTGCTGATCAATTAGACCGTGTTTTATTCCCACTAGGTGATATTGATAAGCCAGAAGTAAGAAGAATTGCTAAAAAGGCTGGTTTAGCAACAGCTGAAAAGAAAGACTCAATGGGAATTTGCTTTATTGGTGAAAAGAACTTTAAGTCATTCTTAAGCAATTATTTACCAGCTACTCCTGGTAAAATGATGACTTTTGATGGTGAAGTTAAGGGTCAACATGATGGATTGATGTACTACACTATCGGCCAACGTCGTGGTTTAGGAATCGGTGGAGATGGTAAAGATAATCGTCCATGGTTTGTTGTAGGAAAAGACTTATCTAAGAACATTCTATATGTAGGTAAGGGTTACGAAAACAAGCATTTATATGCTGACTACTTGGAAGCTTCAGATATTTTCTGGATTAACAGCATTAAAGATCGTGGAAATGATTTCCACTGTACAGCTCAATTCCGTTACCGTCAAAAAGACGTAGGTGTTACAGTGCACTTAAATGATGATGGTAAATCATTACGAGTAGATTTTGATGATCCAGCTCGTGCGGTTACACCTGGTCAAGCTGTAGTATTTTACGATGGTGATGAATGTTTAGGTTCAGCTATTATTGATGCTGCATATCAAAACGATAAAGAATTACAATACATTTAATAAAAATAAAAGATGCTTAATTTAATTAGGCATCTTTTTTTATTTAAACTTTGAATTTATGTTCATAAATTGAGATAATGGAGTTAAATCAAAAAACTGAACGAGGGATAAAAAGTGAAAATCTATTTTGTTAGACATGGAAAAACTGAATGGAATTTGGAAAGTCGTTATCAAGGTGCTGGTGGCGATTCTCCACTTTTAGATGAAAGTTATGAACAAATGAATCAATTAGGTGAATATCTAAAAGATGTAAAATTTAAACATGCTTACTCTAGTCCCATTAAACGTGCTAGAATAACTGCTAGTCGAGTTATTTCGCATTTTAACCATCAACCTAAACTTACTTTATGGAGTCGTTTTGAAGAATTTCATTTAGGAAAAATGGAAGGTCAAAAATTTACTGACGTGCAAAAGCAATTTCCAGATAGCTTTGACAATTTCAGAAATCATCCAGAAAAGTATGATGCCAGCGAAATTGGTGGAGAAAGCTTTCAAGATGTTATAAACAGAATGCAATTGGCTGTTCATCAAATAGTTAATGATAGTGATGAAGATGATAATGTGATTGTATTTAGCCATGGTGCTGCTTTAAACGCATTAATCAATTCACTATTGGAAGTTCCATTGAAGGATTTAAGAAAACGTGGTGGATTAGCTAATACTAGTACAACTATTCTGGAAACTAAAGATAATGGAAAGAGTTTTCAATTAGTATCCTGGAATAATACAGATTATCTAACTAAGAAACTGGATAAGACTGACTTAATTTAATCGTAGGTGATTTACAATGGATAAGAAATCTGAAGAAATCAAAAACAAACAACAAGCGGTCGAAAAAGAACGTGAAAGAAAACAAAAAAAGGCCGATGAAACTTTGCATAAGTTGGTAAAGGATATCGATGATAATCCTCATAATTATCAAACTTATTATGATTTAGGTGCTTTTTTAGTAGAATTACACAACTATACACAAGCAGAAGAACTAATGATGAAAGCATTAGGATTATTTGCTGACCGCAGTAAGAAAGCAAAGGAAACATTAACCTACGGATTGGGAAATGTTTATTATGCAGCGGGTGAATATGATAAAGCTATTGCTCAATTTAACGGATTAAGTAATGGTGATATGAAGACTGATGCTTATATCATGTTGGCTCAAAGTTATATGGCTAAGGAAGACTATAAGCATGCCGTAGTATTTGCACTTACAGCACAAGGCTTCCGTAGACAAGACCCAGAAGTAAATTATTTATTAGCAAGTAGTTTACTAGCATTAGGTAATTTCAAAGAAGCAGCTAATTTCTATGATAAAGTATTGCAAGCTAAACCTAATGATGGAAAAGCTAACTTTGATCGTGGAATTGTTGCTATGGTACTAGAAGAAGATTTTAAAAAGTATTTTGACTTAGCTAAGAAAAATGACCGTAAATACTTTGAAAAGGGTCAAAAGCGTTTAGCTGATATAGAGAAATTTATTCAAGTAAAAAACAAGAAGTAGTTAGGAGAGAAAAGCCGTGGCAGAATCAATGAGTTTGTTCTCAATGGATGATAATGAGGGCAACAATGAAGAAAATCAAAAATTATTCATAAGAGGAAAAGTTGCGGCTGTTTTCTTCGAAAGTAATGACAGCTTCTTTAAAGTACTCTTGGTAAAAATTGTAGAGACTAATATCTCTGATTGGCACGAAGATGAAATTGTTATTACAGGAAATTTTGCTGATATTTCCGAAGAAACTGAATATGTTTTCTATGGTCAGTTAGTAGAACATCCAAAATATGGAAAACAATTTAAGGCAGATAATTATCATAGTCATGTTCCTACCTCAAGGGATGGACTTATTGAATATTTATCAGGGGATGACTTTCCCGGAATTGGTAAGAGAACTGCTGAAAGAATGGTAGATGCTTTAGGTAGTAACCTCATTCAAGATGTTTTAGATAATAATGACATTTTGGATAGAGCAGGGCTTTCTGATAAGCAAAAACGAACAGTTATTACCACCATTAATAAAAATAATGGAATGGAGCAAGTAATTATCGGGTTGAATGGTTACGGATTTGGAAGCAATCTATCCACGGCCATTTACAATAAATACAAAGATGAAACCCTTAAAGTTATTGAAGAAAATCCATATAAATTAGTTGAAGATATTGATGGAGTAGGTTTTAAAAAAGCTGACGATATTGCAAAACAAATGGGAATTTCTGCTGATAATCCTGGCCGAATCAGAGCTGGTTTATTATCTGCCTTACAAATATTATCAGTAAAAAATGGTGATACTTATACACAAACAGGTCCCATTTTGAGTGAAACTTTAAAACTTTTAAATAATGGAAATGCTGAAAATATTTCGGGGGATGACTTGTCAGATCAATTCCTAGAATTGGCTAAAAGTCAAAAAATTGTTGGAGAAGAAGATAGAGTCTACCTTAAGAATTTATATGACGATGAGTGGCGCATTGCTGAACATATCAATCGAATTATAAAGAATCCAGTTACTAAAAAAGTTAACGATAAGGATTTAGATTCTAAGATTAGATTGATTGAAAAGAAGTTAAACATTAATTATGACGATTCACAAATTAATGCTTTAAAACAAGCTATGAAGTCACAAATGTTTCTATTAACTGGTGGTCCTGGTACTGGTAAAACTACTATTATTAAAGGAATTATTTATTTATACGCATATTTAAATGATTTTTCTTTGGATATTAATTCGTATAAAGATAGTGAATTTCCTATCCTATTAGCGGCACCTACAGGTAGAGCTGCAAAGAGAATGCAGGAAACTACTGGTATACCAGCAAGCACTATTCATAGATTGTTAGGGTTAAATGGTTACGATGATAGTGACGAAGGAACTAAAGACCTGGAAGGTGGATTACTAATTGTAGATGAAATGTCTATGGTAGATACTTTCTTATTTAAAGCCTTGGTTCGCGCTATTCCTAATCAAATGAAAGTTATTCTTGTAGGTGATAAAGACCAATTACCTTCAGTAGGTCCAGGACAAGTATTTTCTGATTTATTGAATTCACAGAGAATCGATAGTATGCAACTAAGTACTATTTATAGACAAGATAGTAATTCAACTATTATTCCTTTAGCACATAATATTCAACAGGGACATTTACCTGCCGATTTTAAGCAAAAACAAGCGGATAGAAGCTTTATTCCATGTAATGCTAACCAGATGAGTTCAGTTATTGAACAAATCGTTAAAAAGGCAAAAATTAAAGGATTTAGCGCTTCGGATATTCAAGTGCTTTCTCCTATGTATAGAGGACAATCAGGTGTTGATCATTTGAATGAAGTCATTCAAGAGATTATGAATCCAAATAATGTGGATAACCAAGTTGATTATCGAGGAATTCATTATCGCCTTGGTGATAAGGTATTACAACTAGTTAATAGTCCTGAAGATAATGTTTTTAATGGTGATATTGGACAAATTGTGGAAATTGAGCATGGTAAAAAGAGTAGTCAAGATAAGATTAAAATTGCTTTTGACCAAAGTGAAGTAACTTATCAAAGACGTGATTGGATACAAATCACTTTGGCATACTGTACAACCATTCATAAGGCACAAGGTAGTGAATTTAAGATGGTTATTTTACCTATTGTTCCTCAATTCACTAAGATGTTGAAGAAAAACTTGTTGTATACAGCGATTACAAGAGCTAGTGATGCATTAATAATGATTGGTGACTATAACTCTTTTGAAACATGTGTACAAAGTGAATCTGATAATCGTAATACTAGTTTAAAAGAACGTATTCAAAGCTTATTGAATGGTGAAATTAAACCTGCAATTACCAATTCAGAGCCAACAATAACTAAAGAAGTTGCTAAGAACACTTCTAGTGAATCTTCCACAGCTCCTAACGATGATAAAACAAAAGAAAATAAAACAATTAGTTCTAATACAAGAACTACTGGTAAACAAGATTACCGTTTAACTACCGATATGATACGTAATAATGAAATTGATCCAATGATTGGAATGGAAGGAATTAAACCATAGATATATTTATAGCCATAAAATCATGACTTATGTTAAAATTTAAATCATGAATTAAAGAGGAGGAGCATACCCATGGGAGAACGTGTGGATAAAAACAAGCATATAAAGATTTTTTCCTTAAGTTCTAATCGTCCTTTAGCTGAAAAAATTGCTAAGGCTTGTGGAGTAGAACTAGGTAAAGCAACAATTAATCGATTTAGCGATGGCGAAATCCAAATTAAAATTGATGAAAGTATTCGTGGCGATTCAGTATATATCATTCAATCGCTTTCTGATCCTATTAATACTAATATAATGGAACTTTTAATTATCATTGATGCAGTTAGAAGAACTAGCGCAAAGTCCATTAATGTAGTTATTCCATACTATGGATATGCTCGTTATTCAGCTAAGAAGAGAGAAAGAAAACCTATTGCAGCTAAATTATTAGCACGACTTTTGGAAACAGCTGGTATAGATCGTGTTCTTACATTAGATTTACATGCTGCACAAATCCAAGGATTCTTTAATAAACCTGTGGACAACTTAAAAGCAGATAAATTAATGGCTAGTCATATGAAGAAAAACTATAATCTAGAAAATGCTGTAGTAGTATCTCCTGATCATGGTGGTGTGGCTAGAGCAAGAGGTTTTGCTGGATTGATTGATGCACCAATAGCTATTATTGATAATCGTGATCCAGAAAATGAAAAACATATGCCAACTTCCATTATTGGGGATGTAAAAGGTAAAACTGCTATTGTAGTGGATGACATGATTGATACAGGTAAAAGAGCTGTTAAAGCATCTGATGTTTTAACTAAGCAAGGTGCTGATGAAGTTTACTTAGTTACTACTCATGGAATCTTTGCAGGGGATTCAATAAAGAACATTGATAATTCTTCAATTAAGAAAGTTATCGTATCTGATTCAGTTTACATTGGTGACAAAAAGATTGATAAAATTGATGTGGTTTCTGTTGCTGAACTTATTGGTAAGGCAATTACTAGAATTCATAACAATGAACCAGTGGGTAAATTATTTAGATAATATTTTAGCAATTCAGGGATGAATTGCTTTTTTTATTTAGTGAAATCTTGATTTAAAGTTTAATAAAATTTAGAATTAACGTAGAAACTTAAATAAATGAGGTGTTTTATATGTATAAAGCTTCAGATAGTAGATATGACAATATGAAAGTTAGAAGAGCGGGTAATTCCGGTCTACAATTGCCTGCATTATCTTTTGGAATGTGGCATAGCTTTGGTGACGATGCCAATTATGCTGATAGTCGTAAGGCTATGTTAAACGCATTTGATAAAGGAATTTTTAGTTTTGATTTAGCTAATAACTATGGTCCTGGTTCAGGTGCTGCAGAAAGAATGTTCGGACAAGTATTTAATTCTGATTTAAAACCATATCGTGATGAATTAGTAATTACTACTAAAGCTGGTTACCATATGTGGCCAGGACCTTATGGTTCATTCTCATCACGTAAAACATTGATTGCTGCATTAGACAGATCATTACAACGTATGGGACTAGATTACGTTGATATTTATTACAGTCATCGTTTCGATCCAAATACTAGTCTACAAGAAACTGCTGAAGCTTTAGACAGTACAGTTAGATCTGGTAAAGCCCTTTACGTAGGAATTTCAAACTATAACGGTGAACAAACTAAAGAAATTATCAAATACTTCAAAGAAATGCATACTCCATTTGTAGTAAACCAAGCTTCTTATAACTTACTAAATAGAGAAGTTGAATCAGATGGAACCATTGACGCTTTGAAGGAAAACAAAGATGGATTAGTTGCATATGGCCCATTAGCTGAAGGTATGTTAACTGATAAATATTTAGATAATATTCCCGATGATTTGAAACTACACTTTACTAATAGTTTTATGCTAGATAATAAAGATGAAATCCGTACTAAGTTAAATCAATTAAATGAAATGGCTAAGAACCGTGATCAAACATTGGCTCAAATGAGTCTTGCTTGGTTACTACATGATCCAGTGGTAACCAGTGTAGTTACTGGAGCTTCTGATCCTAAACATTTAGATTCTAATTTGAAGGCGTTAGATAATATGAAATTTACACCAGACGAATTAGCTAAGATTGATGAAATTTTAAAAAATAAATAGAAATTAAATTATAAGGAGGCAACCTATAAAGGTTGTCTCCTTTTTTAAATGACAAGATGGGGCTTAGTGCGTTATAATTAGATATTGTTTTTTATAAGAAGAAAAAGGAGAGATACAATGAATGATTCCGCCAAAAAGCTTAATTTAGTGGAACTAATTGGTTTGGTTATTGGTTCTATTATTGGTGGAGGGATTTTTAATTTAATGCATGACATGTCTGCACAAGCAGGTGCGGGTGCAGTGGTTATCGGATGGGTAATTACTGCAGTTGGAATGCTATCCCTTGGTTTAACTTTTCAAAATTTAACCAATAAACGTCCTGACTTGCAAGCAGGTATTTATAGTTTTGCAGATGCTGGATTCGGTCGTTATATGGGATTTAATTCAGCTTGGGGATACTGGTTATCTGTGTGGCTTGGAAACATCAGTTATGCCACATTGTTAATGAGTGCCTTAACTTATTTTGTCCCGGTATTTGATAATGGACATAACATATTATCTTTTGTGGTTGCTTCATTGATACTATGGGGTGGACATTTCCTAGTGTTACGCGGAATTCATTCTGCATCATTTGTTAATACTATTATTACCATTACTAAGTTAATACCTATTTTCTTGTTTATTGTTATCATGATTTTATCATTTAAATTACATGTGTTTACTACTGATTTTTGGTTAATGCATGGCAAACCATTTAATCTTGGTGATGTTTTAGGACAAGTTAAAAGTACTATGTTAGTAACTGTGTGGGTATTCTCTGGTATTGAAGGTGCTGTGATATTCTCTGGACATGCTAAAAAGAGAAAAGATATCGGAAGAGCTACTGTTCTAGGGATAATAATAATGGCTTTGATTTATATGTTAGTTACATTGTTGTCCTTTGGTGTAATGAACCAAGCTCAACTATCACATTTAAATCAACCAGCTATGGCTTATTTGCTACAACACCTAATTGGTAAATGGGGAGCAATAATAGTTAACCTTGGTTTAATAGTTTCAGTATTAGGTGCTTGGTTATCATGGACTATGTTTGCTTCCGAAGTTCCTTATGAAGCTGCTAAGTTTGGATCATTTCCTAAATTATTTGCTAAAGAAAATAAAAATGGGGCACCAATCAATTCACTAATTTTTACTAATCTATTAGTAGAATTGTTTATGCTATCATTCCTAGTTGCAAGTAGTGCATATAATTTATTCTATTCAATTTCTAGTGCTGCTGTATTAATTCCTTTTGCTTTTTCAGCATTTTACCAAGTTAAATATTCATTCTTGGACAAGGGTGCAAATGATCGTAAAAGAAATATTGCTTTAGGAATTGTGGCAAGTGTCTATTCATTATGGTTGTTATATGCAGCAGGAATAAACTATATATTATTAACTACTATTTTATTTGCGGCTGGTATTCCAGTATATGTATACTTGCAAAAGGTAGATAATCGTGAAAAACGTACATTCACCAAAATAGAAAGAATTATTGCTGTATTTTTAGTTATTTTTGCAATAATAGCTATATATGAATTAATAAGTGGAAAAATTAGTTTTTAAATATATTTAAATAAAAAAGAGGGTGATATTAATAATCACTCTCTTTTTTTATTTTATAAATGGATATTTTGTCTTGGAATAGTTTATATCATAGAATCTACTACCAAGATTCTCTCCATCGACATGTCCATATTCTAATGATGGAATATCAATATGAATTTTTTTAGCATTAATTTCTAAATTAGGCTTTAGTTTTAAATGTTTTTTAAACAAAATAACTAACAAAAGATAGCATAATTGAATGAAATTCTTTTTCTTCAGTATGATCAATTTTAAGTTATCGTCGTTAAAATTATCATTTAGCAAAGTTACCATAAAAACATTTTTAATACTAATTGTATCTTTCTTTTCTGTACGGATATTTACAGGGAAGACACTTAGATAATAAATGATAGGGAAGATTGATAATGAATATTTAAAACGAGACACAAGACGGCTTTTTTTCGAATTAAAGTAATGTTTTAAACTTAATATGTTTGCATCTAATCCGATTCCAGAATGATTTAAAAAGAATCCATGTTGATTCTTAATATTTTCATCAAATAATCCAATATTACATTCAACAATTTCATTTCTTTTTATTTTTGTTCCAATGTCTATATTGTTTTCTTTTTTATTGTGGAAACCATCGGCAAAATAGTTAAAGCTTCCAGTAGGAATGATAGCAATAGGGATATTTGGAATTTTAGAATTGGCTTTTTGTGCTTTTTTTATTCCGGAAAGAACTTCATGAATAGTGCCATCTCCACCAGCAACAATGATTGATTCTGGTAATTCATTGTTTTTAAACGATGATAGTAAATAATATTCTACTATGGAACTAGCATGATGAGGGTGTCTAGTGATTCGTAATCGATACTTGATATTTGCATTATCCAATTGGCTTTTTATATCTGGCCACTGTTGTTTGGGTCTGCCATGATTAGCCATTGGATTATAAATAACAAAATGGGTGGAATGCAATATTAATTCTCCTTTCCGTAAAAATAAAAACGAATTCAATTAAGAATTCGTTTTTAATAAGATATTTGGTAATTATTTTTTGTTCATAATTAACATTGGTAGAATCAATGGACGTCTTTCAGTCTTATTATATAAGAATTCTTGTAAATCATCGATTATTGCGTTTCTAATACTTGATTCATTAGCGTTTTTATTACGCATAGCTCGACGTATAGTTCTAAAGACTAATCTACGACCTTCATCTAATAATTGACCAGATTCTCTCATATAAACAAATCCTCTAGATAATAAATCAGGACCTGATTGAATTTCTTGATCTTTTAGATTAATGGTTGCAACAACGACAACTAGACCTTCTTCAGATAATAGTTGACGATCTCTTAGAACAACGTTTCCAACATCACCGATTCCATTACCATCAATGTAAACATCACCTGCAGAGAAGTGACCAGCAATTCTTGCAGAATCTTTAGTCAATGCTAAAACATCACCGTTTTGCATAATAAAACTGTTCTTTAGAGGAACGCCACATTGTTCAGCTAATTCAGTGTGTATTTTTAACATTCTGTATTCACCGTGAATAGGCATGAAGAACTTAGGCTTCATAAGTCTTAACATTAATTTTTGTTCTTCTTGACCACCATGTCCAGATGTATGAATTTTGTTTACCTTACCATGGATAACTTTGGCACCAGCTTCTTCAAGTTCATTGATAACTCTACTTACGCTGACTTTGTTACCTGGAATAGGGTTACTAGAAAATACAACTGTATCATTTGGTTGAATAGAGATTTGTCTATGAGTACCATTTGCAATTCTTGAAAGGGCAGCCATAGTTTCACCTTGTGAACCAGTACATAGAATAAGTGTTTTATCTGCAGGGAGAGATTGAAGCTCTGATGCATCGACAAAAGTACCATCTGGAACGTTTAAGTATCCTAATTCTTGGCCATTGACGATAGCAGCTTCCATACTTCTTCCGAATACAGCAATTTTTCTGTTATGTCTAATCGCAGCATCACAAGCAGTTTTTATTCTTGATATATTTGAAGCGAAAGTGGCAAATATAATTCTACCAGTTTCTTCATCAAAGATATGTTCTACGGACGAACCAATCCAACTTTCAGATTTTGTCCAAACAGGACGTTCAGCATTTGTACTGTCTGACATTAGACATAAAACGCCTTCTTGTCCAAGTTTAGCCATTTCTTGTAAATCAGGTGGCTGTCTTGTAACAGGAGTAAGATCGAACTTGTAATCACCAGTTTCCACAATAACTCCAGCAGGAGTGTGGACAGCAATTCCTAATGTATCTGGAATTGAGTGGGTGGTTCTAAAAAATGAAACCTTAGTTTTATTAAATTTTAAAACCGTTTTGGGATTAATTTCATTAAGTTCGGTAGTTCTTAATAATCCATGTTCTTCTAGTTTATTTTTAATTAATGCGGACGCCAATGGACCGGCGTAAATTGGAACGTTTAAATCTTTGATTAGGTAAGGCACACCACCGATATGATCTTCATGTCCGTGAGTGATTACTAAAGCTTTGATTTTGTCCTTATTTTTTACAAGGTATTGATAATCAGGAATGACATAGTCCACTCCTAATAAATCATCTTCGGGAAATTTAATTCCAGCATCAATTAAGATGATTTCATCTTGAAATTGGATACCATAAGTATTTTTTCCAATTTCACCAAGTCCACCAACGCCATAAATAGCAGTTTCGTTATTTTTGACGTTTAGTTTGTTCATAATTATTTAAACTCCGTAATTTTAAAATCTGGGTTCTTCTTTTCGTATGCTAGGTGGTTACCTTCTAGAGGTTCGATGAATTCAATATTGTGGTCAGTGTTTTCATCTACTAGAGCTCTAGCTTCTACTTCTGATTCACAGTCTAAATATAGTGATTTTGTGAATTCTCTTTTAGGATTTGATTTAGTATTTTCTTGGTATAAAACTTTGTATATCATAATTAAAAGTCTCCTTCTTAAATTTTTAACCGTGCGATTGTGTATTACACAACTAATTAAAACTAATTTTATCATATAAATTATTATAAGTATAGTAACCAATATATGGATAAGGTGGTAAAATTACACCAAGATAATTTATAAGAGGGGGCATTGTATTTGTCATTATTATGGGAAATATTAATTGGATTCATATTAGCTATATTTATATATAACGTAGTCCATCATTTTTTTATAACTAGACCAGCTGATTTAGGGTATGAAGCATCTACAAAAATATTAGATAGAATTGTAAAAAAACAAATAGATAGAAAAAAAGCCCACTTGATTAAAAGAAGAGATTTATCGGAAGTTTGGGAGAGAAATATATATGTTTACGAATATATAATAGAATATGCTGATGATATATATTCTAATCAGAGCTTTATTAATGATTTAAAGAACAACATTAATAAATTAAACGAAGGAAAAGAATATAATCATAAAATAGTGGTAACTGATTCTTTTGTTTTACACAATAAGATACATGTTGATCTTGCATATTTATTAAATTCCGCTACTTATGAATATGTATTAGATATGAGAAAAGTAAACAACATAAAATAAAAAAGCAACCCTTATTAAGGATTGCTTTTTTGATTTATTCAACAAATAAATCATTATCAACTTTTGAGAATGGGTTTTCTTTATCAATATGATCGTAGAATAAAGTACCATGTAAGTGATCAATTTCGTGTTGGCAAACGATTGCTGGATAGTTTTTAAGTCTTACTTTGTGTTCTTCTCCATTAACATCTTGATATTTAAGAGTAATTCTTGCGGAGCGGTGAATGTAACCGGGGATATCTTTATCCACAGATAAGCAACCTTCACCTTCAGTAAGAGCACAACGTTGAAGGGAACTAGATACAATTACAGGGTTAATAATAACATCCTTAAATAATGGTTCTCCATGTCCTTCAAAATCATTAGGCACTAGAACTGATGCCATCATTTCAGAAACACCTACTTGAGGTGCAGCAAGACCAACACCGGCTCTAAGCTTGTATTTTGCACAAAGTTTTGGATCTTGACTAACTTCAAGATATTCCATTAAATCTTTGGCTAATTGTTTATCTTCATCACTTAGTGGGAATTTAACCTTATTGGCTTGCTTTCTTAACACTTTATCACCATCGCGAACGATGTCTTTCATTAGTATCACGAGTCTAACCTCCAAAAAAATAATTAATAAAAATATTATAACATAGTGTGCAAAAATAGTCTGTTACTGAAATACAGCTATAATAAATGATATAATTATGAAGATATATTTATATGGAGGTATAAGTATAAAATGAATAACTATTCTTATCCAATTTTTCCTGATTGGAGTAAAGATGAACTTATTACTATGATGGATCTATATAATTCTGTTGAGAAAGCATATGAAGATCACAATGGAGTAAGTGCACAAAAAATATTAACTTTATATAATGAATTTAGAAAAATTAACCCAGCAAAAATGGAACAAAAACAAATAGATAGGGATTTTCAAAAGATTTCCAATTATAGTATCTATAGAACATGGGTAGCTGCTAAAAATACAAAAACTAAAAATGTAAGAATGAATTAATAAATTCCTACATTATAGATAGGAAAAAGAAAACAAAGAAAATTTATAAAAACATATATGATGTCGTTTGCATTAATGTGGACAAATATTGACGGAAACACATTTTTTATGGTATTATCAAAAATTGTATTGGTAGCGACGAAGATTGCACAAAAGGACATACTTAATATTATTAAGTAAAGTTCTGCTGTGACTTATGTCACAGTTTTTTTATGCAAATGAATTATTATATGTAATGAACTTGGTCCGAGTTGCTAAGTAAAGAAACACATTAACGCTTCGAAGGGAAGGAAACTAATGAATATTAGAGACGATATTAGAAATATTGCTATTATTGCCCACGTTGACCACGGTAAGACTACATTGGTTAACGAATTATTAAAGCAATCAGATACTTTAGATGAACACGTTCAAATTGATGATCGTGCCATGGATACTAACGACATTGAAAAGGAACGTGGAATCACTATTCTTTCAAAGAACACTGCCGTTAGATATGGTGACAAACAAATTAACATCTTGGATACCCCAGGACACGCTGACTTCGGTGGTGAAGTTGAACGTATCATGCGTATGGTTGACGGTGTATTACTTGTTGTTGATGCTATGGAAGGAACAATGCCACAAACTCGTTTTGTTCTTAAGAAAGCTCTAGAACAACACTTAACACCAGTTGTTGTAATCAACAAGGTTGACCGTCCAGGTGCTAGACCAAGTGAAGTTGTTGACGAAGTATTAGACCTATTCATTGAATTAGGTGCTGATGAAGAACAACTTGACTTCCCTGTTGTATACACTTCAGCTATGAACGGTACTTCAAGTTATGATCCTGAACTTTCAACTCAAGAACATACTATGAAGCCTGTATTTGATACTATTATTAAGACTATCCCAGCTCCTATTGATAACGCTGACGAACCACTACAATTCCAAGTTGCTATGCTTGATTATGATGACTTCGTTGGTCGTATCGGTATCGGTCGTATTTTCCGTGGAACAATTAAAGTTGGTGACAATGTTACTGTTATGAAGCTTGATGGTTCTACTCAAAACTTCCGTGTAACTAAGTTAATGGGATTCTTTGGTCTAAAGAAATTAGATATTCAAGAAGCTAAAGCCGGAGACTTAATTGCCGTTTCTGGTATGGAAGAAATTAATGTTGGTGAATCTGTTGTTGATCCAAGCAAGAAAGAAGCTTTACCAATTCTAAGAATTGATGAACCAACTCTACAAATGACTTTTGGTACTAACACTTCACCATTCGCTGGTAAAGAAGGTAAGTTTGTTACTGCTCGTCAATTGGAAGACCGTCTACAAAGAGAATTGCATACCGATGTTTCTCTACGTGTTGAAAACACTGACGATCCTGGTTCATGGACTGTTTCTGGTCGTGGTGAACTTCACTTATCAATCCTAATTGAAAACTTAAGACGTGAAGGTTACGAATTACAAGTTTCTCGTCCACAAGTTATTATTAGAGAAATTGATGGTCAAAAGTGTGAACCATTCGAATCAGTTCAAATTGATACTCCAGATGAATACGCTGGTACTATTATCCAAACATTATCTGAAAGAAAAGGTAACATGCAAAACATGGAAAGTGTAGGTAATGGTCAAACTCGTTTAACATTCCTTGCACCTTCTCGTGGATTAATTGGTTACTCAACTGAATTCTTATCAATTACTCGTGGTTACGGAATTATGAACCACACCTTTGAAAAGTACCTACCAGTTGTTAAGAACTGGAACCCAGGTAGAAGAAATGGTGCTTTAGTATCCATCAACCAAGGTAAGACTACTACTTACGCAACTATGGGTATTGAAGACCGTGGTACTATCTTCCTAGATCCAGGTACTGAAGTATACGAAGGTATGATTGTTGGTAAGAACAGTCGTGACAACGATATCTCAGTTAACATCACTAAAGGTAAGCAAATGACTAACGTTCGTGCTGCCGCTAAGGATGAAACTGCTAAGATTAAGGAACCTGAACACTTGACTCTTGAAGAATCACTAGAATTCTTAAATGAAGATGAATTGTGTGAAGTTACTCCTGAAAACATTCGTCTAAGAAAACAAATTCTAAACACTAACGAACGTGAAAAGCAAGCTAAGCGCATGCGTCACAACAAGTAATGTTATAGATTTAAAAAGAGTGGACATTTGTCCACTCTTTTTTTATGTACTTAAATAGTGCTATGTTATAGTTCAGATATGCTATAATATTAGTGTTATTAAATGGCTTATGCTGGAGATGTATACATGTTTACACAAATACCAAGAAAAGGTAAAAAAATTAATATAACCAAACATATAAAAACTTTGAAACAAAATCTAGATAATCTAGATTATTATATTTTTATTCCATTTATAGTGCTAGCTGTGATAGGGATAATTATGGTTTATTCAGCTAGTTCAAACATTTCTATTCAAAATGGTGGTAGTCCATTAGGATATTTGATACGACAAAGCATGTTTGTATGTATCAGTTTATTCATTATTATGCTTTGTCTATCTGGAAATAATAAATTTGCAAGGAATTCTAGGTTCTTAGGGATTTTCTACTTTACAATGATTATTGTTTTACTGGGACTTAAATTTTTTGGAAAGTCAGTTAATGGTTCTGCTGGTTGGATTGCCTTAGGACCTATTCATATACAACCAGCCGAAGTTGCTAAAGCATATATTATATTGCGGATGTCACAATTTATTTCTTCTAGAGAAGATAGATTTATTTCAGGTGATCGTACTGGACTATTTGGCCAACTTATTTCTATTTGTATTATGCTAGTGTTAATTTTATTTCAACCTGATTTAGGTGGTACCGTTATTAATGCAGCTATTTTAATTGTTTTATTATTTGCAAGTGGAATCAACTGGCGTGGAGCTAGTTTGCTTACTTTACTTGGACTAGTTTTTTCATGGTCATTACTAAAATTACTAGTTATTACTCATCCTAATGGATCAAGTAATTATCAAATGAACAGAATTGTTGCCTATGCTAACCCATTTAAATATGCTCGTGGAATTGGTCAACAACTAGTAAATTCCTATTATGCATTGAGTAATGGGGGAGTATTTGGTGTAGGGTTAGGAAACAGTATTCAAAAAACTGGTTATCTACCTGAACCTAATACAGACTTTATTATGTCCATTATTTCAGAAGAATTAGGATTAGTTGGTATATTATTTATTTTAATTTTATTATTTGCAATTGTTACTAGATGTGTACAATTAGGTATTCGTTCAGATAATACTTATGACACATTAGTTTGTTACGGAGTAGCTATCTATATGCTAGTTCAATCATTCTTTAATGTTGGTGGTGCCGTTGGATTGCTACCTATTACTGGTGTTACTTTCCCATTTATTAGTTATGGTGGATCTAGTATGTTAACACTTGCTTTATGTATCGGAATGGTATTAGTTATTGGCTCTAAGCAAAAAATGTCAAAGATGAGAAATAGACGTTAATACTTTGGAGGTATTTTTGTGACTGATAGTATAGAAAGTAGAAAAAGCTTAATTGTTTACGTATATTCAACCAAACAAGTTAGACAATTGAAAAAATATGGTTTGATACATTATGTATCACAAAAAATGCATTATGTAGTTTTATATGTAAATGCAGAAAATTATGAATGGATTAAAGATAAACTTAAGTCTTTAAGACTAGTTAAAAAAATAGAAGAAACTCCATATGAAGAATTATCTAATGAATTCGCTAATAGTGATGAATTTGGAGATTCTGAAGATGATGAAGAATATTAAGGAGCGTAGGATAGTATGAGGGTTATTTCAGGAAAGTTTGGAAGTCGTAGTTTAAAACCAGTACCTGGTAATAAAACTCGTCCCACTACAGACAAAGTAAAGGAATCATTATTTAATATAATTGGTCCTTTTTTTGATGGCGGAAATTTCTTAGATTTATATGCTGGTTCAGGTGCTGTAGGCATTGAAGCTATTTCTAGAGGAATGGATTCTGCTACTTTAATTGATAGACAATACTTAGCTATAAAAACCATTAAAGATAATGTAAAAATGACTAATGAAGAATCGAATTTTAATATATATAAAATGGATTCCGATAAGGCTTTAGAAAAGTTATCATCTAATGGCAAAAAATTTGATTACATTTTCTTAGATCCTCCATACAAAATGCAAAAAATGGTGGAACAATTAGCTACTATCAAAGAACTTAATTTATTAAATGAAAATGGTATGGTTATTTGTGAAACGGATGATAACGTTCACCTAAAAGATGATGTGGATGGTTATAATCTAATTCAACAAAAGGTATATGGTATAACCATAGTTACATTGTATAGACTAATGGAGGAATAATAATGACTACAGCAATTTTTCCAGGAAGTTTTGATCCTATAACTAATGGTCATTTAGACCTTATTAAACGTGCTAGTAAATTATTCGATAAGGTAATTATTACGGTAGCTAATAATACTAGTAAGAATGGCGTTTTTAACGCTCAAGAAAGAATTGATTTAATAAAGCCTAATATTGATGCTATGAATAACGTTGAAGTTAGAGAAGCAAAAGGATTAACTGTGGATTTCGCAAGACAAGTAGGTGCTAAAGTTATTATTAGAGGATTACGAAATTCAACTGATTTTAATTCTGAAAGTTCAATATCAAATATGAACTATCATTTAGATAACGATATAGAATCAGTATTTTTAATAACTAGACCTAAATATCAAGCAGTTTCGTCAAGCCTGATTAGAGAGATTGCATATTTTGGGGGAGATATTGAAGAATATGTTCCCGATAATGTTGCTAATTCCTTAAGAAAGAGATTTAAGTAATGAAAAAAATTTTAAAGAGCAAGAAAACATTTAACGTATTTATTATTGTTGCCGTAATTTTAATTGTTGGCTCAATTTTAAATATCCCATTCTTACCCAAATATATTGAGGGACCTGGCTCAGCGCCTAACTTAAAAAATGTGGTAAAAGTTGATAACCATAATGATAGTTATAAAGGAAAGTTTATGTTTACTACGGTAAGTGAAATGCAAGCTTCTCCTATAACTTACCTTTGGGCTAAGATTAATCCACATTACTCAATTGAAGATGATGTTACTGATGGTCAATCCATGAGTAGTTATGAAAATCTACAAAATATTTATATGAGGACATCCATTAGTAATGCGGTATATAATGCATTCCACTATGCTAAGAAGGATGTATCGCTAACTTATCAAGGCATTTATGTATTGGAAGTAGATAAAAAATCTAAGTTTTACGGATTCATTCAACCAGGAGATTTAATTACTTCATTAAATGGACATAGTTTTAAAAGTTCTAGTCAATTTAGAAAGTATGTTAAATCTAAAAAGATTGGCGATAACATGGATATAACTTTTTATCGTGGTAAAAAGAAAATGCATGTTTCCAAAAAATTATATGGATTAGCAGGAAGTAAGATTCCTGGTATAGGAATAGTGCTAACTGATAATAATGAAGTTAAAACGCAATTTCCTGTTAAAGTAAATCCTGGTCAAGTGGGTGGACCATCTGCTGGATTAATGTTCTCATTGGAAATATATCAACAATTAGTCAAAAAAGATATTAGAAATGCAAATGCTATTGCTGGTACAGGTACTATTGATGAATATGGTAATGTAGGAGAAATTGGTGGAATTGATAAAAAAATTATTGCTGCCAGAGATAACGGAGCAAGATATTTCTTAGCACCTTATGTTAAACCTACTAAAGAAGTGATTAGTCAGGAAGAAGATCATATGACTAATTATCAATTAGCTGTTAAAACAGCAAAAAAATATGCACCTAAAATGAAGGTTATTCCTGTATCCTCATTCAGCGATGCATTACAAAAATTGAAAAAATTATAAAAAATTAGAAGAATGTATGTATTTTACATTCTTTTTTTCGTATTTATTTAATGAAGGGAGGAAAAGGTGAATAAGATATTGGAAACAATAGAACGTATAAAAGATTTTATTAATGAATATGCATATAAAATTATTATTAGTTTAGTTTCTGCATGTGCGATATTAATATTGGCAGGATTCTGGTTAATTAGGGGTTCTAATTTATCTACGGATAATAATGGAGAACCTTCTGGTGATCAAAGTAATAAAGTTACTAGTACAGAAAGCAATGATAGTGGCGAGGTATATGTAGATGTTAAAGGAGAAGTTAAACATCCGGGGATGTATAAGTTAAATTCTGGCAGTAGAGTTAATGACGCTATTAAACAAGCTGAAGGTTTTACAAAGAATGCTGATCAATCATCTATAAACTTAGCGCAGAATCTTTCTGATGAAGAAGTGATTGTTGTGGATAACTACAAAAATCATAAGGAAAATACACAGAATTCATTTTCTAATGCTTCTTCAAACAATAGTGAACCTGGAAAAATACATTTAAATTCTGCAGATACTAATGAATTGCAAAAATTGGATAGAGTAGGAGCTAAAACTGCTCAAAAGATAGTTGATTTTAGAAATGAAAACCATGGATTTAAAAACATAGAAGAAATAAAGCAAGTTAGTGGATTAGGTGATAAGAGTTACGAAAGATTAAAAGATTCTGTAACACTATAATTTTTGCTATACTAGTAAGTAATGATTATTTGAAAGAGGAGCATTTTATTTATGACTAAACACAGAATTCCATGGGATAAATATTTTATGCTACAAGCTGTATTGTTATCCACAAGAGGAACATGCAATCGTTTATCCGTAGGTGCAACTATCGTACGTGATAAAAGAATCATAGCCGGTGGATATAATGGATCTGTAGCTGGAGATAAACACTGTATCGATGAAGGTTGTTATATGCGTAATGGACATTGCTTGAGAACTATTCATGCGGAGATGAACGCTATCTCACAATGTGCTAAATTTGGTGAATCCACTGATGGCGCAGAAATTTATGTTACCGATTTTCCATGCCTTGCTTGTACTAAAGTCTTATTGCAAGCTGGAATTAAAAAGATTAACTACCTAAGAAACTATCATAATGATGAATATGCACTTTCATTGATTAAGCTAAAAAATGTGGAATTAAATCAAGTAGTACTTGATGAAGAAACCATTAAACAAATAAAATTTAGTTCTTATTTACCAAAATAAATTAAGAATCTATATGTTTTTCCCGCTATTTTGGTAGGTATAGTAAGTATTATTTTATTTGGTGAATCGTGGCTAGGATGGATATTATTTATATTGTGGATAATTCGCATTCTAGCTTTGAAGAATAAATTAGTAACATTGATAACCACTATTTTAGTGGTTATTTTTGTATTTATTGGAATAATTAACCTACAAAATACGCAAAAGAAACAAAGAATATCCAACAATCAGACTGAACTTGATTTAAAAGTTTATCCTGATGAAATAAAATCTAGTGATAATAGTTTTTATGGTACTTTTGAAAGTCAGGATAGCGGAGAAAAGTATTTAGCATCTGGTAATGATTACAAAAAAATATCTAGTATTAACTATCCTTTTATTTTGCATGTTAAAGGGGAAGTAAAAGGAATTGATGGTGCGACTAATTTTAATCAGTTTGACGCAAAAAGCTATTATCAATCACTAGGTGTTTTTAAGAAATTAACTATAAAAAATATGACTGTAAGTCATGAGCTGTCTAAAAAATCTATAGTAAACTACATTCATTTTTTGCGAATGAAAGGAATTAACTATTTCAATACTTTACCGCATCCCTTAAATTTATATGCCAACAGTTTGTTTTTAGGGGAGATGGATGGATCGTTCAATGATGAACTAACTGGAATTAAGTCACTGGGATTAATACATCTATTTAGTATATCCGGATTACATGTTTACTATATTGTTAGTCTAATGACTTTAATTTTAGTTAAGCTAAGAATAACTAAAGAAAAGATCAACATAATTTTATTGATATTGTTACCTACTTATTTTATTTTGGCAGGTTCGTCGATAGGTCTTCTTAGATCGATTATATCGGTAGAGATAGGATTGTTATTTAAATTATTCTCGAAGAAATCAACTGCTTTAGATACTTGGAGTATTACTTTTATTGTTAATTTAATGATGCAGCCCACGATGTTATTGCAATTTGGATGTCAATTAAGTTATGCACTAGCTTTTGGACTGATTTTTACCAGCAGAATGAAAACTATAAAACAAACGATAATGATGAATTTGGTGAGTTTGCCTATTATCATTTATAAATTATTTACTTGGCATTTATTAACTATGTTGGCTAACTATTTAGTTATTCCGATATTTTCTTCGATAATTATGCCTATTATATTAATAGCGATAGTGGTAAGTCCTATTTCTTACTGGATACCACAGTTAGTTGCATGGCTTTTAGAACTTTTTGATGTATGTATTAACTATTTAGGAGGATTACCAGGCAATATTGTTATGGGAAAACCACATATCATAGTGACGTTGATATTATTTATATGTACTTTGTGGGTAATTGCAGAAACAACCAAACGTAAATTACTGATATTATTCATGTTGTATTTATTAACGTTTATGTGGATACATTTTCCAATTAGTGGTGAAGTTAGTTTCTTTGATGTAGGACAAGGTGACAGTGCACTAGTGCGGGAACCATTTAATAAGAGTGTTAATTTGATAGATACTGGTGGAAAATTACAATTTGGTAGAAAAACTCCTGTTTATCAGGCAGATAAGATATCAGTTAATTATTTATATAGTATTGGAATTGATTATGTAGATAATTTAGCTTTAAGTCACCAAGATACTGATCATGTGGGGGATACACCCATTATTTTACAAAAATTAAAGGTTAAAAATTTAATTATTGATGACGGGATGCAGAATAATGGAAGCTTTATGCAGAAAGTTAGGCCTTATTTAAAAAATACGAAATTAATAACTGTAAAAGCTGGTAATAAAGTAAAAGGATTTCCCTTTGAAATTTATCATCCATTTAAGCCGGGCCTAGGAAGCAATGAAGATTCTATGGTATTGTCCACTCAACAAGGACAAAAGAGATGGTTATTTATGGGAGACTTACCATCTAATGGTGAGAAAGATATTATTCATAAATATCCTCAACTTAAAACGGATGTATTAAAGCTAGGACATCATGGTAGTAATACGTCCAGTTCCAATGAATTTTTAAAATTTTTGCATCCGGAATTGTCGGTAATATCAGCAGGACGAAACAATCGATATCATCATCCAAGTAAAGAGACTTTAGAAAAATTAAATAGTAACGGATTGAAGTATGTAAACACACAAAACCAGGGTATGATATCATATAGATATGGATTATTCGGAAAACGATTTACCGAAAAATTGCAGGGGGATAACCAATGAAAGTTAATGACTTGTTTAAAAATATCGAAAATAATGAAGTTAATCCTTTATATTTAGTTTTAGGAAAACAAGAATATTTAATTAATGAAATAAAGAAACATTTTGTTAATTTAATTCCAGAAGAAGAAAAGACTATGAACTTTGCTAGCTATGATATGGAAAGCCAAAATGTAGCTACTGCAATAGGGGATGCAATGTCATTACCTTTCTTTGGTGAAAAACGTTTAGTGATTATCAATCATCCTTATTTTTTAACTGGAGAAAGAAGTAAGGCTAATATCGATCATGATATTGATAGTTTGATAGAATACGTAAAACATCCACAACCTAGTACGGTAATGGTTATTGTTGCCCCTTATGAAAAATTGGATGGTAGAAAAAAAGTTACCAAGAATATAAAGAAAAATGCTGAAATAGTAGATTTAACCTCTTTAAATGAGCGTGACGTTGAATCATATGTATATTCTTCTATTAAACGAAAAGGGTATTCTATTTCTAAAACAGTATTAAATCAGTTGTTGCAAAGAGTATCTAATGACCTTACTTTAGCTATGACTGAATTACCTAAATTATATTTATATTGCTATGATACTAAAGAGATAACTGATGAAGCAGTTAATAATTTAATTGCTAAATCATTAGATCAAAACGTGTTTGATTTGGTTAGATATGTAATGAAGAAAGATGCAAAAAATGCTATTGATTTGTATCGAGAATTGATATTGCAGGAACAACAACCATTGCAAATTAATGCAATACTACTTTCGCAATTTAGATTACTTTTGCAAGTTTTGGTACTAAGTAGGAAAGGGCATAGTCAAGGTAGGATTGCTGAAAAATTAAAAGTGCATCCTTATCGAGTTAAGCTGGCCTTAAGAAGTGTAAGAAAGTATAATTTTGACAATTTGAGGGATGCATATTTGGGATTAGTTACTTTAGAAGAAAAGCTAAAATCAACTAGTGAGTCACCAGAGTTATTGTTTCAAATGTTTACTCTAAAGTTTGCTGATAATAAAATTGCATAAACAAAAAGGACAACCTAGAAATAGGTTGTCCTTTTATTAAGAAAAATAGATAAAACTATAATTCTAATTATTTGTTTAGCATGTTAGCTAGACGTGACTTGTTACGTGCAGCCTTGTTAGCCTTGATTAAGCCCTTTGAAGCAGCATGATCTAATGCACTAACAGCGTTGTTGAATAATTCTTCACGGTTGTCAGCATTTGCATCAGCTTTTTCAAACTTCTTAACAGCAGTTCTCATTTGGTTTAATTGAGAAGCGTTACGTTTGTTTGCTTTTTCATTAGTTTTTACACGTTCGATAGCAGATTTAATAACAGGCATGAATTTCACCTCCAAAAAAAGTCGAATTTCATTTAAAATCTTTAAATTTCAACGACTTTTATTATACAAAAGACAATAAAAAAAAGCAATAGAATAATAGAAATCACATGTTTGGGGATTTTGATCAATAAAATTTTCTTGCTATTTGTCCTTATAAATAGTAATATATTCAAAGTAGTTAAAAACTACGATACCGGTACTTAGTTTTGACGTTATTCTCATCTGACGTATTACTCAGTGCTTGGTATATTTATATTTTGAAAGGTGGGAAACATAATGGCTCTAACACAAGCTAAGAAAAACGACATCATCAAGAAGTATGCTCGTCATGATGGTGATACTGGTTCTGCTGAAGTACAAATTGCTGTACTAACTGCTGACATTAACGAAATTAATGCTCACATGAAAGAACACAAGAAGGATTTCCATTCACAACGTGGTTTGTTGAAGAAAATCGGTCACCGTCGTAACTTACTAAGATACTTACGTAATACTGATGTAAAGCGTTACCGTGATTTAATCAAGAGTTTAGGTTTACGTCGTTAATATTTTATTTTGGAACTGCTTATCTTGAGCAGTTCCATTTTTTTATACATAACTAGTTATCAATTATTAATAAATATAAAAATATGATACACTATAAATAGTTTAAATTGACCGTATTGAAATGAAAATTATTTCTTAAAAAAATACATATAGCAACATTAATTATTATGAGGTGAAATATGAAAAATAGTGTAAAACTTATTCCCTTAGGTGGATTAAGGGAAGACGGCAAGAATCTTTATGCCGTCGAAATTAACGATGGTATTTATGTTTTAGATTGTGGATTGAAATATCCTGAAAATGATATGTTAGGAATTGATGTAGTAATTCCTGATTTTTCATACTTAAGAGACAATAAAGAAAAAATCGTTGGTGTATTTCTATCTAATGGAGATATGGATTCAATTGGTGCATTGCCTTACTTTGTAAGTGAATTCGATGTTCCTGTATTTGGATCTAAATTAACCATTGAAATGGCCAAGTATGAAGTAAATGGAAATGCAAAGTCTAAAGGATTCGATAATTTCAATATTATTAATGAAAAAAGTGAAATTATTTTTGATGATGTAACAGTTAGTTTCTTTAAGACTAGTCATTCAGTTCCTGATTCAATGGGTATTTCATTAGCAATTGATGAAGGACAAATTGTTTATACTGGTGATTTCAAATTTGATCCAGCTCTTCGTGATAGATTTGCTACTGATTATGGTTCTATTGCAAAAGTGGGAACAAAGAAAGTTATTGCTTTGTTATCAGATTCAGAAAATGCTGATAATCCTTTCCCAATGGCAAGTGAACTTCAAACTGAAAAGTATATCTTAGATACATTTGAAGATAGCAAGGGACGTGTAATAGTTGCTGCTAACTCAGCTAACTTATTAAGAATCCAACAAATCATGGAAGCAGCTGAAAAATCTGGTAGAAAGATTTTCGTTGGTAAGCATCTAGATGCAAAAGTTAGACTTGCTATGAAACTTAATTATCTTAAAGCACCTGATGATTTGTTAATCACTAAATTGAGTGATTTAAAGAAGCTAGAAGATAATGAAATTATTATTTTAGCTACTAACCCATCCACAGAACCTATCAATATTGTTCAACGTATGGCAGCTCAACAACAAAGAAATCTAAATATTAAATCAGGTGACGTTGTATTAATAGCAACTAGCCCAGCACCTGCTATGGATAACAGTATGGCTAAAACAGATGATATGGTTTACCGTGCTGATGGTTCAGTAAAAGTAATCTCCAATGATTTGAATATTTCAAACCACGCAAGTGCTAGCGATATTCAAATGTTGATTAATTTACTAAAACCTGATTACTTTATCCCTGTAAGTGGAGAATACATGATGATGAACGAAAGTAAACATGCTGCACTTGAAATGGGTATGGATGAATCTCATGTGTTAATGCTTAATAAGGGTGACACTATTGAATATGATGGTGCTAAATTCCACCATGGAAATGCTGTTGAAGCAGGAAATACTATGATTGATGGAATCGGTGTTGGTGATATTGGAAACATCGTATTAAGAGATCGTAAAGTGTTATCTGAAGATGGAATTTTCATCATTGTAGTTACAATAGACAGAAAGAAAAAGATTATTATTTCTCGTCCTAAGATTACTTCACGTGGATTTATCTATGTTAAATCTAACAAGAGTCTAATGAATGAAGCATCTGAAATTGTTTCTAAGACTATTCAATTGAACCTTGATAATAAAGAATTTGATTGGAGTCATTTAAAACAATCAGTTCGTGAAAAGATTAGTCACTTCTTATTTGAAAAGACTAAACGTAGACCAGTTATTCTTCCAGTTATCATGGAAGTTAACCAACATCACAGAAAAAAGAGATCATCAAAATAATTAGTTAGATGGTATTTGTGAGGAGTGACAGGCATGGATGAATCAAAGTCAAATATCGTGGATACTATCAAACAAAATATAAGTGATAAAAAATATCAAGCTGCTGTTAATTTATCACGAGAATATTTAGAAAATCATAAAAGCAGTGCAGCCTTGGTTTTACAAGTTGAGGCCTTAATTAAATTAAAACAATATGTTATGGCAAAAGAATTGGTGATGGAAGAACCCAATTCTTTTGTTAGTAATTTAGGGGATTTTTTACTTTTAGTAAAAGTTCTAGTGAAGAACAATGAATTTATTAAGGCTAGGGAAGTGCTTACTAGTTTTGAAGAAAATAATGAAGAGTACTTCGAAAATGGTATGAAAATGTTGAACGATGCTGAGGAAATGTTTAGAAAGAATTCATCAAAAACTCTTGATGAATTAGCCAAGCAATACTACCATGCAAGTTCGCAAACAACATTGTATAAACAGAAAAAAGCTTTTATGAGTGGCCAACATTTGCCATATAAAGAATTTGTTAAATATAGTCGATTTGTTTTGATGGATCCATTTGTTCAACTAATGTTGAAATCTGAGATTATTGATACACTTAGAAAAATTAATTGTGATGATACTATAGAAATAAATTGGATAGATAATGAAGATAAAAAGATAGTACCTAATCAGTTAAGTTCTTTGGATGATATGAGTTCATATCAATATATTTTGAAAAGAATTATTAGTGACTACCAAAGCAATCCTGAAAAAATGTATTTGATTAGTAGTTACTTTAATCATCAATCTATATTAATGTATCCATTCAACGATGATATTATTAAAGATTTTAAAAACTGGTATGATTTAACAATTCAAGAATATTTAAGGGACCAAACATACGATACTGCTGATGAACATGGTTACCTAGAATACATTAAATTTATAAAAGATCAGTTTAATTCTATTAAATAGCAATTATTTGTAAATAAAAATCACTATAAGTATTTACAAATAAAAATACAGTAGCTATAATATTAGAGTAATTCTTCTTGAGATTGATATGTGATTTTGTCTTTTTGAGAAGATGTAGTATAATAAGTTATAAAGATGCATTGGCAATTGTTGATGCAAATCTTTCGAATTTTATAGGAGGTTTTCATAAATGGCAAAAGAACATTATGAAAGAACAAAACCCCATGTAAATATTGGTACTATTGGCCATATTGATCATGGTAAGACTACTTTAACTGCAGCTATTACTAAAGTGCTATCAGAAAAAGGTCTAGCTGACGCTTCTGATTACGCTCAAATCGATGCTGCTCCAGAAGAACGTGAACGTGGTATTACTATCAACACTGCCCACGTTGAATACTCAACTGAAAAGCGTCACTACGCTCATATTGATGCCCCAGGACATGCTGACTACGTTAAGAACATGATCACTGGTGCTGCTCAAATGGATGGTGCCATCCTAGTTGTTGCCGCAACTGATGGTCCTATGCCACAAACTCGTGAACATATCCTACTTGCTCGCCAAGTTGGTGTTGAACACATCGTTGTATTCTTAAACAAGACTGACTTAGTTGACGATGACGAATTAGTTGACTTAGTTGAAATGGAAGTACGTGAATTACTTTCAGAATACGATTACCCTGGTGACGATATTCCTGTAATTCGTGGTTCAGCTCTAAAGGCTTTACAAGACGACCAAGAACAAAAGGATGTTATCTTACACTTAATGGATGTTGTTGATGAATACATCCCAACTCCACAACGTGATGATTCCAAGCCACTATTAATGCCTGTTGAAGATGTATTTACTATCACTGGTCGTGGTACTGTTGCATCTGGTCGTATCGACCGTGGTGTTGTTAAAGTTGGTGACGAAGTTGAAATCATCGGTCTTGTTGAAGACATCTTGAAGTCAACTGTTACTGGACTAGAAATGTTCCGTAAGACTCTTGACGAAGGTGAAGCTGGTGATAACGTTGGTATGCTATTACGTGGTATCAACCGTGACCAAGTTGTTCGTGGACAAGTTATTGCTGCTCCAGGTTCAATCAAGACTCACACTAACTTCAAAGCTCAAGTATATGCTTTAAGTAAAGACGAAGGTGGTCGTCATACACCATTCTTCTCAAACTACCGTCCTCAATTCTACTTCCATACTACTGATGTTACTGGTGTTATTACACTAGGTGACGGTGTAGAAATGGTTATGCCTGGTGATAACGTTGAATTCTCAGTTGAATTAACTAAACCAGTTGCTATTGAACAAGGTACTAAGTTCACTATCCGTGAAGGTGGACACACTGTTGGTGCCGGTGTTGTTTCAGACATCGATGACTAATATTTAAAATAAAAAAGAGTTCAGAAATTCGTTTCTGGCTCTTTTTTTTTCTGAAAATCATTGAAAATCCTTTATTTATTTACTTTTTTCAAACTATACGTTAGAATATATACGTGCGCAATTAGAAGAAAATTGTAAAAAATTATATTTTCATGTCGGAGGGAAAATAATGTCAGCAAAATGGGAAAAGAAAGGCACTAATGATGGAGAATTAACTTTCGAAATTAGTGTTGATCAAGTAAAAGAAGGATTAGATAAAGCCTTCAACAAGAACAAGAAAAATATTACTGTTCCTGGTTTCCGTAAAGGAAAAGTTTCACGTAAGATTTTTAATGAAATGTACGGTGAAGAAGCATTATACCAAGATGCATTAAACATCGTTCTTCCTGAAGCTTACAGTGCAGCTATTAAGGAAACTGGTATTGAACCAGTTGCTCAACCAGAAGTAAATATTGACAGTCTAGAAAAAGGTAAGCCATGGGTATTAAAGGCTAATGTTACTGTAAAACCTGATGTTGAATTAGGTGACTACAAGGGCATGGTTGTTGAAAAGCCAAACACTCGTGTATACCAAAAAGACATTGATGCAAAACTAGAAGAAATGCAAAAGAACCAAGCAGAACTTGTTCTAAAAGAAGACAAGGCTGCTGAAAACGGTGATACTGTTGTTATTGATTTCGACGGTTACGTTGATGGTAAACAATTTGACGGTGGAAAAGCTAACAACTACTCACTAGAATTAGGTTCAAAATCATTTATTCCAGGATTTGAAGATCAATTAGTTGGTCACAAAGCTGGTGAAGATGTAGATGTTAATGTTACATTCCCAGAAGAATACCAAGCTAAAGAATTAGCAGGTAAGGAAGCAACATTCAAGACTACTATTCATGAAGTTAAGACTAAGGAAATGCCTAAACTTGACGATGAATTCGCTAAGGATGTTGACGAAGATGTAGACAGCTTAGACGAACTAAAAGACAAGATTAAGGATCAATTAAAGGATCAAAAGAAGACTGAAGGGGAAAACCAAGTAGAAGATGCTGCTATCAAGGCTGCAGTTAAGAATGCTACTGTAAAAGAAATTCCTCAAGCTATGATTGATGAAGACACTCAACGTCAAATGGATCAATACTTAGCAGGTATGCAACAACAAGGTATCAATGCTCAAATGTACTTCCAATTAACTGGTACAAAGCCAGAAGATTTGAAGAAACAATTTGCTAACGGTGCTGAAGAACGTGTTAAGACTAACCTTGTTCTTGAAGCAATCGTTAAGGATGCTAAGATTGAAGCAACCCAAGACGAAATTGACCAACAAGTTAAAGACTTAGCTAGCCAATACGGTATGAAGGAAGAAGCTGTTCGTGGTGCCTTAACAGATGACATGCTAAAACATGACATTTCAATTCAAAAAGCTGTTAAGTTAATCACTGACAATGCTGACCAAGAACCAAAATCAAAGCTAAACAAGTAGTCTAAAAAAACTTGTAGAAAAGCCCAATTAACAGTTAGTTAATTGGACTTTTTTTATTGGATACATTATTATTTTATGAACTCTGATTATGTGTTATATTAAATATAAACGTTGGAGTTATTGGGGTGAAATTATTTGTTTGAAGATAATGAAGGAAAAGGCCCAGTTACTTGTTCTTTCTGCGGAAAATCAGAAGATCAAGTGAAAAAAATGGTCGCCGGACCTGGAGTATACATTTGTAATGAATGTATAGATTTGTGTAAAGATATTGTTGATGAAGAATTAGCTCAAGAAGAAAAAGACACTAAATTTAAATCATTAAGTCCTAAGGAAATTGTTTCTAAATTAGACGAATATGTAGTTGGCCAAGACGATGCTAAAAAGACTTTAGCTGTTGCGGTTTACAACCATTATAAACGTGTTAATAACTTGGATTCTGAAGACGATACTGAATTGCAAAAGAGTAATATTTCTATCATTGGACCTACTGGTTCAGGTAAGACTTATCTAGCTCAATCATTAGCTAATATTTTGAATGTACCATTTGCTATTGCGGATGCTACTTCATTAACCGAAGCCGGTTATGTAGGTGAAGATGTTGAAAATATTCTTTTGAAATTACTACAAAATGCTGATTTTGATGTTGAACGTGCTGAAAAGGGAATTATTTACGTGGATGAAATAGATAAGATTGCTAAGAAATCTGAAAATGTTTCTATTACTCGTGATGTTTCTGGTGAAGGTGTTCAACAAGCTCTTCTAAAAATTTTAGAAGGAACTGTAGCAAGTGTTCCACCTAATGGTGGTAGAAAACATCCACAACAAGAAATGATTCAAATTAACACTAAGAATATCTTATTTATCGTAGGTGGTGCCTTTGATGGTATTCAAGATATCGTTAGAAACCGTCTAGGTGATAAGACTATTGGATTTGGAACTGATTCTAAAGAAGCAGCTCAAGTGGATGATAATAATATCATGCAACATGTTATTCCAAGTGATTTGCAACAATTTGGACTAATTCCAGAATTCATTGGTCGTTTACCAATTTTAACTGCATTGAATAAATTAACTGAAGATGATTTAGTTCGTATCTTAACTGAACCTAAGAATGCTTTAGTTAAACAATATGTTAAGTTGATGAACATTGATGGTGTAGGTCTAGAATTTGAACCTGATGCATTAAAAGAAATGGCTAAGACAGCTATTGAAAGAAAGACTGGTGCACGTGGTTTAAGATCTATTATGGAAGATACAATGCGTGACATTATGTACGATATTCCAAGTGAAGATAACGTGGAAAAGGTAGTAGTAACTGCTGATTCAGTAAAGAAACTTGCTGAACCAAAAGTTATTTACAAAAAAGACAAAGAATAATGAAAAGTCCTGTAGGAAATGATGAGAATCGTTTTCTATAAGGCTTTTTTATTTTTATCATAATAAAATAATTTTATATTGTTGGGCGAATATAGTTGGCACATATGTTAGAATATAATATATATTTAAAAACGAGAGCGAGTGAGATAAATGGATGTACACAATGTTAATATTGATATAAGTGCTGTAGAACCAAAGCAATATCCAAAGAATAGATATCCGGAAATTGCTTTGGTAGGACGTTCAAATGTTGGAAAGTCCTCATTAACAAATGTTTTAATAAATCGTAATGGATATGCTAGAACATCTAATAAACCTGGAAAAACACAAACTCTTAATTTTTATAATTTAGATGATAAGTTATTTTTTGTTGATATTCCTGGTTATGGTTATGCCAAAATTTCCAAGGCTCAACAAGCTAAGTGGGGAGAAATGATAGAAACCTACTTAACTACTAGAAAACCTCTAAAAGGGGTGGTTTTATTGGTAGATGGACGTCGTGCACCTACTGATGATGATTTACAAATGTATGAATTTCTAAAATATTATGAAATTCCAACTCTTATTTTAGCTACTAAAATGGATAAAACTCCTAAGAGTAAGTGGAATAAGGAAGTTAGTTTATTAAATAAGTCTATTGATTTAAGAGATGGCGACGAAATTCAATTATTCTCAGCACAAAGTAAGTATGGAAAAGAACAAGTCTGGGAATGGATCGAAAATAAAACGGAGGTACATTAATTGGAATTTAACGAATATCAAAAAGCAGCTAATAAGACATTACACGGAAATGAACAAGTTTTGACTAATTGTGCTTTAGGTTTAGCCAGTGAAACTGGTCAAGTCGTTGATTTAGTTAAAAAGTATACATTTCATGGCGATAAATTAGACAGAGAACAAATGGTTAAAGAAATGGGAGACGTTCTTTGGTATTTATCACAAATTGCAGAATGGAATAATATTGATTTTGAAGAAGTTGCTGAATTCAATATTAATCGTCTAAATAAAAAGTAAAAAAAGGGCTTCACAATTAAATTGTGAAGCCTAAATTTTACTGTTATTTCTTTTTCTTTTTATCTGATTTTTTATCCTTATGTTTTAAGAATTTATCACGTTTTTTATCGTTAGAATCAATTCTAGCAAATTTATCAAACATTGCATTTAAGTCATTATTTCTTTGAATGTTTAAACCCATTGTATGCATCTCCTTATTTTATGATATATAATATCAAAATAGCAGAGTTTTGTCATATTGAAAACGATTTTCAATTGAGGTGATAATTATGGCAACTCCACATATTGAACATAAATTAACTTTGCTTCCCGATTTACCAGGATGTTATTTAATGAAAAACAAACTGGGAAAAATTATATATGTTGGGAAAGCAAAAAACTTAAAGAATCGTGTTAGATCATACTTCAAAAGTAGTCATGAAGGAAAGACTGCTAAATTAGTGTCACAGATTCGTGACTTCGAAACTATTATAACATCAACTGATAAAGAAGCTTTCTTATTAGAAATTACTTTAATTCAAAAGCATCGTCCTTATTACAATATACAATTAAAACAAGGACACGGTGGATATCCATATATTAAGATAACTAACGAAACGGATCCACAAATCAAAATAGCCAATACTATTAAAAGAGATGGTGGTTATTACTTCGGTCCATATCCTAATGTATATGCTGCTGATGAAACATTAAATTTCCTACAAAAGGTATATCCTTTAAGAAGATGTAATGGATTTCAAAATCGTCCTTGCTTGTACTATCACATGGGACAATGTTTGGGAGCATGTTTTAAAAAGGTTCATAAGTCAGTATATGATGAACAAATTAAACATATTAAATCATTTTTGAATGGTGATGTAAGTATAGCAAAGGAAATGTTAACAAAGAAAATGTTAGATGCTTCCAAAGATTTGCAATACGAACGTGCTGCTGAAATTCGTGATCAATTAAAATATATTGAAATTACCGTAGAAAAGCAAAAGATTATTTCTAATGATTATACACATAGAGATATCTTTAATTATTATGTAAATCACGGATGGATTTCAATTCAAATTTTCTTTATTAGACAAGCACGACTACTTAAACGTGTTAAGAGAACCTTTCCTATTGCTGATACAGCTAAGGAATCTATGGAAAACTTTATTGTACAATTCTATTCACAAGAAAATCACCAACTTCCTAAAGAAATTTTGGTTCCTGAAAGTTTGGATACGAATTTAATATCTGATACGCTAGATGTAGCAGTTCGTGTACCTAAGCGTGGTCAAAAGAAAGACCTATTAGATATGGCTGAAAAGAATGCCAAATTAGTCTTAGATGAAAAATTCCGTTTAATGGAATTAGATAATATTAAGACAGTTGGTGCAATGGACGAATTATGTGTAGCATTGAGTATTCCAAAGGGTCGTACAATAGAGGCATTTGACCATTCTCATATTCAAGGAGCAGATTTAGTTTCTGCCATGGTACAATTTGTAGATGGAAAGCCAAATAAGAATGCTTACCGTAAATATAAACTACGTAATGAAGACCATGCTGACGAAGCAGCAAGTACTCGAGAAGTTATACGTCGTAGATACACTAGATTGTTGAAAGAACATGCTGCTATGCCAGACTTAATTTTAATGGATGGTGGAGATATCCAGTTAAACGCGGTAAAGGATGTTTTGGAAAATGAATTAGGATTATCTATTCCGGTTGCAGGGATGGTTAAAAATGATAAACATAAGACTGCTGATCTATTATTCGGAGAATTAGATGAGCATGTTTCTCTAAATCCTAGAAGCCAAGCATTTTACTTAGTACAAAGAGTACAAGATGAAGTCCATCGCTTTGCTATTAATTTCCATCGTCAAGTTCATACTAAGCATTCATTAAGTTCTGAATTAGATACTATTGAAGGAGTTGGACCTAAAACTAGAAATAAGCTTTTGAATGAATTTAAATCTATGAAGAAAATTTCGGAAGCTTCATTGGATAAAATTGAATCATTAGGTATTCCAACTCAAACTGCAAAAAATATTAAATATACTTTAAGTAACATTGAAAAATGATGCTAAGTATTTACTGAGTTAAAAAATACAGTTATACTAAACTATAAAATAAAAAGATAGAGCGGAGATAAAATGTTTGTAGATCAAGTAAAAATTAATGTTAAATCAGGAAAGGGAGGTAACGGAATCGTTGCCTTCAGAAGAGAAAAATATGTTCCTAATGGTGGACCTGCCGGAGGAGACGGTGGTCGCGGTGGAAGTGTTATCTTTGCCGTAGAAACCGGAATGAGTACCTTAATGGACTTTAGATATAAACGTAAATTTAAGGCCGACAACGGTGCTGATGGTGGAAATAAAAAAATGACCGGTAAAAGTGCCGATGATTTATATATTTATGTACCAGAAGGAACTTCAGTATATGATGACAATACTAATAAGTTATTGTTTGATTTAGTAAACCCAGATGATAAATTCGTAGCCCTAAAAGGTGGCCGTGGAGGTCGTGGAAACACTCACTTTGCTTCTGCTAAGAATTCAGCACCTGAAATTGCTGAAAATGGTGAACCTGGTGAAGAATTAAACGTACGACTAGAACTAAAAATGTTAGCTGATGTTGGTTTAGTAGGATTCCCATCGGTAGGTAAATCTACTTTGCTTTCTACTATTACAACAGCTAAGCCTAAAGTTGCTCAATATCATTTCACTACATTAGTTCCTAATCTAGGAATGGTAAGATTGGATGATGGTCGTGACTTTGTTATTGCTGACTTACCAGGACTTATCGAAGGTGCATCATCTGGTGTTGGTTTAGGATTCAAATTTCTAAGACACGTAGAAAGAACTAGAGTTATTTTGCATCTAGTTGATATGAGTGGCCAAGAAGGCAGAAGTCCTTATGAAGATTACAAGAAGATTAATGATGAATTATCCAAATATGATGATAATTTATTAAAACGTCCACAAATTGTGGTTGCCACAAAGATGGATATGCCTGATTCAGAAGATAATCTAGCAGAGTTTAAAGAACAAATTAAACAAGATGATGTAGCATATGAAGTTCTTCCTATTTCATCTGTAACTCATAAAGGATTAAAGGAATTAATTAGTAAGACTTCAGACTTACTAGAAACAACTCCTAAATTCCCAATTACTGATGTGGAAGATGTTAAAGACGATGAAGTTGAATACAATGCTGATGAAGAAGCACCATTTAACATCAAACGTGATGAAGACGGTGTATGGGTATTGTATGGAGATAAGATTGAAAAACTATTCCAAATGACTGATACTACTCATGATCAAAGTATGTTACGTTTCGCAAGACAACTTAGAGGAATGGGTGTAGATGATGCACTAAGAAAACACGGTGCTAAAGATGGCGACTTAGTTTCTATCTTAGACTTTACATTTACTTTCGTGGATTAATTAAAATGATGGGGTAATCCCATCTTTTTTTATGTGCTACAATTTATATATATGTTTAACGCTTATAGAAAAGGAAAAATGATTTATGCAATTAGAATTTTTAGGAACTGGGTCAGGAGTCCCTGGTAAATTTAGAAATGTATCTTCAACTGCTTTAAAACTACTAGATGAATGTAATTCAGTCTGGTTATTTGATTGTGGGGAAGGAACTCAACAACAAATTTTAAGAACTAACTTAAAGCCAAGAAAAATTAATAAAATATTTATAACTCATTTACATGGGGATCATATTTTTGGTTTGCCTGGTTTATTGAGTTCTAGATCATTTCAAGGTGGAAATACACCACTAACTATATATGGCCCAAAAGGGATTAAAGATTTTGTTAGAGTTAGTTTAAGCGTGTCACAAACTAAACTATCCTATAAAATTAATTATGTAGAAATAAAACAACCAGGAGTTATTTTGGATGATGATAAATTTAAAGTAACCATTGGTAGATTAGATCATCAAATTGCTTCATATGGTTTTAGAGTAGAAGAAAAGGATCATCCAGGTGAACTTTTAGTGGATAAATTAAAAGAAGCCGGTATTCCATCAGGACCTGTATATGGAAAAATTAAGAACGGCCAAACTGTTACTTTAGATGATGGAAGAGTGATTGATGGTAAACAATACATTGGACCTGCACAAAAAGGACGTACTGTAACTATTATCGGAGATACTAGAAGTAATCTTTCCAGTTATAATTTGGCACAAAATGCCGATGTATTAGTTCACGAAAGTACTTTTGGTAAAGGTGAAAGTCGTTTAGCACACAGTTATTATCATTCTACTAATATGCAAGCTGCTAAATTAGCTAAAAAGGCTGGAGTACACAAATTATTATTAACTCATATCTCTGCAAGATACACAGGTGGTATGGCATATGAACTACAAAAGCAAGCCAGATCTATTTTCCCTAACTCTAGAGTAGTAAAGGATTTTGACATAATAGATATTCCATTTGATAAAAATAATTAAAAGGGTTGATTGAATGCTATCCGCAAATTTTAATTGGAAACATAAAAATACTGATGTTTCTGAAGACGCCATAAATATTGGTAAGAAAATAGGTATTAGTTCAGCAATTGTCGAATCATTAATCCAACGTGGTTATGATGATGAAGAGAAAATAAATTCATTTCTAAATCCACAATTAAGTGATTTAAGAGATCCGTTTTTATTACATGATATGAAGAAAGCATGTGACCGTATAAAAACTGCTATCGAAAATAATGAAAAAATTACCGTTTATGGTGATTACGATGCTGATGGAATAACTAGTACTTCGGTTATGTATGAAACCCTACAAAATTTAGGGGCTAACGTAGACTATTTTGTTCCTAATCGTTTTACTGATGGTTATGGTCCTAATCCAGATGTTTATAAACGATTGATAAATGATGGAACTAATTTAGTGGTTACGGTTGACAACGGAGTGTCTGGTAATGAATCAGTGGCTGTAGCTAATGAATTAGGTTGTGATGTAATTATTACTGATCACCACGAATTGCCTGATAAATTACCAGATGCTTATGCAATTGTACATGCTAGATATCCAGGGGATGAGTATCCTTTTGGTGAATTTTCTGGAGTAGGAATTGCATTTAAAGTGGCAACAGCCTTATTAGATGAAGTACCAGAAGAATATTTAGATTTAGCTGCTATTGGAACGGTAGCAGATTTAGTGTCATTAACCGATGAAAACCGTATTTTAGTTAAATATGGTTTACAAATGATTGCTAATACAGAACGCCCAGGATTATATAGTTTAGGAAAATTAGCCGGCTTAAAAGGTGAGTTAAACGAAGAAAGTATAAGCTTTGGTTTAGCACCTCGTTTGAATGCTTTGGGACGCATGGGTGATGCAAGTAGTGGAGTAGAACTTTTAACTACTTTTGATGATGAAAAAGCTGATGCATTAGCTCATGATACAGAAGAACAAAACAAAAGACGTCGCAAATTTGTAGAAGATATTACTACGGAAGCTGTAATACAAGCACAAACCCAAAATGATGATGCAGTGCAAGTCGTATATGGCCAAAATTGGCACGAAGGTGTAGTTGGAATTGTGGCAAGTAGATTGGTAGAAAAATTCCAAAAGCCTAGCTTAGTGCTTAATTTAGACTCAAATACTGGGATATTAAAGGGATCTGGAAGAAGTGTAGAAGGATTTAATTTATTTGATGCACTAAATGGTGTTAGAGATAAAATGATATCATTTGGTGGTCATGCAATGGCTGTTGGTCTAAGTGTTGATGAAGAACATATAAACGAAATTAGTCAACATTTAAATGAATATGCAAAAACACATAAATTAGATGCAAATGCTAAGTCAGATTTATTAATATCTGGAAGATTAAAATGTGAAGATGTTAATGAAGAATTGTTTAATCAACTTCAATTGTTAGCACCTTTTGGAACCGATAATGAATATCCGGTGTTTGAATTTAGTCCTAATATGGTTACTAATATTCAAACTATGGGTAAAGATAATAGTCATTTGAAGTTTCAAATGGTAGATAAGCAAGGTAAGGTTAATGTATTAGCATTTAAGCATGGCTCACAAGCTAATGACTTAATCAATAACTGTGATAATGTTTTAGTGGCTGGACATTTAGACAAAAATACTTGGCGTGGTAAAACTACTATACAAATCATGTTAGATGATATGCGTAGTAGTGGTATTGAGATAATTGATAAACGTACACACGTATTAGCTAAGGAAATGTTTAAGCCAACTGGAAATTACATTTTCTTTAGTGAAAAGCTATATAAAAAGTTAAGTCCGTTTGTGAACAATAATTCTACTAGTAGCCTATATTCCAATTTGTCTTCACAGGATAAATTTGATAATATATTAATTGTCGATTGTCCAAATGATGTGTCGCATCTAGAAGATGCTTTGAGTAAAATTAGTTTTAATAGCGTGACATTTTATCTATTTAAAAATCATTATATTTTTAAAAAAGGGATGCCAAATCGTACACAATATGCTAAACTATTTAAGTTCATTAAGACGCATAACGATATTCAGATACATGATAAGATAAACAAAATTGGTAGTTATTTAGATATCGATGTACAAACATTAATTTTTATGATTAATGTATTTAATGATTTAAATTTTGTTTATATAGAAAATGGAATTATGAATTATAATCCTGATCTGGTTAATACAGCTTTAACTGAAAGCCGAGTATACCAGGATAGAGAGAAACAAATTGAAACTGAGAAGAAACTTTTAGCTGTTAGTGGTGAAAAGTTTAAGCAAAACGTTCGAATTTGTTTGGATAAGTGAAAGGAAGTTATTGACTAATGGCACTTGATTTGCATGATTATGTTGCAAGTTATGAAAATTTTCCAGAACCTGGTGTCTTATTTAGAGACATTTCACCACTTATGGAAGATGGAAAAGCATACCATCAAGCTACTGATGAAATAGTTAAGTATGCTAAAGAAAAAAAGGTCGACTTAATTGTTGGTCCTGAAGCTCGTGGCTTTATTGTGGGTTGCCCAGTTGCTTATGATTTAGGCATTGGATTTGTACCTGCAAGAAAGAAAGGTAAATTACCAGGTGAAACAGTAGAAGCTTCATATGGTTTGGAATATGGAAAATCCTCTTTATACCTTCATGCTGATGCTGTTAAACCAGGCCAACGAGTATTAATCACCGACGATTTACTTGCTACTGGTGGTACTATTGAAGCTACAATTAAACTAGTTGAACAACTTGGTGGAATTGTAGTAGGTACTGCATTTATTATTGAAATTGAAGCTCTAAAAGGTAGAGAAAAAATAAAAGATTACGATATACTAAGTCTTTTAAAATATTAACAATTATGGAATGTGCCTTAGTGGCGCATTCTTTTATGGAGAGTTGGCAGAGCGGTAATGCATCGGACTCGAAATCCGACGAACCGGTTTTTCCCGGCGGGCAGGTTCGACTCCTGTACTCTCCTTTAAACAGTGTTCATATGTTTTCATATGATGCTAAAATCATTGGTAATCTAGGATTATCAATGATTTTTTATTTATATAAGTTGCTGAATTAATATCAAAGGGCATTCAAAAGATCATTCAATTTTTTGTTAAAAATTAAGATAATTAGTAAGCTTTTTAACAGCATCCTTATTAACTGCTTTTGGTGAACAATAGTGGACTATTTAATGAAAAAAGCTTTTAATTTATTTTGTAATAATTGGTATTTTAGGTTGCTTGTTAACTGATCTTATTAATGAATATATCAATAATAGATTTATAACTTTATTATTAATTTTATAATATAAGCAAAAAAGAAAAAATTTATGGATTCAATAAATTAATTGTCACCACCAAGTTCAAAACAATTATTTTCTGAATTTTGGTGGCTGCATCCAAAATAATAAAAATGTTTAATTATTTAAAAAGGCCTACTAATTTAATTATTAGTAGGTTTTTTATTACGCGTATTTTTTGTTATCATTAAGGAACCATAGTATAATTATTATATTAAAAAATGGAAAGTGTGGATTGTCATTATGAGTGTTGGAATTGATAAAATGAGTTTTTTCTCTTCAGATATGTATTTAGACATGGTTGATTTAGCTAATGCAAGAAATGAAGATCCTAATAAATACTTAATTGGTATTGGTCAAAAGAAACAAGCGGTTATACCTAACACACAAGATGTTGTAACCATGGCTGCTAATGCCTGTGAAAAAATTATTGATGACGATAATCGTAAGAAAATTGATTTAATAATTTTTGGAACTGAAACAGGTGTAGATAACTCTAAGTCTGCGGCTATTTATTTACAAAACATGCTAGGATTAAGCAGACGTGCAAGAGCTTTCGAAGTTAAACAAGCTTGTTATGGAGCTACTGCTGGACTTCAAATGGCTAAAGAGTATGTAACTAACCATCCAGACAAACAAGCATTGGTTATTGGAGCAGATATTGCCAGATATGGAATTAAAACACCTGGAGAAGTAACTCAAGGTGGCGGTGCTATGGCAATGGTAGTTTCATCTAATCCATCCATGTTAGAATTCGAAGGCCCAAGTACATTCTATTCAGATGATATTATGGACTTTTGGCGCCCTTTATACCGTACTGAAGCAGTTGTTGATGGTCATTATTCCAATGATGTTTATGTTAAGTTCTTTAAAAACACTTGGGATGAATATAAGAAGATTACGGGATTATCTATAGATGACTTTAAGGCAATGACTTTCCATCTTCCATACACCAAGATGGGGATTAAAGGTTTGAGAGCCATTTTAAATGAAGCTGATGAAGATAAACAAGAACATCTTAAGCAAGAATTCGAATACGGTAGAAAATATAATGAAAATGTTGGTAATTTATATACTGGATCATTATATTTGAATGTATTGTCATTATTGAATAATTCAACAGACTTACAAACAGGGGACCGAATTGGATTGTTTAGTTACGGATCAGGTGCCCAAGGAGAATTCTTCTCTATGAAGTTGAAGGACGGATTTAAGAATGATCAATTAGCTGATCAAATAGATACCGACTTGAAGAATAGAAAACGAGTTTCAGTTGAAGAATATGAACGCATTTTTAATAACTGGATTCCTATTAAAGATGGCGATATTAATTTGGATTATGAAAATGACAGTGCTGATTTCTTCTTGAAAGGTGTTAAGAATCACCAAAGAATCTATGGTAGAAAGTAGGATATAATTATGAATTTATATTTAGCAGGACCTTTTTTTGATGATGAACAAATTGATAGGGTGGAACGTGTAGAAAAAGCCTTAAATCAAAATACGACTGTGGATAATTTTTTCAGTCCTAGATTGTCTACTGTGGATAAAAGTCTTGAAGTCGGTAGTGATGAATGGTCTAAAGCAGTATTTAAGCTGGACGTTGATGAAATAAAAAAAGCTGATGCAGTTATCGCAATTATCGACTTTGTTGACGACAATGTTGATAGCGGCACAGCTTTTGAAATTGGATATGCACATGCTATTAATAAGCCTGTTATTTTATTCCATGAAAAAAGTGGTAACGTTAATTTGATGCTATCTAATGGTTCAAATTCTTATTTAACAACAATTGATGATATTGTTAAATTTGATTTTGTAAAAATACCTGAATATAAATACAACGGTAAAGTATTTTAAAAGATTGAATCACGATATAGGCCAACTACTTTACCCAAAACAGTTACTTTGTTTAAAATAATTGGGTCCATATTATCGTTTTCTGGTTGCAATCTGTAATGATCCTTTTCCTTAAAGAATCGTTTGCAGGTTGCTTCGTTATCTTCAGTCATAGCGATAACAATATCACCATTTTCTGCGGTGGATTGTTTTTTAACAATTACTTTATCACCATTTAATATTCCGATATTAATCATGCTTTCACCTTGAATGGTTAGCATAAAAATGTCACTGGAATTTTCATACTGATCGGGTAAAGAGAAATATTCGGATGTGTCTTCAACAGCTAGAATAGGTTCTCCGGCTGCAACAGTTCCAAGTACAGGAATTTTTCCAGGATGTGAGTTTACACCCATTTTTTTCATACCAAGTTCGGTGATTTCTATCGCTCTTGGTTTTGCTGGATTTTTGACGATATATCCTTTTTTCTCTAATCTACTTAAATGACCGTGAACAGTTGATGTTGATGATAAGCCAACAGCTTCACATATTTCTCTAACAGTTGGAGGATAACCTTGGTTGTTGATTCTTTTCCAAATAAATTTTAAAATAGCTAATTGTTTAGAAGATTTTTCTTCTTTTGAAAAGGCCATATGAATACCTCATTTCATCGTGTATATTATCAATAATATAGCACATAGTTAAAATAAAAACAAATGTTCGTAAGGAAGTGATATAAATGTCAGAAGATCCAATTTTAAAGAAACTTATTCCTAGAATTAATGAGTTAGCTCATAAAGCTAAATCCGATGGATTAACCAAACAAGAAGAAGCTGAAAGAGCTGACCTTAGAAAAAAGTATTTGAAACGCTTTAAGGAAAACATGAGAAGCCAAATTGAAATGGTACAAGTGTACAACAAATCTGGAAAGGAAGTTACTCCAGAAAAAGTTAAAGATGTTCAAAGAAAGAAAGGTTTACGAGACGATTAAAACTTTTTTTGAATTTAGTAATTAATTTGTGTAAAATTAATTGTATAAAGTAATGGGAGGAGGAAAACCTATGTCCACATTCTTATGGATTATTTTAGTTATCGTTGCCTTATTAGTAGGTGTAGCCGGTGGATTTTTCATGGCTCGTAAGTACATGGAAAAGTATTTAAAGGATAATCCCCCAATTAACAAGGATCAATTAAGAGCAATGATGTTGCAAATGGGTCAAAAGCCTTCAGCTAAGAAACTAAACCAAATGATGAACAGCATGAAAGCTCATGCTAAATAATAAAAAAGGACTTAAATTTGATTTAAGTCCTTTTTTCTATTTATTTTTTTGCTTTGCAGGATCTACATAATGGAAACTAGGGTCAATTTCATCATCTAACTTATCAAAAGCATCTTGCATTTGCTTTTCAATCATCTTTTGACCTTCCTCATTAATCTTTACATTCTTATCTAAATAAATGGGGTCACCAAAATTAATAATAGCATCTTTTCTTGAGAATAATGTTTTAAAGGTTAAAGGTCCTTGATAAACAGCTGGAAGAAGAGGCTTCTTAGATAATTTAGCAATCAAAGTAGCTCCACCCTTTAAAGTTTGAGAATGTCTAGTTCCAGAAGGGAAAATGATTAGTGATTTATCACTTTTTTGTAAAACTTTGACAGGTTCTTTAATAACAGATGGGCCTGGATTTTCTCTATCTACGCTTAATACGTTTGCGTGTACTAAGATATATCTTAAAAAGGGATTTTTAAAAAGTTCTTTTTTTGCCATAAAAGCAAATTCTCTTGGACTTGCTGCTAGGGCGAAATACAAAGGATCAAACCATGTTCTGTGGGGTGCAACTAAAATGTAGTTACCTTCCGGAATCCTTTGCTTATTTTTAAATTTAGGCATTCCATTAATTGGATACAAAATAATTCTTGCAAGTATCTTTAAAAAAGAATACATACTATAAACTCCTCTCGTACTTTATAATTTAATAGTATTCTATTATCATTATACTATGCAAGAAAAAATAAGGTAGGTTATTTCATTGAATGATTTTTTGAAAGAAAATGAGCGAATTGATGAACTATATAGTAATGAAGTAAAGATTATACAAAATCCTAATGTATTCTCATTTTCCTTGGATGCTGTCCTGCTGGCTGAATTTGCAAAAGTGCCAGCTAAGGCTAAATCTAAGATTGTAGATTTGTGTGCTGGAAATGGTGCAGTAGGACTATTTATGTCACATAAGACACGTGGAAAAATAGTTGAAGTGGAGTTGCAGGATAAGTTAGCTGACATGGCTCAGAGAAGTGTCGAATTAAATGATTTAACAAATAAAATAACAATAGTAAACGACGATTTATCTAATGCATTTGAACATATAGATAAAGATTCAGTGGACATGATAACTTGTAATCCACCATATTTCCCTGATATAAAGAGTAGCAAAAAAAATCCTAATCCATATTTAGCTATTGCAAGACATGAAATAACCACTAATTTATCTTCAATACTGGAAATTTGTGAAGGATTGTTAAAAACTAACGGTAAAGCGTTTTTTGTTTATAGACCAGATCGATTACCTGAGTTGATAAATGTGATGTCAGATCATCATGTAATGCCTAAAAAGTTACAATTTGTATACCCAAGAATGGGAAAAGACGCAAATATAGTACTAATTGAAGGCATAAAGAGCGGCAAAAAGGGTGGCTTAAAAGTTTTACCACCAATTTATGTATATAAAGAAAATTCAAATGAATATACTAGTTATATAAGGGAAGTACTCTATGGAAAAAACAAATAATTATTTTATGTATGTTTTATTGTGTGGAGATAACTCCTTGTATGGTGGCTTTACCACTGATTTAAAGCATCGGCTTAAGCAGCATCAAACTGGAAAAGGTGCAAAATATACAAAATCTCACTTACCAGTAAAAATGATATTTTCTAAACAATTTGATACTAAGCATGATGCATTGAGTGCAGAATATCATTTTAAACATCAAAGTAGGAAAAAGAAGATTGAATATTTAATCGAACAAGGAATTAATGTTAAACAATATGGCTTAAAAGTTTAAGAATCATTATAAAATGTTATAATGAATTCGATAGATGAATTTGTATTGGAGGTTTCTAAATTGAAAATTATTGCTTATGGAATCAGAAATGATGAAAAGCCATTCTTAGAAGAATGGAAACAAAACAATCCGGAAGTGGAAGTAAAAGTTGAAACCAAACTTCTAGATTCATCAACAGTAGACGAAGCTAAAGGCTTTGATGGTGTTGTTGCATACCAACAAAAACCATATACTGCTGAAATCTTAGACAAATTAGGTGAATTTGGTATTAAGTCACTTTCTCTACGTAACGTTGGTGTTGATAACGTTGATGCTGATGCTGCTAAGAGAAACAACATTACTGTAACTAATGTTCCTGCTTACTCACCAAATGCTATTGCTGAATTAGCAATCACAGAAATTATGCGTTTACTAAGAAACACTAAACGCTTTGAAGATAAGCAACGTTCTGGTGACTTAAGATGGGCTCCAGAAATTGCTGAAGAATTAAACAAGAAGACTGTTGGTGTTCTTGGTACAGGTAGAATTGGTCGTGTACTTATCGACATCTGCCGTGGATTTGGTGCTAAGGTAATTGGTTACGATCCATTTAGAAACCCTGAATTGGACAAACAAGGTATCTATGTTGATACACCTGATGAATTATTCAAACAATCAGATATTATTTCTTTACATGCTCCAGCTGTAAAGGAAAATGAACACATCGTTAATGAACACACATTATCATTAATGAAAGATGGTTCATACATTATCAACGCTGCTAGAGGTTCACTAGTTGATACTGATGCATTAATTAAGGCATTAGATAGTGGCAAATTAGCAGGTGCTGCATTAGATACTTACGAAGATGAAGTTGGTGTATTTAACGTTAACTTCGATAGCTTCGATGATATCTCAGACGACAGATTAAAGAACTTAATGAAACGTGACAATGTTTTAGTAAGTCCACACATTGCTTTCTACACTAAGACAGCTGTTAAGAACATGGTTCAATTATCAATGGATGCCAACCGTGACTTAATTAACACTGGTAAATCAGATAAAATTGTTGAACTTTAATTTTCTCTTGATTATTTAGAAAGTTTAAGATACAATAATATTCGGTATTTATTACCAATTCACACCTGACGCGATAGATTAGACGGTGCTTTTAAATAAGTTTCTGATCTATGAGACCGTTAGGGAGGAAAAAACTATTTTTGGAGGGCTATTAACATGGCTGTTATTTCTATGAAACAATTACTAGAAGCTGGTGTACATTTTGGTCACCAAACTCGTCGTTGGAATCCTAAGATGAAGAAATACATCTTTACCCAACGTAACGGTATTTACATTATCGATTTACAAAAGACTGTAAAGATGATTGATAGTGCATACAACTACATGAAGGATGAAGCTGCTAAGGGCGCTGTTGTACTATTTGTTGGTACTAAGAAGCAAGCACAAGATTCAATCCAAGAAGAAGCTGAACGCGCTGGTCAATTTTACGTTAACCATCGTTGGTTAGGTGGAACTTTAACTAACTGGGATACTATTCAAAAACGTATCAACTACTTAAAGGATCTTAAGAAGATGGCAGAAGATGGCACTTTCGAAAGATTACCTAAGAAGGAAGTTTCTCTTCTAAAGAAGAAGACTGACAAGCTTGAAAAATTCCTTGGTGGTATTGAAGATATGCCTAAGGTTCCAGATGTTATGTTTGTTGTTGATCCTCGTAAAGAACAAATTGCTGTTCACGAAGCTCACAAACTAAACATTCCTATCGTTGCTATGGTTGATACTAACACTGATCCTGATGACATTGATGTTATTATTCCATCAAACGATGACGCTATTCGTGCCGTTCGTTTAATTACTTCTAAGATGGCTGATGCTATCATCGAAGGTAACCAAGGTGAAGAAAACGTTAGCGAAAAGACTTTTGAAAACGCTGATGAAAAAAATGAAAGTGAAGACAAATAATATTTTAATATATTAACTTGTTTGAACACTTAGGCTGACTCATGTTTTTGGACCGATAAGGCCTGGGATGAGTCGGCCTTTTTTATTGATAAGAATAATAAGGAGGCCATTAAAATGGCAAAAATTACTGCTGCTCAAGTAAAGAATTTACGTGACAAGACAAGTGTAGGTATGATGGACGCTAAGAAAGCTTTAGTTGCTTCAGATGGTGACGAAAAGAAAGCTCTTGAATTCCTACGTGAAAAAGGTATTGCAAAGGCTCAAAAGAAGAGTGACAAAGTTGCTGCCGCTGGTTTAACACGTGTTGTTGAAAACGGAAACGACGCTGCTATCGTTGAAGTTAATGCTGAAACTGACTTCGTTTCAGGTAACGATGACTTTAAGAACTTAATTGACTTAATTGCTGCTAAGATTCTTGAAGCAAAACCTGCAAACGTTGAAGAAGCTTTAGCTTTAGATGTTGATGGTGAAACTATTAATGATAAAATCATTAACACTACTCAAATCACTGGTGAAAAGATTACTCTACGTCGTTTCACTGTTCTTACAAAAGGTGACGACGAAAGCTTTGGTTACTACTTACACAACCAAGGTTTAATCGGTGCTTTAGTACAAGTTAAGAATGCTGATGAAACTGTTGCTAAACATGTTGCTATGCACGTTGCTGCAACTAAGCCAGAATACTTAACTAAAGACGATGTTCCAAGTGACAGATTAGCTTCTGAAAAGGAAACATTGAAGAAGGAAGCTCTAAACGAAGGTAAACCTGAAAAGATTGTTGAAAAGATGGTTGAAGGTCGTTTACACAAATTCTTATCTGAAATTTGTTTAGCTGATCAAGAATTCGTTATGGATTCTGACAAGACTGTAGCTGAATACGTAAAGGACAATGGCGGTGAATTATCTGCATTTGTTCGTTACGAAGTTGGTGAAGGTATTGAAAAACAAGAACAAAGCTTTGTTGACGAAGTAAACAGTCAAATTAAATAAAAAATTAAAAGGATACTTAAAAGTATCCTTTTTTTATACATATTTTCAATTAAATTAATTGTACTTATAATCTGTTTTTACTTTCTATATTATGCTAAAATTAAGGTAATGATTATGACTATGTAATGGAGGAACGCTTCAATGTCTGATATAAAATATAAACGTATTGTGCTAAAGCTTAGTGGAGAAGCTTTAGCCGGTGAAAAAGGTTTTGGAATTAATCCACCAGTTATTAAAAAAATTGCCGAAGAAGTAAAGAATGTCCATGATTTGGGTATTCAAATTGCTATTGTTGTCGGTGGTGGAAACATGTGGCGTGGAGTCACTGGTTCAAAACTTGGAATGGAAAGAACTCAAGCCGATTACATCGGAATGCTAGCAACTATTATGAATGGTTTAGCATTGCAAGAAAATCTAGAATCAATGGATGTTCCTACTCGTGTTCAAACATCAATTGAAATGAGACAAATTGCTGAACCATACATTCGTAGAAAAGCAGTTCGTCACTTGCAAAAGAACCGTGTAGTTATTTTTGCTGGTGGAACTGGTAATCCATTCTTCTCAACAGACACTACTGCTGCATTACGTGCCGCCGAAGTAAGAGCTGATGCCATTTTAATGGCTAAGAATGGTGTTGATGGTATTTACTCAGCAGATCCAAATAAGGATCCAAATGCTGTTAAATTTGACGAATTAACACAAATGGATATCATTAATAAAGGTCTAAATGTTATGGACACTACTGCAAGTTCATTATCCATGGATAATGATATTCCATTGGTTGTATTTAACTTAAACAAAGCCGGTAACATCGAAAAAGTTGTTAAAGGTGAAAAAATTGGAACTACTGTTAGGGGGAAATAAGAAATGGCAAGTCAAAAGGAAATTTTAGATAACGCTAAATCAAAAATGCAAAAATCAATTGCATCATTAAGAAAAGAATTAGCTACTATCAGAGCAGGACGTGCTAATTCAAGTTTACTAAATGGTGTTCAAGTAGAATATTACGGTGTACCAACTCCATTAAATCAAATTGCTTCTATAACTGTCCCAGAAGCAAGAGTTATTATGGTTAGCCCATATGACAAGAGTGCTTTAGACAATATTGAAAAAGGTATTCTAGAAGCTGATATTGGAATTAATCCTGCTAATGATGGTGACAATATTAGATTAGTAGTCCCACAATTGACTGAAGAACGTAGAAAAGAAGTTTCTAAGAAGGTTAAGGCTACTGGAGAACAAGGTAAAGTTGCTATCAGAAATGTTCGTAGAGAAGCTATGGACGCCGTTAAAAAGGGTAACAAGGATGACGAATTTAGTGATGATGTAGCTCATGATCTTGAAAACCGTGTACAAAAATTAACTGATGACCAAATCAAAGAATTAGAATCAGTTGTAGATGATAAAGAACAAGAAGTAATGAACGGATAATATTAATTTAGGAGGAGCCACAATATGCAAGAAAAAGAAGTCACTCCAGGTACTGAAGAATTTGGAAAAATGGTCTTCAAATTAAATGGAGACATGAATGACGATACCAAAGGTGCTCTAGCATACAATGGTAATCAACTGGAAGAAATTCAAGATGGTGTTTTCGTAATGCCAGTATTTGTTACTGATAAATTTAATCTTTTCTTGATTGTTTCTAAGTTAATTGAAAATGATTGGATTGTTGCATTTACTCAAGCAACTATTGAAAATGAAACAGAAGTTACTGATTTAAGTGATCCAATTCCTACTGGAAAAGGTTTAAATATGTTAGGTGAACAAAGTGCTGCTGATGCTAATCAATTACTAAAGTATTTTGAAACTTTAGCTGATAGTAATCGTGGTGAATGGAGATTAATCCAATAAAATAAACTTTATGAGTAAGGGTGAGGATTTATTCTCATCCTTTATTTGTATAAAATAGGTGGTATTATGTTTAAATTTAAGAAAAAGGCGAATGTGCAGTTAGATACAAACAACATTCCCAATCATATAGCTATTATTATGGACGGTAACGGTCGTTGGGCTCAAAAAAGACATCTACCAAGAATTGCTGGACATAAGCAAGGTATGAATGTAGTTAAAAAAATAACTAAATCAGCAAGTGATTTGGGTGTTAAAGTATTAACTTTGTACGCATTTTCTACAGAAAATTGGAAAAGACCAGATCAAGAAGTTAATTATTTGATGAGTCTTCCAGAGAAATTTTTTAATACATTTGTTCCTGATTTAGTGAAGAATAATGTGAAGGTAAACGTTATGGGATACACTGATATGCTTCCTAAATCAACACAAAAAGCAATTAATGATGCCATTGAAGACACAAAAGATTGTACAGGAATGATTTTAAATTTTGCGTTGAACTATGGTAGCCAAGATGAAATAGTTACAGCAGTTCAAAAAATATCACAAAAAGTGGTCGATGGTGAACTATCTGTTAGTGATATTTCTAAGAAGACTGTTGATAATAATTTAATGACTGCGGATTTAAATGAATTTGCTAACCCTGATTTGTTAATTAGAACTAGTGGTGAAGAAAGATTATCCAATTTTCTACTATGGCAATTGGCTTACAGTGAATTTGTTTTCGATGATACTATGTGGCCTGATTTCACTGATGAAAGCTTAAAAAAGTGTATTAGTGAATTTCAACAAAGACATCGTCGTTTTGGTGGATTAAAAAACAAGTAATTTAGGAGAATAATATGAAAACTAGAGTTTTAACAGCTATTATTGCCTTAATGATATTTGTTCCAATTGTATTATTAGGTGGTATATTTATAGAAATTGGTGCAATTGCATTAGGAATTGTTGCCATGTCAGAAATTTTAATTATGAAGAAAAAATTGGTAGTTTCACCTGAAGCTATATTATCTTTTCTAGGTGTATTTTTATTGATTGCACCAGATAAGTGGTTCAGTGGTATTTTCCATTCTTTCTTATCAGTTAATTTCATTTTTTATGTAATAGTAATGCTATTATTGCTAAGAAATGTGTTTACTAAAAACATGTTTTCTTTTGATGATGCGGGAGTAATTACACTAGCTATGCTATACATAGGTACTGGATTCCATTATTTTGTAGAAACTAGAAATGCTGGAATTGCCGTATTGTTTTATGCACTATTCATCGTTTGGTTAACTGATAGTGGTGCTTATATTTTTGGTAAGCAATTTGGTAAAAACAAATTAGCTCCACATGTTAGTCCTAATAAAACTTGGGAAGGATCTATTTGTGGTTCATTGCTAGGAACAATTGTTGGAACTATATGGATGTGCGCATTCCATATTGGAAATGTTTCTGTTGTTTCAGCTATTATCATCACTTTGATTCTATCTGTATTTGGACAATTAGGAGATTTAGTAGAATCAGCGCTAAAAAGATACTATCAAGTTAAAGATTCTGGTAAAATTCTACCAGGACATGGTGGTATTTTAGATAGATTTGATAGTTTATTATTTGTAATACCATTGTTGCATGTTTTTGGAATTATATAAAATAAGGAGCGATGCAAATGGTTATAACTATTTTGGCGTTCATAATTGTTTTTGGAATTTTAGTATTTGTGCATGAATTTGGTCACTTTATTGTGGCTAAAAAATCCGGAATTATGGTAAGAGAGTTTTCTATAGGTATGGGTCCTAAGATAATTTATTATCGTCATAATGAGACTACTTACACTATTAGAATTTTACCATTGGGTGGATATGTAAGAATGGCTGGAATAGCCGATGATGATTCACAAGAATTATCACCAGGAACTCCGGTAACTCTTAAATTAAATGACAAAAATGAAGTAGTACAAATTAATACTAGTAAAAAGCAACATGTGTTAGATGGATTGCCATTGGAAGTTACTGATGCTGATTTGCAACACAACTTATGGATTGAAGGATATCAAGATAACAGTGAAGAAGTTACAAGATATAAGGTAAACCATGATGCATTAATGGTTGAACATGACGGTACTAAAGTACAAATTGCGCCAGAAGATGTTCAATTTCAAAATGCTCCTGTTTTGAAGAAAATGATTACCAATGCTGCTGGAATATTTAACAATGTTATTTTGGCTATTGTTGCATTTTCGTTATTAGCTTTTCTTCAAGGAGGAGTAGCTAGTAACAGTAATTCAGTACAACCATTAAATACAAATTCAGTAGCTAGAGATGCTGGAATTCAAAATGGTGATCAAATTATTAGTATAGATAATGTAAAGACTAATAATTGGACTGAATTAAGTAAAGCGGTTCAAAATAGACCTAATAAAAAAGTAAATGTAAAAGTTAAGAGAAATAATAAAATTAGACAATATACTTTCAAAACTAGTTCACAAAAAGTGAATGGAAAATCAATCGGAATGATTGGCATTAACAATACACGAGATAAATCATTTTATGCTAAGTTAACCTATGGCTTTAGAGAAACTTGGAATATGACTAAGGCACTAGTGAGTGAATTGGCATACATGGTAAGCGGTCATTTTAGCTTAAATGATTTAGGAGGACCGGTAGCAATATTTGCAACCACTTCTAAAGCTACTAGTATGGGTATTGATGGAGTCGTTTATTTTATCGCATTCTTATCTATTAATTTAGCAATTATGAATTTGATTCCTATTCCTGCCTTAGATGGTGGTAAAATATTATTAAATATTATTGAAGCCATCAGAGGGAAACCAACTTCTGAAAATGTTGAAACTATTGTTACTTTAATTGGTTTTGCATTTCTAGTAATTCTAATGTTATTAGTAACTGTAAATGATATTCAAAGATACTTTTTACATTAACAAGTTATAAGGAGATTTTTTATGAAACAATCAAAAATGTTAATCCCAACACTTAAGGAAGCTCCTAAAGGGGCCGAAGCACTTAGTCATAAGTTGATGTTACGTGCCGGATATATTAAACAAGTTTCTGCTGGTATGTATGCATACTTACCACTAGCTTACAGAGTTATTTCTAATATTGAACGTATTATTAGAAAAGAAATGGATAGCATTAATGCTAATGAAACATTAATGCCTGCTGTTTTACCAGCTAAGCTATGGGAAGAATCTGGACGTTTAAGTACTTATGGTCCAGAATTATTTAAGTTAAAGAATCGTCATGACACAGATTTTATTTTAGGACCTACTCATGAAGAAACTTATACTTCATTGATTAGAGATACTATTAAGTCATATAAGAAACTTCCATTAGTTTTATATCAAATCCAACCAAAATATCGTGATGAAGATCGTCCACGCTATGGTTTGTTGCGTTGTCGTGAATTTTTAATGAAGGATGCTTATTCATTCTCCATCGATGATGATGACTTAAACCGTATTTATGATGAAATGGAAAATGCATACAGAGATATTTTTGACCAAGTAGGATTAAATTACCGCACTATTATTGGTGATGGTGGAGCAATGGGTGGATCTGATTCAATTGAATTTTCTGCTCCTGCTGCAGTAGGTGAAGATACTATTGTTTACTCAGATAAGAGTAATTATGCAGCTAACTTGGAAATGGCAAAGAGTAAGTATGTTTCTGACAAGAAAGATGTTGAAATGAAGCCACTAGAAAAGGTAAGTACTCCTGATGTAAAAACTATTGAACAAGTAGCTAAACATTTTGATACTGACATGAGTAATGTTGTTAAGAGTGTATTGTTCATGGCTGATGAAAAGCCAGTATTAGTGTTAGTACGTGGTGATCATGAAGTTAACGAAATTAAGGTTAAGAATTACTTAAATGCTTCCTTATTTGACTTTGCTAATGATGAACAAATTAAAGAATATGCTAATACTGTAAAAGGTTACGTAGGACCATTTAATTTGGATGACAATGTAACTGTATTGGCTGATAACTATGTTAAAGATATGACTAATGCATATGTTGGTGCTGGTGAAAACGAAGCTCACTATGCAAACTTCAATGCTGAAAGAGATATTTCTGATGTTAAATTTGACGACTTTAGAATGGTTGAAGAAGGTGAAGTTTCACCTGATGGTTCTGGAGTATTAAAATACACTAGAGGTATTGAAATTGCTCATATCTTCAAGCTAGGTACTAGATACTCTAAAGATCTAAATGCAAACGTTTTAGATCAAAATGGTCGTCAAAAGCCTGTAGTTATGGGATGCTATGGTATTGGTATTAGTCGTTTATTGACTGCTATTGCTGAACAACAAGCTGATGAAAATGGTTTAATTTGGCCTAAATCCATTTCACCATTTGATGTACATTTGATTCCAGTTAATATCAAGAACGAAACTCAAATGAAGGTAGCAAACGAATTAGAAAAAGAATTAGAAGATAAGGGATACGATGTATTAACTGATGATCGTAAGGAAAGAGCCGGTGTTAAATTTGCTGATTCTGACTTAATCGGTCTACCAATTAGAGTTACTGTTGGTAAGAAAGCTAGTGAAGGTATCGTAGAAATTAAGATTAGAAAAACTGGCGAAACAGTAGAAGTTAAACAAGAAGAAGTAGTTAATACTGTTTCTATCCTATTTAAAGATTTGAAGTAGTCAGAAAGGTCAGTTCAGTAAACTGGCCTTTTTTGGTGATAGAACTGGAGGTTTTATATTGTTAAACCAGGAAGAGTTGTTTAAAAAATTATTAAATCAACTACAATTATCGGATCAAGTTGATAGTGATAATTTTAAGAACGGTCAAATCGAAAAGATAGATATTCATAGAAAATCTAATATGTGGCAATTTTATTTAAAATTACCTAAGATAATGGACTATAAATCTTTTGTTGATTTTTATAGTCGTATGCAAGCTACTTTTGATGAAATTGCAACAACTAGAATAAAAATTAATGCTGATAATAATGAATTTGATAATAAAATTTTAGGAGATTATTGGGAATGGGTTGTAAAGCATGCTGATGTTTCTGATTCCATAAGAAATGAACTATTACAACATGAAGCTCCAAAATTAAATGATAAACGTGTGCAATTATTAGCTGAAAATGAGATCGTAAAAAACTTTTTGGTAGAAAAAGCCGTTAGTCCAATTGAGGATTTGTATCAAAATATGGGATTCCCTAAATTTCACATTAATGTTCTAGTGGATGAAACAGCTTCACAAGAAAAAATTAAAGATTTTAAAGCTGAAAAAGAAAAACGTGATGCTGAATTAGCTAAAAAAGCTATGAAGGCAATCAAAGAATCTGCTAATAAACGTGAGAAAAAGGGTGCTGAATCAGTACCAAAAGGTAAAGTTCAAATTGGAAGAAAAATCAAAGATGATATTGAAATAACTAAGATGGCTGATATCGTTCAAGAAGAACGTTTAGTAGTAGTTAATGGACACATCTTTAGCAAAGAAATTCGTTCACTTCGTTCAGGAAGACAATTAATGATTTTGAAGATTACTGATTATTCATCATCAATTGAAGTAAAGAAGTTTTCTAATAACGAAACTGATGAAGCTAACTTTGCAGCTCTTCAAGAAGGAGACTGGATTAAAGTTCGTGGTGGAGTTCAAGAAGATAATTACAGTCATGAATTAACTTTGAATGCTTACGATATTAATCCACTTCATCATGAAGGAAGACAAGATACCGCTGATGATAAACGTGTGGAATTGCATTTACACACTACTATGAGTCAAATGGATGCTACTAATGGAATTGAGGAATATGTACAAAGAGCAAAAGATTGGAATCATCCAGCTATCGCTATTACTGATCATGCTGCTGTACAAGGATTCCCATTTGCATACAGTGCTGCACAAAAAGCAGGAATTAAAATGCTTTATGGTGTTGAAGCTAATGTAGTGGATGACGGGGTTCCTATTACATTTAATGCTGATGATCGTAAGTTATATGATGCTACTTATGTAGTATTTGATATTGAAACTACGGGATTATCTGCAATTTATGACAAGGTTATCGAAGTTTCTGCCGTAAAAATGCAACATAACAATGTTATCGATCAGTTTGAAGAATTTATTGATCCAGGATTTCATTTATCTGAATTCACAACTAAATTAACTTCTATCACTGATGATATGGTTAAAGGCTCCAAGTCAGAAGAAGAAGTGTTTAAACTATTTAGAAAATTCTGTGGTGATAACGTAGTAGTTGGTCATAACGTTACATTTGATGTGGGATTCATGAATGTTGGTTATAAGAGATATGGGATGGATGAAATTCAAAATCCTATTATCGATACATTACCATTAGCAAGATTCTTATACCCACACTATAAGAGTTATCGTTTAAATACTTTAGCTAAAAAGTTTGATGTTTCATTGGAACACCATCACCGTGCTGTTTATGATGCGGAAAGTACTGGTCATTTGAATTATATCTTCTTAAAAGATGCCGAAGAACGATATGGCATTACTAAGGTTAGCGAATTAAATGATCATATGACTGAAAATGATGCATACAAACATGCTAGACCATTCCATGCGATATTAATGGCTAAGACACAAGCTGGATTAAAGAACATGTTTAAGCTAGTTTCACTTTCTAACGTTAAATACTTCTATCGTGTTCCTAGAATTCCTCGTAGTGTGCTAGAAAAGTATAGAGAAGGACTATTAATTGGTTCAGCTTGTTCTAGTGGTGAAGTCTTCATGTCTATGTTGCAAAAAGGAAAAGAAGAAGCTAAAAAGAAAGCTGAATTTTATGATTACTTGGAAGTTCAACCAAGTGCGGCATATCAACCAATGATTGATTCAGAGTTAATTCATGGAGAAAGTCATTTACATGAATTAATTCAAAATATGGTGGATATGGGTAAAGAAATGGATAAACCGGTGGTTGCAACTGGGGATGTTCATTATCTAGACCCTCAAGATTACATTTATCGTAAAATCTTAATTCATTCACAGGGTGGAGCTAACCCATTGAATCGTGAAAGATTGCCTAAGGTACCATTCCTAACTACTAATGAAATGTTAGAAGATTTCAATTACTTAGGCGAAGATGTTAGTCATGAGATTGTAGTAACTAATACGCAAAAGATAGCTAATATGATTGATGACGATATCCATCCTGTGTTGGATAGATTGTACACACCTCATATGAAAGGTGCGGAAGATGAAATCAGAAACAGTACAATGGATAAAGCCCATGAATTGTATGGTGATCCATTGCCTGAATTGATTCAAAAACGATTAGATAGAGAATTAAAGAGTATTATCGGAAATGGTTTCTCCGTTATTTATTTAATCGCCAAGCGTCTGGTAGCTAAGAGTAATAAAGATGGATATTTGGTAGGGTCTCGTGGTTCTGTTGGATCCAGTTTAGTTGCTACTATGGCTGGAATTACTGAAGTTAATCCATTGCCACCACATTATCGTTGTCCAAATTGTAAATACTCTAAATTCTTTACTAAAGGAGAATATGGTTCAGGATTTGACCTACCTCATAAGAAATGTCCTAAATGTGGAACTTTAATGATTGGTGACGGTCATAATATTCCTTTCGAAACATTCTTAGGATTTAGTGGTAACAAGGTTCCTGATATTGATTTGAACTTCTCTGGTGACTATCAACCAATTGCACATAACTATCTAAAAGTTTTGTTCGGTGAAAATAACGTATATCGTGCCGGTACTATTGGTACAGTTGCAGATAAAACTGCTTATGGATATGTTAAGGCATATGAACGTGATACTGAACAAACCATAAGAACAGCTGAAATTGATAGGTTAGCTAAAGGTGATACTGGGGTTAAAAGAACTACTGGACAACATCCAGCCGGTATCATCATTGTGCCTGACGATATGGATATTTATGACTTTACACCTATACAATATCCAGCCGATGATCAAAATGCTGCATGGGAAACTACTCATTTTGATTTCCATTCTATTCACGATAATATTTTGAAGATGGATGTTTTGGGACATGATGATCCTACTATGATCAGAATGCTTCAAGATTTATCAGGTGTTGATCCACAAACTATTCCAATGGATGATCCTGGTGTTATGGGATTATTCTCTGGAACAGATACTATTGGAGTTACCGAGGATCAAATACAATCTAAGACAGGTACATTAGGTGTTCCAGAATTTGGAACTAAATTTGTTAGAGGGATGTTAGAACAAACTAAGCCTGAAAACTTCTCTCAACTATTACAAATTTCTGGTTTATCACATGGTACTGACGTATGGTTAGGAAATGCTGATGAGTTAATTAAGGAAGGAAAAGCTACTATCGCCAACGTTATTGGTTGTCGTGATAACATTATGACCGACTTAATTAACTGGGGATTAGATTCTGAAACCTCATTTCAAATAATGGAATATGTACGTAAAGGTAGAGGTATTAAGGACGAATGGATGAAGAAAATGCATGAAGCAAATATTCCTCAATGGTATATTGATTCATGTTTGAAGATTAAATACATGTTCCCTAGAGCCCATGCTGCTGCATATGTTTTAATGGCTTTGCGTGTGGCATACTTTAAGGTATACTTCCCATTGGTTTACTACTGTGCATATTTCTCAGTTCGTGCCGATGATTTTGATTTAGTTTCTATGTGTAAAGGAAAAGAAGCAGTTAAAAAGCGCATGAAAGAAATTAACGATATGGGAAATGATGCTTCTGCTAAAGATAAGAACTTATTAACAGTACTTGAATTAGCTAATGAAATGATGGAACGTGGATTCGGCTTTGAAATGGTTGATTTAAATCGTTCTGATGCCGAAGAATGGTTAATTGATGGTAATAAATTGATTGCTCCATTTAGATCCATTCCTGGTTTAGGATTAAACGTTGCAAAGCAAATTGTTGCTGCACGTGAAGATAAGAAATTCATTTCAAAAGAAGACATTTCCAAACGTGGTAAAGTATCTAAGAAATTGATTGAATTTATGACTGAAAATCATATAATTGATGACTTACCTGATGAAAATCAATTGAGTCTATTTGATATGATGTAGTTATATTGAAATATCATTATTTATGTGGTACTATAAATAATGATTTATATCTGGTGGAAAGGAGTGAGCAGAAATGCTCGCTCTTTTTATTGGATTTTTTTAGGAGGCGTATCATTGAGCGAAGTTACAGAAACGGTTAAAAAATTAGTAACCCCAATTCTTGATAATCACGGATTCTATTTATATGATATTGAATTCGTTAATGAAAATAAGAATTGGTATTTGAGAGTTTATGTGGATAAAGACAATGGAATTACTATTGAAGATTGTGCATTAGTATCTGATGAATTAAGCGAAAAGCTAGATTCAATGGATCCTGATCCAATTCCTCAAGCTTACTTTCTAGAAGTCTCTTCTCCAGGAGCAGAAAGACCTCTCAACAAACCTGAACATTTTAAAGAGGCCGTGGGTAAGTATATTCATGTTTCTTTATATGCTCCTATAGAAAAACAAAAAGTTTATGAAGGTACATTAAAAGAACTTAATGACGATGATATCGTATTAACAATTAACTTAAAGGGTCGCATTAAAGATATAAAAATACCAAAGAAATCAATTGCAAAAGCAAGATTAGCAATTAAATTTTAATTAAGGAGAATTTAACAATGAGTAAAGAACTTTTAGGCGCATTAGATGCCTTAGAAAATGATAAAGGTATTTCTAAGGAAACAGTTATTGATGCTTTGGAAGCAGCATTAACTTCTGCCTACAAGCGTAATTATAATCAAGCACAAAACGTGGAAGTTTCTTTTGATGAAAAGAAGGGAAACATTCATGTTTATGCTGTAAAAGAAGTAGTTAACGAAGTAGTAGATGCAAGATTAGAATGCAGCTTAGCTGACGCACTACAATTAAACCGTGGTTATGAAATCGGTGACGAAATTCGTTTTGAAGTTACTCCAAAGAACTTTGGACGTATTGCTGCACAAACTGCAAAACAAGTTATTATGCAACGTGTTCGTGAAGCTGAAAGAACTATCGTTTACAACAAGTACAGTAAATACCAAGATGAATTAATCACTGGTGAAGTTGAAAGACAAGACAATCGTTTTGTATACGTTAACCTAGGTAAGGTAGAAGCTGTTATGCCTAAAGGTGACCAAATGCCTAACGAAGAATACCGTCCACAAGACCACATCAAGGTATATGTTAACCGTGTTGAAGATGCTACTAAGGGACCTCAAATTTTCGTAAGTCGTACTGCACCTGGTCTATTGAAACGATTATTTGAAGAAGAAGTTCCTGAAATTTATGACGGAACTGTTGAAATTGTTTCAATTGCTAGAGAAGCTGGTGATCGCGCTAAGGTTGCTGTTAGATCCAATAATGAAGATATAGATCCAGTTGGTACAACAGTTGGTCCAAGAGGACAACGTGTTCAAACCATCGTTAATGAATTAGGTGGAGAAAACATGGATATTGTTCAATGGACAGAAGATCCTGCTGAATTTATTGCTAATTCATTAAATCCATCTGAAGTAGTAGATGTTATTTTTGATGATGAAAATGAACATGCATGTACTGTAGTTGTTCCTGATTACCAATTATCATTAGCAATTGGTAAGCGTGGTCAAAATGCTAGATTAGCTGCTAAATTAACAGGTTACAAGATTGATATTAAATCTGAATCAGAAGCTGATGATTTAGACAATGAATCAGAAGTCGATGAAGATGTCGATAACGAAGAATAACGAATTAAAGGAGTGATAATTCAATGAGAACAAGAAAAGTTCCAATGAGAAAAGATGTTGTTACAGGTGAAATGGCTCCAAAAAAGGAATTAGTTAGAATCGTTAGAGATAAAGAAGGAAATGTCTCCATTGATGAAACGGGTAAAAAGTCTGGTAGAGGCGCTTATGTTTCTATAGATGTAGAAGTTGCAAAAAAAGCTAAAGAAGAAAAGAAACTTGATGAAGTCTTTTCAGTTGACTTAAGCGAAGATTTCTATAATGATTTAATTGCTTATGTAGATCATAAGCAAGCTAGAAAAGAACTATTCAACAATGACAAATAAAGATAAGTTATTAAATTTTATTGGAATTGCAAAGCGTGCTGGTAAGATTACTACCGGCGAAGATATATTACTCGGAGCAATCCGTAAGAGAAAAATTAAATTTCTTATAATTGCTGCTGATTCTGGAAAAGCTAGTTTCAAGAAATTTACAGATAAAGCAAACTATTATGCAATTGATACTAATACTGTCCTTACAAAAGAAGATATTAGCAAAGCAATTGGAGTTCCAAGAACAATCATTGGAATAACTGATAATGGATTTGCTAAACGGTTGAAAGAAATGACAAATAACTGCAAAGGAACGTGATGGTATGGGAAAAAAGAGAATTTATGAATTATCAAAAGAAATAAAAGTAGAAAGCAAAAAGATTATTGATGAAGCTAACAAGAAAGGCTTTAACGTAAAAAATCATATGTCTACTTTAGATCCTCATGAAGAAAAAGCAATTCGTGATGCTTTTTCATCAAAGAAGAAGAACAATTCTCAAGCTTCTAACAATAAGCAAAATAAAAACAAGAAGCCAAATAATAATTCAAACCACAATGTGAAAAATAATCACAGTGATAACAACAATCATAGTAATAATCATGGTAATAACAATAACCATGGCGGTAATAATAATCACCGCAATAATGATTCTTCTAACAACTTTAAGAAGGGTAAGAAGAACAAGAAGAAATTTAATAAGAGAAACAATCGCCATAATCGCTTTGCTGGTATGTACACTAAGAACCAACGTATTAGACAAAACCATAAGCAAAAGAAAGCACCAGAAAGAAAAGAACGTCCATTACCAGAAACTCTTGTTTACACTGTAGGTATGAACGCACAAGAAATTGGTAAGATTATCCATAGAGAACCAGCAGAAATTGTTAAGAAATTATTTATGCTAGGTATTATGGTTAACCAAAATATTTCTCTAGATAAGGATACTATTGAACTTCTTGCTGAAGACTACGGTATTAAAGCTGAAGAAAAACAAGAAGTAAATGTTTCTGATATTGATAAGTTCTTCGAAGAAGAAGAAGAAAATACTGATTATCAAGAATCACGTGCACCAGTTGTTACAATCATGGGACACGTTGACCATGGTAAGACTACTTTACTTGATTACTTGAGAAATTCACATATTACAGCTGGTGAAGCTGGAGGAATTACTCAAGCTATCGGTGCTTACCAATTAAAGAGAAATGGTAAGACAATTACATTCTTAGATACACCGGGACATGCTGCCTTCACTGCTATGCGTGCTCGTGGTGCTGATATTACTGATATCACTGTATTGGTAGTTGCTGCTGATGATGGTGTTATGCCACAAACTGTAGAAGCTATTGATCACGCTAAAGCAGCTAAGACTCCAATTATTGTTGCAATTAACAAGATTGATAAGCCAGGTGCTAACCCTAACCATGTAATTGAACAATTAGCAAACTATGAATTAATCCCAGAAGACTGGGGTGGAGATACTATCTTTGTTGAAATTTCAGCTAAGATGGGTACCAATGTTGATGAATTGCTAGATATGATTCTATTACAATCCGATGTTATGGAATTACAAGCTAACCCTAAACAACATGCCGCTGGTTCAGTTATTGAAGCTCGTCTAGATCGTGGTCGTGGTCCTGTTGCTACTCTATTAGTACAACAAGGTACTATGCACGTTGGTGATCCAATCGTTGTTGGTGATACTTTCGGACGTGTAAGAACTATGAATAATGAAAAGGGTATTGAATTGGATGCTGCTAAACCATCAACTCCAATTGAAATTACTGGTTTAAATGACGTGCCTGAAGCAGGTGATCGTTTCGTCGTATTTGATGATGAAAAGACTGCTCGTGCTGCCGGTGAAGAACGTGCTAAAGAAGCACAAATGGAAGAACGTAAGAAGAACAATAGTGTTACTCTAGACAACTTATTCGAATCTCTAAAAGAAGGAGAAATGAAAGAAGTTGCTGTAATTATTAAAGCTGATGTTCAAGGTTCCGTTGAAGCACTAAGTGGAAGCTTAAAGAAGATTGATGTTGAAGGTGTTAAGGTTAACATCGTGCACAGTTCTGTTGGTGCTATTAACGAAAGTGATGTTGCTTTAGCTGAAGCAAGTAACGCTATTATCCTAGGATTTAACGTTCGTGCTACATCTCAAGCAAAAGACCAAGCAGATGCTGATAATGTTGATATTCGTCTACATCAAGTTATCTACGATGCTATTGATGAAGTTGAATCAGCAATGAAGGGTCTACTTGCTCCTAAGTACAAGGAAGTAGTTACTGGTGAAGTTGAAGTAAGACAATTATACAAGGCTTCAAAAGTTGGTACCATTGCTGGTGGAATGGTTACAAATGGTGTAGTTAAGAAAGATAGTAAAGTTCGTTTGATTCGTGATAATGTGGTTATTTACACAGGTGAATTAAACAGTTTGAAGCGTTTCAAAGACGATGCTAAAGAAGTTAAGCAAGGATTTGAATGTGGTCTTACTATCGAAAACTACAACGATATTAAGGAAGGCGACGTTATCGAAGCCTACGAAATGAAAGAAGTTCCTGCTGAATAAAGGAGTGAATAGTAATGGCTCAATACAGAGTTGGAAGACTAGAACAAGAAATCCAAAAAGAAGTAAATGATATTTTATTGAAACGTGTGAGAGATCCTCGTGTTCAAGGAGTTACTATTACTGGTGTAGATGTTACTGGAGACTTACAACAAGCTACTATTTATTACAGTATTTTATCTGATAAAGAAAGAGACGAGGATAAAACACAAAAGGGCTTGGATAAAGCTACTCCTTTAATTAGAGGAGAACTAGGTGCAAGATTAAGCATTTACAGAACTCCTGAACTTACTTTTAAATTAGATGAATCTATTCAATATGGAAGTAAAATTGATAGATTAATCAATAAATTAAAACAAGAAGATCGTTAAGATTTAAAAAGACCCGTATTATACGGGTCTTTTTTTATTCAGAATAATTAAAGAAGATTTTTCACTATGATATAATTTTAACTAAATGATTTATAAGGAGAACGGATAATAATGGACGGAATAATTCCTTTATACAAAGAAAAAGGCATGACTAGTTTCGCTTGTGTTAGTAAACTACGCGGAATTTTAAAAATGAAAAGAATAGGTCATAGTGGAACTCTTGATCCTAATGTAGAAGGAGTATTACCTATTTGCTTAGGAAAAGCTACTAAATTAGTACAATATTTAATGGCATCAGGTAAAGTTTATCGTGGAAGTATTACGATAGGATTTTCTACAACTACAGAAGATTTAGATGGGGAAGTAGTGGATACGAAACCATTGAATGAAAAGCTAAGTGATGATAGGATTAATGAACTATTAGCATCTTTTGTTTCAGATGATTTAATTCAAATTCCACCTATGTTCTCAGCTGTAAAGGTTAATGGTAAGCGTTTATATGAATATGCACGTAATCATGAGGAAGTAAAAAGACCTGAAAGACATGTTCAAATTAAATATTTTAAGCAAACTAAACCTAGTGAATATGATGCTGAAAAACATGAACAAAAGATTTATTTTGAAGTAGGTTGCGGTAAAGGAACTTACGTAAGAACTTTAGCAGTGGATTTTGGTAGAAAAATAGGGATGCCTGCTGTTATGTCTAGCTTAACTAGAATTAAGAGTGGGGGATTTGATATATCTGAAACTGTAAAGTTAGCTGATATTCAAAAGGCAGCTGATGAAGGTAAGCTAGATGGTATTGTTCGTTCACTAGATTCTGCATTACAACAGTTTGAACATATTGAACTAGATGATAATCAGTGGAAAATGGTAAAAAATGGTGGCTTTTTATACAGTAATGAATTAGATGCCCACAATAATAAGTGTGTTCTTACCTACGAAGGTGGAGTTAAGGCGTTATATTACTGGGATGAAAATAAAGAAGTATATAAACCAGAGAAAATGTTTAGTAATAAATAGGAGATTTGATTATGAAAATAGTGAATATACATCACCCAATAGATGATGACTTTAGAAATGATGCCAAAGTGGTTTTGGCAATGGGTTACTTCGATGGTATTCATTTAGGACATCAAGAAGTAATTAATCGAGCCAAAGAAATTGCTAATCAAAAGCATTTACCATTAGCAGTGTTAACTTATGACCATAAACCAGCAGTAGTCTACAAACAACTAAGTCCACATGAACGTAGAAACATAATTATGAATGATGAAAAAATGAAGTTTATGGAATCAATGGGTGTGGATAAAGTATTTTTAGTAAATTACAGTTTTAATTTTCAAAATCAAACGCCACAAGAATTTGTAGATAATTATTTAATTAAATTTAATGTAGACACAGTAGTTGCTGGTTCTGATCATACTTACGGTGCTAAAGACGCAACTATGGACTTATTACCTAAATATGCAAAGAACAGATTTGATGTAGTGTCTGTTGACTTAAAGAAATTTAAGTATGAAAAGGTAAGTTCTACTAGAATAAGAAGAAATTTAGATGATGGTCATATAAAAACGGTTAATGAATTAATGGGTCGACCATTTCATACAGTGGGTACAGTAGTACATGGATTGGCTAGAGGTAGAAAACTAGGATATCCTACCGCAAATATTGAACATGATGAATTACAATGGTTACCAGCTATAGGAATATATGTAGTAAATGTCCACATCGGCAATGATATATATCATGGTATGGCATCCATAGGTAGAAATGTTACTTTTGGAAATAGTAATCCTATTACTGTAGAAATTAATTTATTGGATTTTGATAATAATATCTATGGAGAAGTAGTAGGAATTGATTGGCTATATCGCATCCGTGGAGAAGTTAAATTTGAGGGTGTAGATAAGCTAATTGAACAGTTAAAAGATGATGAAGATTTTACTAGAATGTTTTTTAAAAATAACTAGCATTTTTCTTGACTTATAATTAGGGCTTTGGTACATTATATATTGTAGTTAGCACTTATTCATTGCGACTGCTAATCGTGCTAATTTTAAGGAGTGATCGGATATGCTTACTGAAAGAGAGAAGATGATTTTGCAAATCATTGTTAATGATTATACAAAATCTGGTATTCCTGTTGGTTCTAAGGCATTATCCAATCAATTACCAATTCATGTCAGTTCTGCTACGGTTAGAAATGAGATGGCTTATTTAGAGCAAATTGGTTTGATAACTAAAAATCATTCATCATCGGGAAGGGTTCCTTCAATTGAAGGTTATCGCTATTATGTTGATAATTTATTAAATCCTAATCCCATTGATAGTAATGATATGACGATTATCCAAAATTCGTTATCTGGAAGGTTTAAGAAGATTGATGAAATTGTTCAGCAATCTGCTAATATTCTTTCTAATTTAACTAATTACACAGCTTTAACATTAAAGCCTGAACAAGGAGCAGTACCAAAATTAGGAAGCTTTAAATTAGTTTCACTAGGTAGTCATCAAGTTATGGCTATTTTGGTTACTGAAAATGGTGAAGTTGTTAATCAAGTATTTCATATATCGGATGAAATTAATGGAGAAAATCTTGATCCTATCGTAAGAATGATTAATGATAAATTAGCTGGTAAACCTCTTAATGAAGTGTTTAATAAATTGAAGGCAGAAATTGCTCCTGAAATTATTAAATATGTAAAGAATCCAGATAATATAGTTCAAACCATTGGTGATGTTTTGAATGAAGCTTCTAAGAATCAGTTCTATATCGGTGGAGAATTGAATCTATTAAGTTTTACTGATAATAATGATGTCAGTTATCTAAAACCAATATACTCATTACTAAATGATTCTGATGATGCGTATAAGGTTATAAAAAGTTCTGACAATTCAGTTTCTGTAAAAATTGGACCTGAACTTAGCAACGAACTTTTGAAGAATTATAGTGTTATTACAGGATCTTATGATGTTGGTCAATATGGTAAAGGTGTTATAGCCGTTCTAGGTCCTACTAGAATGCCATATTCCCGAGTTATTGGGATTGTAGATGGCTTCAGAAATGAGTTATCTAAGAGACTGAAAGATTATTACGATAAATACAATCAGTAAAAGGAGGCATTAATTTGGCAAACAAGAAGGATGATGAAAAGGATTTAAAAAAATCCGTAAATGAAAGTGATGCAGCTAAAGAAAAAGGCGCTGACAAAAAGGCTGATAAGAAAGCTAAAAAAGGCACCAAAAAAGATGCATTAAAGGATAAGGTTGATGAACTTCAACAAAAAGTTGATGAAGTTTCAGATAAATACCTTAGAGCTGAAGCGGAAATGCAAAATATGCAAAACCGTTTCAAGCGTGAACGCGCTGACATTTACAAATATGATGGCCAAAAGTTAGCTACTAGCATTTTACCCGCTATTGATAACTTACAACGTGCATTGGATGTTGAAGTTACTGATAAGGGTGGTAGCCAATTAAAACAAGGTGTTGAACTTGTTTTAAACCATTTCCAAAAAGCATTGTCTGAAAATGGTATTGAAGAAATTGATGCTTTAAACAAGGAATTTGACCCTACTTTATGTCAAGCAGTTAAAACTGTTCCTGCTGATGATGATCATAAAGCAGATACAGTGGTTGAAATTTTACAAAAAGGCTATAAACTATCAGATCGTGTTATTAGACCATGTATGGTTGTAGTTGCACAATAAAAAGATAAAGGAGAGATTCATAATGGCAAGTAACAAAATTATTGGAATTGATTTAGGTACTACTAACTCAGCTGTTGCTGTTCTAGAAGGTAAAGAACCTAAGATTATTACAAACCCAGAAGGTTCACGTACAACACCTTCAGTTGTTGCATTCAAAGACGGTGAACCACAAGTTGGTGCTGTTGCAAAGCGTCAAATGATTACTAACCCTAACACTATTTCATCAATTAAGAGTCACATGGGTGAAGAAGGATACACTGTTGATGTTGATGGTAAGAAGTACACACCACAACAAATTTCAGCAATGATTCTACAATACATCAAGGGCTTTGCTGAAGATTACTTAGGTGATACTGTAAGCCAAGCTGTTATTACTGTTCCTGCATACTTTAATGATGCACAAAGACAAGCTACTAAGGATGCCGGTAAGATTGCTGGTTTGGATGTAAAACGTATCATTAACGAACCAACTGCCGCATCATTAGCATATGGTCTAGACAAACAAGACAAAGATGAAAAAGTTCTTGTATATGACCTTGGTGGTGGTACTTTTGATGTTTCCGTTCTAGAATTAGGTGACGGTGTATTCCAAGTACTATCAACTAATGGTGATACTCATTTAGGTGGGGATGACTTCGATAAGCGTGTTATGAACTACCTAATTGATCAATTCAAGCAAGAAAACGGAATTGATTTATCAAATGATAAGATGGCATTACAAAGATTAAAGGATGCTTCTGAAAAGGCTAAGAAGGACTTATCAGGTGTTTCTGAAACTGAAATTAGCTTGCCATTTATCTCATCTGGTGAAAATGGTCCACTTCACTTACAAACTACTTTAACTCGTGCTAAGTTCAATGAACTAACTTCAGACTTAGTTGACAAGACTAAGGTTGCTTTTGACAATGCATTGAAGGATGCTGGATTAAGCACTTCAGACATTGATGAAGTTATCTTAAATGGTGGTTCAACTCGTATTCCAGCTGTTCAAGAAGCTGTTAAGAACTGGACTGGTAAGGAACCAAACCACTCAATCAACCCTGATGAAGCCGTTGCTTTAGGTGCCGCTGTTCAAGGTGGTGTATTGACTGGTGATGTTAAGGATGTTGTTCTACTAGATGTTACTCCACTATCATTAGGTATTGAAACTATGGGTGGTGTATTCACTAAGTTAATCGATAGAAATACAACTATTCCAACTTCTAAGTCACAAGTATTCTCAACTGCTGCTGATAACCAACCAGCCGTAGACATTCACGTACTACAAGGTGAACGTCCAATGGCAGCTGATAACAAGACTTTAGGTCAATTCCAACTAACTGACATTCCAGCTGCACCTCGTGGTGTTCCTCAAATCGAAGTTAAGTTCGATATTGATAAGAACGGTATTGTTAATGTTTCTGCTAAGGATAAAGGTACTGGTAAGGAACAAAAGATTACCATCAAGGACTCAAATGGTCTATCAGATGATGAAATCAAACGTATGATGGACGAAGCTAAGAAGAACGAAGCTTCTGACAAGAAACGTAAGGAAGAAGTTGACTTGAAGAACGAAGTTGACCAATTAATCTTCCAAACTGATAAGACATTGAAGGAAGTTGACGGTAAGGTTTCAGAAGATGAAATCAAGAAGGCTAAAGATGCAGAAGATGCATTGAAGAAGGCTAAGGACGACAACAACCTAGATGATATGAAGGCTAAGAAGGACGAATTGAGTAAACAAGTTCAAGCATTAGCTGTTAAGTTATATCAACAAAAACAAGCTGATGGCCAAGGCTCAGATCAATCAGCTCAAGGCAATGCAAACAATTCATCAAACGGTAATGGAAATGATGACAACACTGTTGATGGTGATTTCCACGAAGTTCATGATGATGACAAAAACAATAAGTAATTATATTACTTACTAAAAAGGTCAAAGTCTGACTTGTTGGGCTTTGACCTTTTATTTAAAAATTAAAACGTGGGGGATAAAAATGGCAGAAAAGGATTATTATTCAATTCTTGGTATCTCAAAGGATGCCAGTCAAGACGACATTAAACACGCATACCGTAAAATGTCTAAAAAGTATCATCCCGATATTAACAAAGCGCCTGGAGCAGAACAAAAGTTTAAGGAAATTAATGAAGCATACGAAGTGCTAAGTGACGAAAACAAACGTCGTAACTATGACCAATTTGGTTCTGCTGACGGTCCAGCCGGAGGCGGCTTTGGCGGCGGAGCCGGTGGCTTCGGCGGTGGAGCTGGCGGCTTCTCCGGTTTCGGAGGCGGCGGCTTCGATGATATCTTTAGTCAATTCTTCGGTGGTGGCGGAGGAAGAGCTCAAAGAGATCCTAACGCTCCACAAAAAGGTAGAGATTTACAATACCAAATGACTGTTAACTTCGAAGATGCTGTTTCTGGAAAGACAACCACCATCCGTTATGGACGTGAAACTCAATGTGATAAATGTCATGGTACAGGTGCTAAAGAAGGTACCCAACCACAAACATGTCACCAATGTAATGGTAGTGGTTACGTAACCAGTGTACAAAATACACCATTAGGCAGAATGCAAACTCAACATCCATGTCCTACTTGTGGTGGAACTGGTAAAGAAATTAAAGAAAAGTGCACTAAGTGTGGCGGAAGTGGTCATACAAACGAAAGTCATGAAGTTGAAGTTAAGATTCCTGCTGGTATTGATGATGGTCAACAAATGCGTTTACAAGGCCAAGGTGAAGCTGGTAAGAACGGTGGACCTTATGGTGACTTGTTTATTGTATTCAGAGTAAAGCCAAGCAAGGATTTCCAACGTCATGGTGCTGACTTAAGTTATAACCAAAATATTTCATTTACACAAGCTACATTGGGTAGCACTATTAAGGTTAAGACAGTATACGGAAACGTAGAAATGAAAGTTCCTGCTGGTACTCAATCTGGAACTACATTTAGATTAAGAGGTAAAGGTATGCCTCGTTTGAATAGTAGTTCTAAAGGTGACGAACTAGTTACTGTTAATATTGTTACTCCAAAGGGATTAAACAAACAACAAAAGCAAGCCTTAAAGGCATTTGCTGAATTAAGTGGTGAAAAAGACTATAAAGATGGTGGCTTCTTTGACAAATTAAAGGACGCCATGAATGGTAAAAAATAGTCTATAATTTTTAAAAAGTCTAACTAAAGTAATTTATTATTACTAAGGTTAGACTTTTTTATTTGTATATGTATGAATTAGTTTGTAGAAATTTTGTTGGGTTGTTATAATTAATAATAATATAAACGTTGAAAGTAGGAATGACATAATGGACATTAATAAAATGAAGGAGCATCAAAAATACATTCGAAACTTTTCGATTGTAGCGCATATTGATCATGGTAAGTCTACTTTAGCAGATCGTATTTTGGAAATGACAGATACAGTTGCTAAACGTGATATGCAAAATCAATTGCTTGATGACATGGAACTAGAACGTGAAAGAGGAATCACCATTAAATTGAATGCGGTAGAATTAAACTACCATTCAAAAGATGGACATGACTATGAGTTTCATTTAATTGATACGCCAGGACATGTGGATTTCTCTTATGAAGTATCAAGAAGTTTGGCCGCTTGTGAAGGGGCAATATTAGTAGTTGATGCTGCACAAGGTGTTGAAGCACAAACACTAGCTAACGTTTACCTAGCTATTGATGATGATTTGGAAATCGTTCCAGTAGTTAATAAGATTGATTTGCCATCTGCTGAACCTGATAAGGTTAAAAAAGAAGTAGAAGATATCATCGGTATTGATGCGGAAGATGCCGTACTAACTAGTGCCAAAAAAGGTATTGGTATAGAAGAACTATTAGAAAAAATAGTACATGATGTTCCTGCTCCACAAGGTGATATTGAGGCACCACTTAAAGCTTTAGTATTTGATTCTGTATATGATGATTACCGTGGGGTAGTATTGAGTGTACGTTTACATGATGGAATTGTTAAACCTGGTGACAAAATTCGCTTGATGAACAGTGGAAGCGAATATGAAGTTACTGAAGTAGGTGTAAACTCACCTCATCCTGTAAAAAGAGATTACTTAATGGCAGGAGATGTAGGATACATTACTGCAAGCATTAAGGATATTAACCAAACTCGAGTAGGTGATACAGTTACTAACGCTGATCATCCGGCTGAAAAGGCATTGCCTGGTTACCGTGAAATGGAACCTATGGTATATTCTGGTTTATATCCAACCGATAATGCTAAATTCGGTGATTTAAGAGAATCCTTGGAAAAACTTAAATTAAACGATGCTGCTCTTGAATTTGAACCAGAATCATCTCAAGCCCTAGGATTTGGTTTTAGATGTGGATTCTTAGGTATGCTTCATATGGATGTTGTTCAAGAACGATTAGAAAGAGAATTCAATCTTGATTTGATCACTACTGCACCTTCAGTTACTTATCATGTATTTACTACTGATGGAGAAACTAAGGATGTGGAAAATCCTTCTGAAATGCCTGATGCATCAGAAATTAAATCGGTAGAAGAACCATACGTTAAAGCAACTGTTATGGTACCAAATGATTATGTAGGTGCCGTAATGGAACTATGTCAATCTCGTCGTGGTAAGTTTGATACTATGGAATACGTGGATGATTATCGTGTTAACATTGTATATTCAATGCCATTATCAGAAATTATTTTCGACTTCTTCGATAATCTTAAATCCGCTACCCGTGGATATGCTTCACTAGATTATGAATTAGGTAAGTATATGCCTTCTGATTTAGTAAAGATTGATATTTTACTAAATGGTGAAAAGGTGGATGCTTTAAGTTTTATTTCTCATCGTCAATTTGCTGCTAGTCGTGCTAGAGTAATTGTTGAAAAACTAAAGAACATTATTCCACGTCAAAACTTTGAAATTCCAGTACAAGCTGCTATTGGTGCTAAGATTATTGCTAGAACTAATATTAAGGCTTACCGTAAAGATGTTACCGCGCATCTATATGGTGGTGACCGTACTAGAAGAATGAAGTTACTAGAAAAACAAAAAGCCGGTAAGAAGCGTATGAAGGCTGTAGGTAAGGTTGATATACCACAAGCAGCATTCATGGCTGTATTACAAACTGATGAAGAAGACACAGATGCTAAAAGATAATTAATTATTTAAAAAGACTTACTTATTTATTAAAAAGTAAGTCTTTTTTGTATCCATATTAATTACTTTCTGAGTATTAAATTTATGTTAAAAAAAGCATAATGTTTTGTAATACCAATTAAAAATACCTTTATTAATGCTATAATTAAACCAGTATATCTATATATTAATAATAAAATTAAATTAAATACTTTTTTATTTACAACAATAAATAAGGAGGATAAAAAATGACAGAACCATATTTGTCTGTAATAGTGGCTTGTTACAACGAACAAGATTATGTTGAACAATGCTTGGATTCTATTGCAAATACTAATTTTCCTTTAGAAAATATGGAAGTCTTAATGGTTGATGATGATTCAACTGATGAAACTTCTGCAATAATTGATAAGTATGCTGAAAAATATAAATGTTTTAGAGCATTACATAAAACAAACGGTGGGATTAGTTCTACTAGAAATTATGGGATGAAACATGCTAGAGGTAAGTATATTGCCTTTGTTGATGGCGATGATATTGTTCCTAGTGATGCTTATTCAAATTTAATTTATAAAGCACGTAAAAATCAATCAGATGTAGTAGCTGGCTTTGTTAAGAGATTTGATAAGGATCGTTATGAAAATTCATTCTTACATTCATTTGCTATTCATGATGATTATGATGATACTAACCTAGACGATAATCATGATTTACTTTACGATACTACAGTTTGGAATAAGATTTATCGTCGTCAATTCTTAGTTGAAAATAATATTAAATTTATTGAAGGGATGATTTATGAAGATATTCCATTTACTTTGGAAGTTCATTTAAAATCCAAGAAAACTTCAATTATTGAAAATGTAGTTTATGAATGGAGATGGAGAGAAAGTACTGATTCCATCACACAAACTAGAAATGCTTTAGATAATTTCGAAAGTCGTTTAAAGGCATTAAAGATTAGTTTGGATATGTTACATAAATTTGGATATTCAGATCAAAGTAGTTTAGTTAAAGACTTTAAGTTCAAAGCCATTCGACTAGATATTAATTTGTTTATTGAGAATTTAGGAGACAACGAAGAAGAATATATTTACTCCGTTCAAAGATTGGTTTACAAATTCCTTCGTGATTGGAATTTATGGGATTCAGAACTATTTAATAAACTATCCTTGAAACAACAAACCATGTATTATGGCATTAAAAAATCCAACTATGATTTAATTAATCAATTCACTTATAGAAAAACTATTGGTATTTTTAAATCAAGTTGGCGTGGTCATAAGTACAGCTTCATAACTCCAGAGCTAGAAGACGATTTTGGCCTAAAGAAGTTTTTAACTTTAGATCAAAATAATTCTCCTATTGATCAAATAATAAGAAATGTTAATGTAACATCTATTACTGATGGTCAATTTGAAATGCGTGGAGCTTTTAAGATGCATGAAATGCCATTATTCAAACGTTGGTTTAAAGATGGCAATGTTAATGAAGTTCTAAAAGCAAGCATAATAAATGTAAAGAACGATAAAGTTATACCAGCTAACATTGAAAGACGTGGAACTCATCTTTTAAGAAAAATCATGAAGCCTAAAGCCATGTATAAGGATGCTAGTTACAATTTATCTTTTGATATAAATAAAGCCATTAGAAAATTAGGTGCTGGTACCTGGAAAATTAAAATAATCGACAAAATGGATAATCAATATTGGGTTGAAGATTTTGCTGCATTACCAGGTAAGAAAGCCTCAAACAAGAAATTTATACCTTATGAAAATAATGGATATAAAGTAATCACTAAATTTAATGGTATTGATCAATTAGTATTTAATGTCATCAAATTAGATTCACAAGTGGTAGAAACTCCCGTAGTTGAATCACCACGAGTAGTAAAAGACAGTGTTTACTTTGAAGTTAAAAATGCTGATATATCTAATTTAAATGCTGTATTAGTAGATGCTGATGATAATGCCATTTATTCTGAAGAAAATGCGGATAATGGTTTCAAATTTGAAATAAGTAAAATACATGAATTGTTTTTAAATAAAAAAGCATCATTGATTTTACGTGACAATTTAACTAATGCTCATATTAAATACAATTTCTCATCTGAAAAATTAAATCAACAAGTAAATCTTCCTAATAACTGTTCATTATCCATGTACTATGGTGATACTAGAATGGTTATGTTATATGAAAGAACTCCACTTACTGCTAAGAGCATCACTGTAACAGGTGACAATGTTCTTCATTTTGAAGCTGACATGCATAATTTTGTTAATGACGCAGATGTGTTAATGAAGAACAGTAGGGTTGAAATGATTAGCGAAGATAAAAAGAATCGCTTAGTTTTAGATTCAGATGCTAATAATTTAAGCTTAGATAATGATGTTCTTTCATTTAAGTTACCATTAACTGATGAAAATAAAGAACAACTTAATGTATTAAAAGGTAATTATGAATTTAAAGTATATTTATACGTTGTAGATCATATTAATGTTTACCGTATTAAGTACACTAAGAATTGTTTAACTAGTGAAGTTAAATTACCAGTAACTAATAAACAAAAAATTTATTATAAATTTAATAAAGATAAGTCACATAATATTGTTTTGAATATAAAACAACCATTTAGTAGCTGGATTGATTCTACTAAGGGATTGAGATCATTCTCATACTCTGTTTTATATCCTATTATGCGTTTCTTGCCTTTAAGAAATATTATGATTTTTGATTCATATTGGTCCAGTAAGTATGACAGTAACGAAAGACTTATGTATGAATATTTAGTTGAAAATCATCCGGAAGTTAAACCAGTTTGGTTCTTTAACAACATTCAAACTCCTATTGAAGGGGACGCTAAAAAGGTTAAAGTTAATAGTTTTATGTACTGGTATTATTTAGCAGTATCTAGATATATTGTACAAAATACTAATATGCCAAACCGTTATGCTAAAAGAAGCGGTCAAATTGAAGTAGAAACTTTACATGGTACTTTCTTAAAGCACATGGGTTATGATGAACCTCACTTCAGATTAGCAACTAAGAAAATTCAAAATCGTTTTGCTAAACGTAATCGTCGTTGGGATTACATGGTAGTTCCTTCAGATTATATGGAAAAGACAGCATCTCAAGCATTTAATTATGAGCAACAAATAATTAAGTCTGGTTTCCCTAGAAATGATGAATTATACACTAATGATAATAGTGCGTACATTAATTCTGTTAAGGAAAAGTTGGGCATCCCATTAAACAAACGAGTTATTTTGTACGCTCCTACTTATCGTGAAGAAGAAGGATTTGACTTTAAATTAAATCTAGATAAGATGCAAGATAAACTTTCTGATAGTTATGTCTTGTTAGTTCGTCTTCATTACTTTGTAGCTCATTCTAATAGTTTTTACAGTAATCCTGGATTTGTGTTTGATGTAAGTGACTATAACAACATTAATGATTTGTATCTAATTAGTGATGCAATGGTTACTGATTATTCTTCAGTGATGTTTGATTATGCCCACTTGAAACGTCCAATGATTTTCTATGCTTACGATAAGGATTGGTATTTAGATGAGGATAATCGTGGTGTTTACCTTGATTATGACAAGCAAATGCCAGGACCTATTGTTAAAAATGAAGATGATTTGATAGATAGAATCAGACATTTGGATGCTGTTTACGATAACTATTCAGATAAATTAAACCAATTTGCTGATGAGTTTGCTCAATATGGTCGTAAAGGGGATGCTACTGCACAAGTTGTAGAAACAGTCCTAAACACTGATGTAGATGAATTAGATCAAGAACCTGATAATAAATTATTGTTTAAGAAGATTGGTCATATTCTAAATACCAACTTCCTACAAGCAATGATTTTAAACTGGTTGTCTGAAGTATTACCAAAGAAAGATAATCTAATTATGTTTGAAAGTTTCTTTGGTAGACAATATTCAGATAATCCTAAAGCTATATATGAATACATTAAAAAGCATTATCCAGGTTATAAATTATGCTGGAACGTAAATAAAGATTATAAAGAATACTTTGATGAAAATAATATTCCTTATGTTATTCGTTTTAGCTATCTAGGAATTTGGAAACAAGCCAGAGCTAAGTACTGGATTACTAACTGTAGAAGACCATTCAGATGGAAGCCTGGTAGAAATGTTCGAATGCTACAAACATGGCATGGAACACCATTAAAGACATTGGCTGCCGATGTTATGAAAGTTACAATGCCTGGTGTTAATGCAACTATGTATCATAAGGATGTATTCCGCGATAACAAACGTTGGGATTGTTTAATTACTCCTAACATGTATTCTGCAAAGATAATGCATAGAGCATTCAGAATGAATGCAAATCAATTGCAATTTGATGGATATCCAAGAAATGATATATTAATTAATCATACTGAAGATGATGTAAAGAGAATTAAAAACAATTTAGGTATTGATAGTAATAAGAAAGTTGTTTTGTATGCACCAACTTGGCGTGATAATGAATATATTAAGACTAGTGAATATACAGCACAGTTACATTTAGATTTAGAAAAGATAAAACAACATTATGACAATGTAATTGTATTAGTTAGAACTCACTACATGATTTCTAATCAATTAGACTTAAGTGCTTATTCAGATATGGCTATGGATGTTAGTCAATATGAAGACATCGCTGAATTATATTTAATTAGTGATGTATTGATTACTGATTATTCTTCAGTTATGTTTGATTATGCAACATTACAAAGACCAATTATCTTCTTTACTTACGATTTGGATGCATATGCAAATGAAATTAGAGGATTCTACTTTGACTTTGTTAAAGAAGCACCAGGTCCACTAGTAAAAACCACAGATGACGTTATAAAGGAATTAGATAAGGCATTTGAAGACGATTGGAAACCAAACGATAATTATCGTAAATTTATTGATAAGTACGCTGGCTGGATGGATGGAAAATCATCAGCTAGAACAGTTAAGAAATTGTTTAGTTCACATAGTTTAGAAATGTCTTACAGTGATGACTTAGAAAAACTAGGTTTATCTGAAGAGATGACAATTGCTGATGGGGCTGCTTTGTGGAATGAAGATAAAGATTTTGCAGACAGTTCAGATAGAAACTTCGCCTTTAACTTTGATGGAGATAATCAAGTAGTTAAGGTAGAAAAGGTAATGCAATTAGCTGATCCTGAATTTGAAGAAAGAATTGGAATGCAATTTGCCTTAATTCAATTGAATAATGATCATTATTGGGTAAGAATTAATGATTTAAGATAGAAAAAGAAGCTGGTTATTTTATAACCAGCTCTTTTTTTAACCAAAATAAAATCGCTTACATTTTTTTACTAAAAAGGGTTTATTTTATTTGGTAAATGGTTTATAATTTATTTTGTTATAAAGTTCACAAACGAAATATTAAAAAACGTATCTTATGAAAGTATATAAATTCTTTATTTTATGCTTGATTTTATAAGGTTTAGTGTTAATATTTATGTGATTAAAAGAGTATATTTTTTATTAAGTTAACTTTTTTAATCCGCTTCATGTGTTTGTGATAGATAAATTTTTCACAATTAAAAATAACAAAAATAATTAGGTAAGGAGTATCTTTATCATGCAAAATGGTGCAAATGTAAAAAAGACCAAAAGAACTATCTCATGGACTAGTGCGATTATTTATTTTGTAATCTCTCTAATCATTAACTCCCTAGGTAATGTATTAACTTTAGTAACAAGTGCTAAAATTCATCCTGCATTCCTAGGATCAGCTTACTGGACTGCTGCTGAAAATAACCTTGGATATGCCGTATTAGGCGATGGAAAATGGGTATTATTCTGGGCCTTCTTCGGACTAGGAATGCTTATCACCGTTTTAAACTCTATTTTAGTTGGAAAATGGAGCTGGTCTAGAGTTATCGGTAACGCAGCTTTCTTAGGACCTTTCTCATTATTGATCAACTACTTTAATGGAATTGTTACTAACTGGTTACCAGATGCAAAAGGAACAGTAATGGTAGTATTATATGTCCTATTAAACTTCGTAGGTGTATCATTTATTGCCATCGCAATTTCTATTTACCAACGTGTAAATATTGCACTACATCCTGCTGATGATTTGATGCAAATTCTTAGATTTAAGTACTGTAAAGGTAATGCCGCAACAGCAATGTGGTTCTCATACATTCCACCAACTATTATGGCAATTATTGCTATTATTATTACTCATGAATTTAACAACTTCGGAATTGGAACAATCTTCGCTTTCTTATTCCAAGGTGGAATTACTGGACTAGCTGATAGACATATCTTTAAATCATTGAAACATCAAGCTATTGACGTTGGTTCAGTAAAATAATAAATCAAAGAAAAGCATCTTGTTTCTGTAGGAAAAAAACAGAGGTAAGATGCTTTTTTTAATGCATTTAACTAGTGGACAATTTGCCCAACTTAATATAAAATTTAAGTAGAATGATTTTATGGACAGAGTAAGGTATAATGAGATATTTAAAAGAATCGGAGGTGTTGAATCAATGTTAGATAGAACTAAAAGATTTTTAAGGGATAATGGTTACTATTATAAGAAAACATATATTAGACCACTTTTAGCTCCCGATAATGTTTACGTATTTAGATTTGGAAAAAAACGCTTAGACAACCGGTTAATTATTAGATACGGTCATAAATGGACTGGAAGACAAAAAATAAATGAAATTGATTTAAGACTTCACAAACAAAAACATCCTAGAATATTTAAGGATGAAAATTCATTGTTGCTATACTTAGAAAGTCACTTGCACGAACACGAAGAAAAGTTAGAGCAATTAAGGCAACAAAAAAAGTCTAAATAGTTAGGCCTACTGGGTGTGTCCTTTTGGATGCACTTTTTTTGTAAAAATATAAAATGAGGTATTAAAAGATGGAATGGACAGAATTATCAGTTTTAACAAATGAAGAATCACAAGATGCAGTTATTAATATTTTGATGGATTTTGGATCACTGGGTGTAGAATTAGACACTTTAGATGATGGAACACTAAGTATTAACTCATATTTCCCAGAAAATTTTGATATTAATTCTAAAATTCCAGATATTCAAAAAAGAGTAGATGAATTAAAAGACTTTGGTTTAAACCCTGGCAAAGGAAAGGTAGTAACTAAAGGTTTGAATGATGAAAAATGGAGTACAGAATGGGAAAAATACTACCATGCCACAAGAATTACTAAATTCTTAACCATTTCTCCAGTATGGGAAGATTATAAAAAGGTTAATGAAAACGAAATAGTCTTAAAATTAGACCCTAAAAAAGCTTTTGGTACAGGTGTCCATCCAACTACAGTACTATGCTTACAAGCTATTGAAGATGTTATAAGAGAAGGTGAATCAATTCTAGATATTGGGACTGGTTCAGGTATATTAAGTATAGCTGCTAAACGATTAGGAGCAGGTGAAATCGAAGCGTATGATTATGATGATGATGCAGTAGAATCAGCAAAACATAATGTCGCATTGAATGGCTTTGCAGATGAAATAAAAGTGGGCAAAAATAGTCTATTAGATGGTATTGATAAAAAAGTAGATATGATTTTTGCAAATATGCTACCTGAAGCAGTATTACCTTTGATTCCTCAATCAGTTAATAATTTAGTTGATGGTGGAAAGATTATAATTTCTGGAATTATTAAAGATAAATTGAATATAACTAACGAAACCTTAGAGAAAAATGATTTTGTAATTGATCAAGTAAGAACGTTAGGTGATTGGTGTGGAATTATTGCACATCGTAGAAAGGAGGATGAATAATTGCAACATTATTTTATTGATAAAGCACTAAAAAATAATCAAGAATTTGAATTAACTTCTGATATTGCTCATCATTTTATAGCTGTTTTGCGTTCTAAAGAAGATAGCAAATTTGAAATTGTTGATGAAAACCATCATTTATTTATTGCTAAAGTAATCGATAGTGAAAACAAAATTGCAAAGGTAATAGAAGAAAAAGATAAAAATGTGGAATTACCAGCTGATGTTACGATTATTTGTGGTCTTCCTAAAAAAGAAAAAGCAGAATTGATTGTACAAAAGTCTACTGAACTTGGAGTCAGTCGTATTATATTTACGCCTACAGATTGGGCAATTGCTAAATGGGATAAGAAGGCTAATAAAAAGATTAGTCGTTTTAAAAAGATTGCTCATAGTGCTGCTGAACAATCACATAGAAATAAGATACCTGAAGTTGAATATATTTCATCTATCAAGGAATTAGATAATTATGAATTTGATCATAAATTAATAGCATATGAAGAATCAGCTAAACAGGGTGAAAAATCTGATTTGATGAAGACATTAGATAACACTCATGCTGGTGAAAGTATAGCTATGTTGTTTGGCCCAGAAGGTGGCATTTCACCTAAAGAAATTGAACAATTAAAGACAATGGGATATACAACTTGTGGATTAGGTCCTAGAATTTTAAGAACAGAAACTGCACCTTTTTACTTTTTATCTGTAGTATCTGCTAATATGGAATTAAAATCTCTAAACTAAGAATAATTTAAATCATACCGGAAGAAGGTTAGAGAAGTGTCTAAGCATAAAGTTTGGTCTGCAGATGACTTATTTAAAGAAATATCAAGTTACATGAATAAAGAACATGTTCAAATAGTAAAAAAAGCATATGAATTTGCATCGATTTGTCATAAAAATCAATTTAGACAATCTGGTGAACCCTATATAGTTCATCCAATTCAAGTAGCAAGTATTTTGTCTACTTTAAGAATGGATCCAGAAACTATTAGTGCAGGCCTTTTACATGATGTGGTAGAAGACACTGGAGCCGAACTATCAGATATAAAAGAACTATTTGGTGATGATATTAGTCTAATAGTCGATGGTGTAACTAAATTAGGAAAAATTAAGTATAAGTCTAACCAAGAACAATTGGCTGAAAATCATCGTAAATTGTTGCTAGCAATGTGTAAAGATATCAGAGTTATGATTGTTAAATTAGCTGATAGATTGCATAACATGAGAACATTGAAACATTTAAAGCCTGAAAAGCAACGTAGAATTTCTAGAGAAACTTTGGAGATTTATGCACCATTAGCTGATAGATTAGGTATTGGTACTATTAAGTGGGAATTGGAAGATATATCACTAAGATATTTAAATCCTCAACAATACTACCGAATAGTAAATCTTATGAATTCTAAGCGTAATGAAAGAGTTGCATACATTGCTGAGGCTGTTAAAGAAGTTCAAAGACAAGTTAAGCAAATGGGTTTAAAGAATGTCGAAGTATATGGTAGACCAAAACACTTATATTCCATTTATAGAAAAATGGTAATTAAAAAGAAGCAATTTAAACAAATTTATGATTTACTTGCAGTTAGATGCATTGTAGATTCTATAAAAGATTGTTACGCAGTGTTGGGTGCTATACACACTAAGTGGTCACCTATGCCAGGAAGATTTAAGGACTATATTGCAATGCCTAAAGCCAATATGTATCAATCATTGCATACTACAGTTATTGGACCTGGTGGTAGACCTCTAGAAGTACAAATTCGTACTAAGAAAATGCACAAGGTTGCAGAATATGGGGTTGCTGCTCACTGGGCATACAAAGAAGGAGTTACTGATGAGGTTAAGCAATCATCAGATAACAATCGTTTAAATTGGTTTAAGCGCATTATTGAAATGCAAGAAGATGCAGATAGTGCTTCTGACTTTATGGAAGGTGTAAAAGGTGATTTATTTGGTGATCACGTTTATGCATTTACTCCACAAGGGGATGTACTAGAACTTCCAAAAGGTGCCGGTCCTCTAGACATGGCTTATTTGATTCATACTGATATAGGTAATCATACAGTTGGATCTAGAGTTAATGGAAAAATTGAACCATTGGATTATCAAATTGAAACTGGTGACATTGTTGAAATTATGACTTCTAGTAGTTCTGCTGGTCCAAGTCAAGATTGGGTTAAGCTAGTATCTACTAGTCGAGCTAAACATAAAATTAGACAATATTTTAAAGCTAGAGATAGAGAAAAAAATGTAGCTGCTGGTAAAGAAATTTTAACTAAAGCTATTAAAGAATCTGGATATGAAGTAAATGATATTCTAACCAAAGAAAATATGGATAGAGTATTGAAGAAAACATATCATAATCATGAAGATGACATATACGCCGAACTCGGTTTTGGAAATAAACAACCTACAGGAATTATTAATTTATTGACTGCAGATATCAGAGATAAAGCTGAAAAGAAGCGTATGGAACAACAGCAAAAAGACATTTTGGAAAATCATCAAACAATTGAGAAAAATGTCGATGAAGTTAATAAATCTAATAAAAGAAAGAAATCCTCTGATGGAATTGTTATTGAGGGTGTAGATAATCTTTTAGTTAGATTAAGTCATTGCTGTTCTCCAGTACCTGGTGACAAGGTGGTCGGATATATTACTAAAGGACGTGGAGTTTCTGTTCATAGAGCTGATTGTCCAAATATACTAAAAGACCATGAACGTCTAGTTAGCGTTAGATGGAACATTGCAGATGATGATCATACTTTGTTTAATGCTAATGTTGAAGTACAAGGATACAACCGCAACAATTTATTAAATGATGTTATTAAAAAAGTCAGTGCAATGTGTCGTCAAATTAATTCAGTAGAAGGAAAGGTAGATCATGAAAAAACAGCTACCATTTCTTTGAAACTTGGAATTAAGAATGTTCAACAACTTGAAATGATTATTGATCATATGAAGAATATACCTGATGTATATGTTGTAAAAAGACCATTTATGTAAGGAGTGTTAGATAGTGCGGGTAGTTTTACAAAGAGTAAAAAAGGCCAGCGTATCTGTAGATGATGATATTATTGGAAGTATTAACCAAGGATATCTTTTATTGGTTGGAGTAAAGGATTCAGATACTAAAGATGATATAGATTATCTAGTGAGAAAGATTACCAACTTAAGAATTTTTGCTGATGAAAATGGGAAAACTAACTTAAGCCTAAAAGATGTAGATGGAGATATTTTATCAGTATCTCAATTTACGTTGTATGCAAGTACTAAAAAGGGTAATCGTCCTTCATTTGTTAACGCAGGAAAACCAGATTATGCAAGTAAAATGTATGATGTATTTAATCAAGAATTAATTAATGCTGGTAATCATGTTGAAACAGGTGAATTCGGGGCAGACATGCAAGTTTCATTGCAGAACGATGGACCTTTCACTATTATTTTTGATACAGAAAACAAATAAAGAGCTGTTAAAGCTCTTTTTTAATTGGAGGAAAGAAAATGGATATTATTTGGGATTTTGACGGAACTATTATGGATACTTATCCTATAATGACAGAAGCATTTGTTAATGCACTAGTGGATATGGGAATTGATGACATAGAAATTGATGATTATGATATTAATCTAGTAATGCGTCGCCATTCATTGGGAACTTGTCTTCAAAAATATGCTGCTCACTTTAATATTGATAAGGACAAATTACAAGAAATTTATAACAGTTATGAAAATGATGGAATTTTACAAGCAACTCCATTCTTAAATGTAGATAAGGCTCTACAACAAAATATAAATAATGGGGGACGTAATTTCTTACTAACACACCGCGGACAATCAGCATTATCTTTATTAGATAAATATGATTTTTCCAAGTACTTTACTGATAAAATAACAAAGGACCAGGACTTTCCAAGAAAGCCTGATCCTACATCAATTTCTTATTTAATTAAAAATAATAATATTTCACCTGAAAAATGTATAATGCTAGGAGACCGTCGATTAGATGTAGATGCCGGCCATAATGCAGGCATTAAATCTTGTTTATTCGATCCAGATAGCATGATTAATTCTACAGGTGATCCTGAATTAACTATTAATAACTACTATGATTTTATTCATAGAAATGATTAAAATTGATTTAAAATACGATCTACAGACATTTTGAACATTCCGCCAAATAGTACGTAATGCATTAATAAATAGAAAAATTGGTAGTATTTAATTCTATTTTGCCAACCTTCATCTAAAGGATATTCTTTATTATAAGCACTGTAGAAGTTATCATCGAATCCACCAAAGACTGTGGAAACACCAATATCAAATTCTCTGTCACCAAAGTAAACGTCAGGGTCAATTAACATACCTTTACCGTCATTGGTGAAGGTAAAGTTTCCAGACCAGAAATCACCATGAAGAAGGGATGGTTCTGGTTTATGATTTTTCATATCAACATAAAATTGTTGTTTTAAATTATTATATTTATTGATGTCATCTGTGGTGAAACCACCTTTATCTATAGCCATTTGTACCAATGGATCTAATCTTTGCTTGGTAAAGAAAGTGGTCCATGAATCTTGCCAAGTGTTGTTTTTAGGGATTCTGCCCATTTTAAAATCGTTATCCAAACCAAATTTATCATTATGGCATTCATGAACTTTTGCTAGCATGGTTCCAATTTGGCTTTGGTCACCAAATGGAGATAAGTTTAGCCATTTTTGAATTAGATAGCCATCGCCGTCAATTTCACCATAATCAACGATTTCAGGAACACGGCAATGTTCACCTAGCATTTTAAGACCTTGTACTTCATGTGCAAAAAATTCTTTTCCTTTTTGAGGTTGGACTTTCATAAAGTATTGTTGACCATTTGCGATTACTTCATATGAATCATTAATATCTCCACCAGAAACGGGGCGGATATTTTCGATATTAGAAATAGGTAATTGTTTTAGCCAATCTTTAGTTAAGTTCTTCATCATATTTATCACCTCAATGTCATTGTACAAGTTAATAATTTGTTAGTAAAATATAAGTTTTCTTGACTTTTTAGCCAAATTACATTAATCTAAATTTAAATAGAATAATTGCTGATGAAAAAAGAAAAGTACGGATGTTTCCCGATAAAGAGAGCGCTAGTTTGCTGAAATAGCGACGAGAATATTTCGGAAAAGACACTTTTGAGGCTGGTAATTTTTAATTACCCGTTGTATATACGTTACATATGAGTAAAAAAAAGGTGGTACCGTGCTTTTTGCGCCCTTGTCTAAACTATTATTTGTTTAGATAAGGGCTTTTTTTATTCAATTATATCTTATTAAAATGGAGGAATTATCATGCGATATCAACGTCCAAAGGGTACAGCAGATATTTTACCTGGCGATTCTGAACAATGGCAATACATTGAAAAGACCGCAAGAGATTTATTTGCTAACTATCGTTACCAAGAAATAAGAACACCAATGTTTGAAAATTTTGATGTTTTCTCTAGAACTTCTGGGGAAACTTCAGATATTGTAACTAAAGAAATGTATGATTTTCATGATAAAGGTGATAGACATATTACACTTAGACCAGAAGGTACTGCAGGTGTAGTAAGAGCCTTTGTTGAAAACAAATTATATGGTCCAGATACTCAAAAACCAGTAAAACTTTACTACATGGGACCTATGTTCAGATATGAAAGACCTCAATCAGGTCGTTTAAGAGAATTCCACCAAATTGGTGTAGAAGCCTTTGGTAGTGAATCCCCTGAACTAGATGTAGAAGTTATCGCTATGGCAGTTAACTTACTTAAAAAGTTAGGCATTAATGATTTAAGAATTGCTATTAACACTTTAGGTGATAAGGAAACAAGAGCTGCATATCGTAAAGCTTTAATTGACTATCTAGAACCTCACTTTGATGAATTAAGTGATGATTCTAAAGAAAGATTACACAAGAACCCACTTCGTGTATTAGATAGTAAAGATCCAGATGATCAACTTATTGTTGATGGTGCACCATCTATCTTGGATTACTTAACAGACGATGCTCAAAAGCATTTTGACAAAGTAACCGGCTTATTAGATGATTTAGGCATCAAATACTCAGTTGATTACACTATGGTTAGAGGATTGGATTACTACAACCACACAATCTTTGAAATTATGACTAACTCAAAGGCCTTGGGTGAAGGATACACTACAGTTTGTGCTGGTGGTCGTTATGATGGACTAGTTAATGAATTAGGTGGACCTGAAGTTTCTGGTGTTGGTTTTGGATTGGGAGTAGAAAGGTTATTACTTCTAATGAATGCCGAAAAGATTGAATTCCCTGCAGAAAATGCTCTTGATGCATATGTAGTTGGAATTAGTGATGATGCAAGCTTGGAAGCACTAAAAGTGGTACAAGCTTTAAGAGCTCAAGGATTTACTGCAGATAAAGATTATCTAGACAGAAAACCAAAAGCTCAATTTAAGAGCGCTAATAAGTTAAATGCTAAATTCACCTTAACAATCGGTGATAAAGAATTAGAAAATCATTCTATTCATATGAAGAACATGGCTGATGGAAATGAAATCAGTGTGGACATCGATGATGTTAAAAATGATTTTAAGGATTTAGTAAATAAAAGTTTTTAATATAAAAGGAGATTTATTATGAATCGAACAACATATTGTGGTTTAGTAGATGAAAGCTACTTAAACAAAGAAGTTTGCTTAGATGGCTGGGTAGCAAAGCGTCGTGATTTAGGAAAATTAATTTTCATTGATTTAAGAGATCGTGAAGGTATCGTTCAATTAGTATTTAGTGACAAGAACAGTGCAGAAGCACTAAAAGTTGCTGACGATATTAGAAATGAATACGTAATTGAAGTAAAGGGTACTGTTGTTGCTAGAAGTGAAAAAGAAGTAAACCCAGATATGAAGACTGGTAAAATCGAAGTCGACGTTTCTGAAGTTAAAATTCTAAACAAATCAGTAACTCCTCCATTCGATATTAAGAATGACATTACTGCTTCAGAAGAAACTAAGTTAAAGTATCGTTACCTTGATTTAAGAAGACCTGAAGTACAAAAGGGTATTATCTTAAGAAGTAAGATTATGAGATCAGTACATTCATACTTTGACGACAATGGATTTATTGATGTTGAAACTCCAAATCTTACTGTATCTACTCCTGAAGGTGCTCGTGATTACTTAGTTCCATCTCGTTTATACCATGGCTCATTCTATGCACTACCTCAATCACCTCAATTATTTAAACAATTATTGATGGGTGCTGGATTTGACCGTTACTACCAAATTGCTCGTTGTTTTAGAGACGAAGACTTACGTGGTGACCGTCAACCAGAATTTACTCAAATCGATATGGAAACTTCATTCTTGAAGCCAGAAGAAATCCAAGATATTACTGAAGGCTTAATCAAGAAAGTAATGAAGGATACCTTAAATATTGATGTTAAGACTCCATTCAAACGTATTACTTGGCAAGAATCTATGGACCGCTTCGGTACTGATCAACCTGATGTACGTTTTGGTATGGAATTGAAAGATTTATCAGATATCGTTAAGGATGTAAACTTCAAAGTATTCTCAGGTACTGTTCAAAATGGTGGCAAGGTTAAAGCTATTGCAGTTCCAGATGGTGCTGAAAAGTACTCAAGAAAAGACATTGATAAGTACACAGAATACGTTAAGAGATTTGGTGCTAAAGGTTTAGCATGGATGAAGGTTACTGATGAAGGCTTAACTGGTCCTATTGCTAAGTTCTTTGATGACCAAACTGTTGTTGACAAGATGTTAGAAAAGACTGAAGCTAAGCCAGGTGACTTACTATTATTTGTTGCTGATCGTGAAAAGGTTGTTGCAGATACATTAGGTTACTTAAGATGTGATATTGCTGAACACTTAAACATGATTCCAAAAGACGTATTTGACTTCTTATGGGTTGTTGACTGGCCATTATTCGAATACGATGAAGGAATTGAAAGATGGGTTCCTGCTCACCATCCATTCACTATGCCTAACGAAGGTGATGAACATTACTTAAATGAAGGTGAAGACCCTCATAAAGCACATGCTCAAAGTTATGACATTATCTTGAATGGTCTTGAATTAGGTGGAGGTTCTATCCGTATCCACAAGAAAGACTTACAAATGAAGATGCTTAAAGCCCTAGGATTCTCTGAAGAAAGAGCATACAAGCGTTTCGGATACTTCTTACACGCATTAGACTACGGATTCCCACCTCATGGTGGTCTAGCTATTGGATTAGATCGTTTTGCTAGATTATTAGCACAAACTGAAAACATTAGAGATGTTATCGCATTCCCTAAGAACTCCAAGGCTACTGAACCAATGACTAATGCTCCTGCTCCAGTATCTAAGAAACAGTTAGATGATCTAGGATTAGAAAGCGAAGACGATTCAGAAGAATAAAGAACGAAAGGACTTTCCTAAGTAGGGAAGTCCTTTTTTTCACTAATATTTATGTTATACTATTTTCATATTTAAACGAGGGGTAATGAAATTATGGATGATGTTCAACGAATGTTAAAGAGACATCAGTATCTTGCGAAAGCATCTACTGCCTTTATGTACGGGATTATGGTTTCTATAGCTATGAATTTCTTTTGGACACCAGGTAAAATTTATTCATCAGGTTTTACCGGTTTGTCTCAATTAATTAATACTTTAACCAGTCGTTACTTACCATTTACTATTTCACCATCAATTGGATTATTTGCTCTAAATATACCGTTCTTTCTTTTAGCATGGAAACAAATAGGTCATCAATTTACTTGTTTTACAATTTTGACTGTATTCCTTGCTAGTTTCATGATTAAGTCCTTACACCCAGTGTATTTAACTCATGATCCAATGATATGTGCAATTTTTGGTGGGGTTGTAAATGGTTTTGGAACAGGAATGAGTTTAAAAAATGAAATATCTACTGGTGGATTAGATATTCTTGGATTAGTTATTAGACGGAAAACTGGAAGAAGCATTGGTACTATAAATATATGTTTTAATATATTTATTATCACGGCGGCTGGATTTACATATGGTTGGCCATATGCTTTCTATTCAGCAATTGGTATTGTAGTTAATGCAAAAGCCATTGATTTTGCATATACAAGACAACAACGTATGCAAGTTTTAATAGTTACTGACCATCCAAAAACGGTTATTGATAGTGTTCAAAATCATATGCCTAGAGGTATTACAATTATTCATAATGCTGAAGGTGCTTATAACCATCAACAAAAGACTATCTTATTTACAACAATTTCTAGATATGAATTATCTGAATTAGAAGAAGCTTTAGATGAGTCTGATGAACACGCATTTGCCAGTGTTACTGAAGCAGCTACAATAGTTGGTCATTTCTATGAACATAAAGTAGAGTAGCTTTTTACGGTAATTTTTACGTATCAAATGTGATATAATACAAAATTGTGTGATAGTTATTATAACGATAATGGTGGGGACTGTTTTGAAAGTTATTTATGTTTTTTTAATAAAGCTAGTTTCATTGCTTTTTTATTTTAGAAAAAAATCAAATGTAATTTATATAATGAGTTTTGATAACAACCTCGGATTGATTAAGTCCATGGCAAGGCAAATGCCCAAAAATAAGAACCTTTATGTATATTACGAGCCAGCAAATGAGGCTGCTGCAACTGATTTAGCAGCTTATGGAATAAAAACAGTTCCATTTAAAAATGGACTAAAGCTAGTGTTTGATTTAATTCCTAAAATAATGGCTAGCAATATAGTTTTTTGTGATAATTATTTTCCTTTCCTAGGTGGAATTTTTCATCCAAAAGAATTAAAAATTGTTCAATTGTGGCATGCTAATGGTGCTATTAAGAAATTTGGATGGCAAGATGCATCTACAGATAAAAGAAGTGTATTTGATAAGAAACGCTTCCAAAAAGTTTATGACAGCTTTGATGAATATGTAGTTGCTTCTGAAACCATGGGAAATGTATTTAAAAATAGTTATCATGTACCATTTGATAGAATGAAAATGATTGGTTATCCAAGATCAGACAGATTATTTAAAGAGAAATGGATTAAAATCGCTAAAAGAAGAGTTTATAATTTTGCCCCTCAGTTGAAAAATAAGAGAGTGATTTTATATGCACCTACTTATCGTGATGATGGGAAATCATTTGTTCCACCTAAGGGACTAATTGAATCTCTAACGGTTGATAAGAATGCGATAGTTGTGATTAAACTTCATCCATTATTAAGAGATTTGGAAGCCAAGCTACAAAAAGAATCAACTAGTGATAACGTTATTTTCTGTAATCAATTATCAACAACCGATTTGTTAGTGGTCACTGATACTTTAATTACAGACTATTCATCTGTTGCTTTTGATTATTCATTATTACCAAATGCACATTCACTATTGTTTTTTATGTTTGATTTAGATGAATACAAACAAAATCCTGGTATTCAAAATGATTTATTAAATTGGTTACCAACCAAACCAATTACTAGTTTAGAAGACTTACAAACAGCGATTAAAAAAGATGAGGCAGTTGATTTTTCCAATTTCAACCATCATTGGAACAAATATAATGATGGATTTGCTACTAGTCGAGTAATTGATCGCTATATTAAAACTTTAAAGTAAAGGAAGTGTGATTGGCTTGAAGGAAGTCATTACATTAATAAAAGAACAAATTCAAAATTTGCCTATTATGTTTAGGGTATCTAAGTACCAAGACAAATCTGATTACCAAAGTCACTACTTAGGAATTGTCTGGGCTTATCTATATCCCATTATTCAAATCTTAATTTATTGGTTAGTTTTCGGTGTTGGATTAAAGAAGGGTACTTCTGGAAGCATTGATTATTTAACATGGATGGTTATTGGTATTACTCCATGGTTCTATATGAACAGTGTTACACTTGCTGCATCTAAGAGTATTTATACTCAAGTGGGAATGGTATCAAAAATGAAATTCCCAGTGAGTGTATTGCCTTCAATTAAGATTCTAACTAACTTAAGTTCATTCTGGGCTATGTTAGCTTGTTCAATTGTAATTGGATATTTAAAGGGTGGAGTATTGCCAAACATCTATTGGATTCAATGGTTATACTACTTCTTTGCAATGACATGCTGGTTGTTAGCATTTGGTATCTTTAACTCAACAGTTACTATCTTGATTAGAGATTACAGAATATTCTTACAATCTATTATGAGAGTATTATTCTACATGTCAGGGGTATTGTTTAATTTTGAAACTGATGCCTTTCCAGCTTTCTTCGTTAGATTCTTGCAATTAAATCCGTTCTTCTACATTGTTTCAGGATTTAGAGAATCTATGTTAGGAGAAGATTGGTTCTGGCAAAAACCATTACTAACATTAATTTTCTGGTTAACAGTATTATTCTTCTTACTTGTAGGTTCACATCTACATTACAAATTTAGATCACGCTTCGTTGATTACATTTAATTAGAGGGATTGAAATATTCGTTATGAAAATAAGTAAGAAAAAAATTAATAGATTTATAAAAAAGTTAATTAGAAAAGTCATTTCAACAATTAATAAAGTATTGATTCTTTTACCAGTTAAAAAGAATTCAGCTGTCTTTGAAAGCTTTCAAGGAAAAGACATCAATGATAACCCAGCTGCTATATACAACAAGTGGGTTGAAAAATATCCAGAATATAAAAAGTGGGCATACTTTACCGTAAGAAAGTCTGAATACAAAACTTTTAAGGCAATGTATCCTGACGTTAAGATGGTTAAGAAATTCATGCCTAAATGGGTATGGGTAATGGCCAGAGCTAATTTCTGGGTATTTAATTCTAGAACACCTAAATGGTGGAAGAAAAACTCAGGAACTGTATATATGCAAACTTGGCACGGAACACCATTAAAGAAATTAGGTGTAGACATTGAAAATGTAATGATGCCAGGTACTAATACTGAAAGATACAAACGTAATTTTACACATGAAGCACATCGTTGGGATTATTTAATTGCTCCTAATCAATATTCTAAAGATATTTTTGCAAGAGCATTTGATTTCAATAATCATTTTCTAGATATTGGATATCCAAGAAACGATGTTTTATACACTGACAACAATGCTGAAAATATTAGTCGATTAAAGAAAAAATATTTTGGCAGAGACGATATAAGAATCATTACATATGCTCCTACATGGCGTGATGATGACTATAAACGTAAAGGTGTTTATAATTTTGAATTTCAGTTTGATTTAGCTAAATTCTTCGATAATGTCGATGATGATACTATGTTAATCATTAGACCACACTACTTGGTTAAAGACCTTATTAATATCGAAGGATATGAAGATCGTGTTAAAATCATGGTGAATGAAGATATTAGTGACTTATATTTGATTTCTGATTTATTAATCACAGATTATTCATCAGTAATGTTTGATTATGCTAACTTAAAGAGACCAATGCTTTTCTATGCTTATGATTTAAAGCATTATGCAGGTGATATAAGAGGTTTCTACTTCGACTATAGAAGTGAATTACCTGGTCCTGTAGTTGAAAAGGAAGAAGATTTCTATAAAGCTATCAATCAATTTAACAAGAATCATAAATTTGATGAATACGATGATAAAATGGATAAATTTTATGATAAGTACTGTGGTTGGGAATCAGCTAATTCTTCTGAATTATTTGTAGATGAAATGAGGAAAATTAGCAATGGAAAATAAATTCATAATTGGTTCACATGTTAGTATGAATGGTTCCACCATGTTTTTAGGTTCTGCAAAAGAAGCTGAAAGTTATGGTGAAAATGCATTTATGGTGTACACAGGTGCACCACAAAACACTAGAAGAAAGCCTATTTCTGAATTAAGAGCAGATGAGGGAAAAGCATATATGAAGGAACATGGTATTGTAAGTACCGTTGTTCATGCGCCTTATATTATTAATTTAGGAAATGTTTCTAAACCACAAAACTTTAAATTTGGTATCAATTTCTTGCATGATGAAATTCAAAGAGCAGAAGCTATTGGTGCTTCACAAATTGTTTTACATCCTGGCTCACACGTTGGAGCTGGTGCTGATGCAGCAATCAAGCAAATTGCTGAAGGATTGAACGAAGTAATTGATCCTAATCAAAAAGTACAAATTGCTTTAGAAACTATGGCTGGAAAAGGTACTGAAGTAGGAAAAACATTTGAAGAATTGGCTCAAATTATTGATGGGGTCAAGAATAATGATAAATTATCAGTTACCTTTGATACTTGTCATACTAATGATGCAGGTTACGATGTTAAAAATGATTTTGATGGAGTTTTAAATGAATTTGATCATGTTATTGGCTTAGATAGATTAAAAGTAGTGCATCTTAATGATTCTAAGAATGATTTTGGAAGTCATAAAGATAGACATGAAATTATCGGCTTAGGAACTATTGGATTTGACTCCTTAAATTATATTGCCCATCATGATGCATTAGTAGATGTTCCTAAAATTATGGAAACTCCAGCTGTTAAATTAGATGGTAGTAAAAAGAAATTATCACCTCATTACTTTGAAGTTAAAATGTTAAAAGAACAATCCTTTAACAATAATTTGATGGATGACATTAAAAATCAATAAAAATAACCCTCTTAAATTATTTTAAATAACTTAAGAGGGCTTTTTTATTCCTTAGTATCTAAGTTAAGACTTTCCATAATGATTGTGGCAGTTTCTTCAATGGATTTATTATGCACATTGATTACTAGACAACCGATTTTTTTATATAGTTGATCAGCATAATCTAGTTCTTTTTGTATATGATCAGAATTTGAATAAGGTGTTTCTTCATTTAATCCATATGAAATCATCCTAGCTTGGCGAATTTTCTTTATATTGTTTGCATTGCTAGTTAATCCAAATATGCGTTCAGGATTTATGTTCCAAATTTCCTTTGGTAATTGAATGCTAGGTCCAATAGGAATATTGGAAACTTTTAATTGCTTGTTTGCCAAATATAGAGATAGCGGTGTCTTAGATGTTCTAGAAATACCTAATATAACAACATCTGCTTTATCCAAATTTTCAGGATTACTTCCATCATCATTTTCTACAGAAAATTCCATGGCTTCAATACGTTTAAAGTAATCTTCGTTTAAATTATGTGATAATCCAGTAGCTTTTTCTGGTAACGCACCAAGACGATTACTAATTATTTGCATAGGTCTTTGTAAGCAATCGAAATTTTGTAGTTGTTGTTTTTCACAAAATTCTTCTACTAATTTACTTAAATTTGTATTAGCAAGAGTATGAAAAATGACAGCTTGTTTTTGATTAGCAATTTTTAGAATTCCTAATAGCATAGATTCAGTAGTGATAAAGGGATATCTTTCATAAGAAATATTAGCATCCTCAAATTGAACCCCTGCAGTTTTAGCAACTTGCATGGCAGTTTCACCACTAGAATCTGATATGGCAAAAATAGTGATATTTTTCAAAAATATTCCACTCCTTTCTCCTGAATAAATTTTATCATAAAACTATCATATAATTTTAAAAGTTATATTGACGATGGTTATATTGTTTTGTATAATTATAGGGAACAGTTCAATTGAGAAAGATAACTGTTGTATTTTGAGCTCGGAGGGAGGGAATTTTCATATGTCAAAAACAGTCGTTCGTAAAAACGAATCTCTTGATGATGCTCTTCGTCGTTTCAAACGTACAGTTTCTAGAAACGGTACATTACGTGAATACCGCAAGCGAGAATTCTACGAAAAACCAAGTGTTAAACGTAAGTTAAAATCTGAAGCAGCAAGAAAGCGCAACAACAAGAAGAAAAGACGTCGCTTTTAATTATTAAAAACGTTCCTGTTATTTCAGGAACGTTTTTTTTAGAGAAACAGACAGGGGAGAAATTGTTATGAGTATTTCTGATAACTTAACTGAAGATCTAAAAAGTGCTATGAAGGCACATGATAAGAACGCTTTAAATGTAATTCGTTCTATCAAAACTGCTTTAACTAATGAAAAAATTCAACTGGGACATGATTTGTCTGACGACGAAGAATTAACAGTTATTTCTCGCGAAGTTAAACAATGTAAAGAATCTATTGCTGAATTTAAAGAAGGCGGTAGAGACGACCTTGTTGCTGAACAAGAAGAACAATTAAAAGTTTTGAATAAATATGCTCCAAAACAAATGTCTAAGGACGAAATCGACAAGCTAGTAGAAGAAACTATTAAAGAAGTTAACGCTTCTGCTATGTCCGATTTTGGAAAAGTAATGGGTGCAATTATGCCTAAGGTTAAAGGCAAGGCTGATGGTTCTGTAGTTAACCAATCAGTAAAGGCACACTTAGGATAATAAAAAAATCGCTTCTGTTTTTATGGAAGTGATTTTTTATAATACATATATATTAATATCTTTTTTAAAGTCAAAAACTGTGCTAATATTTGATTATCAACAAAAAAGGAGTCGCTATATTGACAGAAAATACTGAAGTAACTAAAGAATTTATTATTGAAAATTTAGATTTTGAACCTATGTTGTTAGGTGCACAAAATAGATACGTTACAATTCTTGAAGAAGGTATGGAAGTCTCAATTAATGCTTTTGGAACTAATGTAAAAGTTACTGGAAGCCAAGAGAATGTTAATAAAGTTATTTCGATTTTACAAAAACTAATGGGGTTAATACAAGGTGGAATCACATTAAATAGTAGTGATGTCGTTAGTGCTATGAATATGGCGAAAAATGGCACCTTAGATTATTTTGGTGAATTGTATAATCAAGTTTTAATAAAAGATTTCAAGGGAAAACCAGTCCGTGTTAAGAATTTCGGACAACGTCAATATGTTCAATCTGTTAAGCATAATGATATAACATTTGGAATAGGTCCAGCCGGAACAGGAAAGACTTATTTAGCAGTGGTTATGGCTATTGCAGCGTTGAAACATGGTGATGTTGAAAAGATAATCTTAACCCGTCCAGCGGTAGAAGCTGGTGAAAGCTTAGGATTTCTTCCTGGTGACTTAAAAGAAAAGGTAGATCCATATTTACGACCAATTTATGATGCGCTACATTCTATTTTGGGTCGTGAGCATACAGCTAGATTAATGGAAAGAGGAGTTATTGAAATTGCTCCTCTAGCATACATGAGAGGTCGAACCTTAGATTCAGCGTTTGTAATATTGGATGAAGCGCAAAATACTACTACTGCACAAATGAAAATGTTCTTAACTCGTTTAGGATTTGGATCCAAAATGATTGTAAATGGTGATATTTCTCAAATCGATTTACCTAAACATGCAAGTAGTGGTTTAGTGCAAGCAAGAAAGATTTTAGCGGATGTTGAAAAAATTAGATTTGTAATGTTTGATTCTAAAGATGTGGTAAGACATCCAGTAGTTGCTAGAATTATTGACGCTTATGAAGAATACAGAAATAAACAAGATAATAATTAGGGGTATTTAAAATGGATTTAGAAATTTACGATAAAACAGTTAAAGGTGTAGACCAAGAACACATTTCACTAGTAAATGATGTATTACAATTTGCTAGTAAATATTTGAAATTAAAAGATAATACAGAAATGTCAGTTACTTTTGTTAACAATGACAAAATTAGAGAAATTAACAAGAAGTATCGTGGTGTAGACCGTGCTACTGATGTTATTAGTTTTGCCATTGAAGATAATGATGAAGATGATTTTCCATTAATTATGGATGATGAAATGGCTTCTGAAATACCTGAAAATATCGGTGACATTTTCGTTTCTATCGATAAAGTAGGTGAACAAGCTGAATTTTTAAATCATTCATATGAAAGAGAATTAGGATTCTTAGTAGTTCACGGATTCTTACATCTAAATGGATACGATCATATGAAACCTGAAGATGAAGCAGTTATGTTCCCATTGCAAAGAAAGATTATGGATGAATATGGGCTTAAAAGATAACAAGCAAGTTGGAAAAAATAAGAGCTTTTTAGCATCTCTTTTTCATGCACTAAGAGGAATTGCAGCTTTATTGAAAAATGAACGAAACTTTCGATTTCATTTATCAGTAGCAGTAGTGGTAATTGTATTTTCCTTTTGGATGAAGATAAGAGTAACGGAATGGCTTTGGATTTTGCTAGCTATTTTTGCGGTGCTAATTGCTGAAGTTATTAATACGTTATGTGAATCAATTGTTGATTTAGTAGTAGGAAAACGTTATAACGAATTGGCTAAAAGAACTAAAGATATTGCTGCTGGTGGTGTGGTAATCGCAGTTATTTTTGCAGTAATAGTAGGGCTAATTATTTTCTTACCAGCTTTATTTAACTAAGTAAATGGAGGAACTATTATGGAATTCGATCCTAATTTTCATTCAGGATTTGTAGCAATTGTGGGGAGACCTAACGTTGGAAAATCAACTTTTCTAAACCGTATTATTGGTCAAAAAATTGCTATTATGAGTGACAAGTCACAAACTACTAGAAATAAAATTCAAGGTGTATACACTGATGATGAATCACAAATTGTCTTCTTAGATACACCTGGGATTCATAAACCTAACAATAAATTAGATGATTTTATGGAAAAATCAGCCTTCTCAGCGCTTAAAGAAGTGGATGCAGTACTATTTATGGTAAGTGCTACTGAAACCAGAGGAGCTGGTGATAATTTCATTATTAATAGATTGAAAAACATTGATAAACCTGTTTATTTAATCATTAATAAAATTGATGAAATTAATCCTAACAAATTATTGGATATCATGGATACTTATAAAAAGGCTTTGGATTGGAAAGAAGTATTTCCAATCTCTGCTTTACAAGGTAACAACATTAATGAATTGATGGATAACCTAAAAGAATTGTTACCTGCAGGTCCACAATACTATCCTGAAGATGAAGTTACTGATCATCCCGAAAGATTCATTGTTGCTGAATTGATTAGAGAAAAAATCTTAAAATTAACTAAGCAAGAAATTCCTTATTCAGTTGCTATTGATGTCTTAAGCATGAAGACAAAAGAAAATGGTAATGTTGATATTCAGGCAGATATTTTAGTTGATCGTCCTGGACAAAAGGGAATCTTAATTGGTAAGCAAGGTTCCATGTTGAAGAAAATTGGAACCTTAGCTAGACAAGATATTGAATCACTATTAGGAAATAAGGTCTACTTGAAATTATGGATTAAGGTTCATCCAGGTTGGCGTGATGAATCTTCTATTTTGAAGTCATTAGGATACAACAAGAAAGATAACTATTAAAAGTGGTTGGTGAATAACTATGAATTCACAAACTTATATGAATTTTCACGGCATTTTGTTATATAGAAAAGACTATAAAGAAAATGATATGTTAGTGAAGTTTATTACTGCTGAATCTGGAAAGAAAATGTTTTTCATTCGTGGTGCTAGAAAACGCGGATTTAAGATGATGGCAGATATTCTACCATTTACTTACGGAACTTATTCTGGAAAAATAAATAGCAACAGTCTGTCATATATATACAGTGCGTTAGATACTGATCATTATGAAAATATTAGCTCAGATATCTTTTTAAATGCATATGCTACTTATATCATGTCTTTAATAGATGCAGCATATCCAGATTCAGTCCCCATTTTGACTTGGTTTAATAAGTTGTTTGATGCCCTTAAATTAATTGATAATGGAATGGATCCAGCAATTATTACCAATATTTGTGAAATTCAATTATTGAGTCAATTTGGGGTTCAACCTGAATTGCGGGGATGTGTAATATGTGGAGAAACTAATTCGAACTTTGATTTTTCAGAAGCATATGGTGGATTATTATGCCAAAATCATTTTCATTTAGATCCACATAGATTACATTTAGACCAGAAAACTATTTATTATTTAAGAAAATTTTCGGTCATTGATTTATCCAAAATAAGTAAAATTAATGTAGGAGATACTACCAAGAAAAGTTTGCGACAACTTTTGGATAAAATATATAATGATTCTGTAGGAATTCATTTGAAAAGCAAAAGTTTCTTAGATCAAATGAATGATTTAAAATTATAGAATTGACTTTTTAAAAATTGTAAACTATTATTAAATTAAATGAATACGAATGGTAATGATAAAAGAGGGTCACTTAATCCTGTATCACAGCGAAGATAGGTTAGTGTAAGCTATCTATACGAATTAAGTGATTGGCACTTTTTGAACCAAAGAAATTAAGCTGCTGATGCTAATCAGAAGTAGGGTGGAACCGCGAAAAATCGTCCCTATGTGAACTGTATTTAACTATACTTTTTACATAGGTTTTTTTTATGCCATTCGTTCGTTAAATAGGAGGAAGTAAAATGACAGATAAGTTGTCAATGCAAGAGATTATTTTAAAATTACAACAATATTGGTCATCTAAGGGTTGCATGCTTATGCAAGCATACGATACTGAAAAAGGTGCCGGAACTATGAGTCCATACACTTTCCTTAGAGCAATTGGACCTGAACCATGGAAAGCTGCATATGTAGAACCTTCCAGAAGACCTGCTGATGGTAGATATGGTGAAAACCCTAACCGTTTATACCAACATCATCAATTCCAAGTTATTATGAAGCCTTCACCTGAAAACATTCAAGAATTATACCTAGATAGTTTAAAAGAACTTGGTATTAATCCTATTGAACACGATATTCGTTTCGTTGAAGACAACTGGGAAAACCCATCTATGGGTTGTGCCGGTGTTGGTTGGGAAATCTGGCTTGATGGTATGGAAGTTACTCAATTTACTTATTTCCAAATCGTCGGTGGTCAAGAAATGAACCCAGTAGCATCTGAAATCACTTATGGATTGGAACGTTTAGCATCTTATGTACAAGATGTAAATAATGTTTTTGATTTACAATGGAGTGATGGTGTTAAGTATGGTGACATCTTTAAAGAACCTGAATATGAACATTCTAAGTACAGTTTTGAAGAAAGCAATCAAGAAATGTTACTTAAGATGTTTGACGATTTTGAAGAAGAAGCCAAAAAACAAATCAAGAATGGTTTAGTTCACCCAGCATATGATTACGTATTAAAGTGCAGTCATACATTTAACTTATTGGATGCTCGTGGTGCAGTTTCAGTTACTGAACGTGCAGGATACTTATCAAGAATTAGACGTATGGCTAGATCCATTGCTAAAGCATTTATTGCTGAAAGAAAGAAACTTGGTTTCCCACTTATTAAAGATGAAAAATTAAGACAATCACTTCTAAAAGATGATGACAATAAGGAGGAAAAATAATGGCACATACATTTTTGCTAGAAATTGGATTAGAAGAAATGCCAGCTCATGTGGTAACTCCTAGTATCAATCAATTAGTTAAGAAAACACAAGATTATTTAAAAGAACAAAGAATTGATTTTGAAGACATTAAGCCTTTTTCTACTCCTCGTCGTTTGACTATTCAAATTTCTGGATTAGCTGACAAACAACCTGATGTTAATAAGACAGTTAAAGGACCTTCTAAAAAGATTGCTTTAGATGACGAAGGTAATTGGTCTAAAGCAGCTATTGGTTTTACTAAAGGTCAAGGTTTAACTACTGATGACATTACATTTAAGGACGTTAAGGGTACTGAATATGTATTTGTTGAAAAGCATATTGCAGGAAAAGATGTTAAAGATGTATTAATGGGATTGAAGGATGTTATCACAAGTATGACATTCCCAACCTTAATGAAATGGAACGTATATCATCTTGAATTTATTCGTCCTATTAGATGGATGGTTGCATTATTGGATAACGATGTTCTACCAATTCAAATCTTAGATGTTAAAGCCGGTAGAATTAGTAGAGGTCATCGTTTCTTAGGTAAAGATGTAACTATTGATTCAGCTGATGAATATGAAGACAAGTTAAAGAATGAATTTGTAATTGTAGATGCACAAAAGAGAAAAGATTTAATTGTTAAACAAATTAAACAAATTCAAGACGAAAACAACTGGGTTATTAACATTAATCCTGGATTACTAGAAGAAGTTAACAACTTGGTTGAATGGCCAACTGCATTCTTTGGTAAGTTTGATGAAAAATACTTACAATTACCTGCTGAAGTATTAATTACTTCTATGCGTGATAACCAAAGATTCTTCTACGTAAATAACCAAGATGGTGACATTCTTCCATACTTTATTTCAGTAAGAAATGGAAATAGTGAATACATCGAAAACGTGGTTGCCGGAAATGAAAAGGTACTAACTGCTCGTCTTGAAGATGCAATGTTCTTCTACCAAGAAGATCAAGCCAATGATATTGATTTCTATGTAAACAAACTTAAGAAAGTTAGTTTCCATGACAAGATTTCTACTATGTATGAAAAAATGCAACGTGTAGGAGTTATTGCTAAGGTTATCGGTCAACATGTTGGATTGACTGATGATGAAATGAAAGATGTTCTTCGTGCTGCACAAATTTACAAATTTGATTTAGTAACTGGTATGGTTGGAGAATTCTCTGAACTTCAAGGTGTAATGGGTGAAAAATACGCATTATTGAAAGGTGAAAATCCAGCCGTTGCTACAGCCATTCGTGAACATTACATGCCAATTTCTGCTAACGGTGACTTACCACAAACTAAAGTAGGTTCAGTTCTTTCATTAGCAGATAAATTTGATAGTATTTTAACTTTCTTTGCTGCTGGTATGATTCCAAGTGGTTCTAACGATCCTTATGCTTTAAGAAGACAAGCAAACGGTATTGTAAGAATTGTTGAAGATGAAAAATTAAACTTCAGTTTAACTGAGATGATGGAAACCTTTATTAGTGAAGAAAAAGCAGCTAATGTGGCTCCTGATTTAGATCAAAACAAAGAAATAAATGATATTGTAGAATTCATTAAGGACAGAATTGTAAAACAACTTAAATCTGATAAAGTAAGTCATGATATTATTGACGCTGCTTCTAATGCAACTAATGATAATATTGAATTCATTTGTGAAGTTGCTAATATGCTTTCTGATCACAAAGAAGACGAAGGATTTAAGGAATCAATTGAAGCTTTAACTCGTGTTATGAGAATTGCTGAAAAACAATCCTTTGATGACAATGACTTAAATGTTGATGAATCACTATTTGGCAATGATTCTGAAAAGAAACTTCACGACAGTGTTAATGCAGTTGCTGATGGTTTCTTCTCACTAAGTGCTAGTGATGAATACAAGAAGTTATTCAGTCTAAAAGATGTTATTAATGAATATTTTGATAATACTATGGTTATGGATAAGGATGAATCAGTTAAGAATAATCATTTAAGAGAATTAAATAAATTATCTAATATGATTAAATGGTTTGCTGATATGAATAAATTAATAGTTAAATAATATCGTAGACAAAACGATACTATGCTGTTAAAATCTTATCTACTGTTTAGATTTATCAGTATAAGAGTCGCACTTTGTAGTAAGTGCGACTTTTGTAGGTAAAGGGGTGAATGAAATGCCAATGATTCCAGAAGACGTGGTTGAAGATATTCGTAGTAAAACTAATATTGCGGATGTAATTAACCAGTTCGTATCATTAAGTAAATCTGGAAATAATCTATTTGGATTATGTCCATTTCATGAAGAAAATACACCATCATTTTCAGTTAATGAGCAAAAGCAAATCTTTCATTGCTTTAGTTGTGGACGTGGTGGAAACGTATTTAAATTTATTATGGAATTTGAGAATGTTTCATTCCCACAAGCGGTAATTAAAGTTGCTGATATGCAAGGAATTAAATTACCAGCACAATATACCAATGCAGATAATAGCAAATCTCATGTCAATCCAGTGGAATCTAAGCTAATTGATATGCATGAACAAACAGCTGAACTATACAATCATTTTTTGATGAACACAGATTATGGTCAGCATGCATTAGATTATTTGCACAAGCGTGGACTTACTGATGATACTATAAAATTTTATAAGTTAGGTTTCGCTCCAAGTAATAGAATTTTAAGTACTTTCTTGAAAAACAAAGGTTTTGACTATCAATCAATGCGTAAGTCAGGTCTTTTTCTAGAGTCTGATGATGGAGAATTAAGAGACAGATTTTTTAATAGAATAATGTATCCTATTAAAAATGAGGTTGGATCAATCGTTGGTTTTTCTGGAAGAGTCTTAGATAAAAGTGAAAGTCAAGCTAAGTATTTAAACAGTCCTGAAACTGAAATATTTAATAAACGTAAAATTTTATTCAATTTCTCTGATGCAAAAAATGCTATTAGGAAAGAAAAGACAGTTATTTTATTCGAAGGTTTTATGGATGTTATTTCAGCATATCAATCAGGTGTAGAAAATGGAATTGCATCTATGGGAACTAGTTTAACCAGAGAACAAGTTCATACCATAAATAGAATTACTAAGAAATTATACGTTTGTTATGATGGGGATGCGCCTGGACAAAATGCTATTAACAGAGCTTTGTCCTTGCTAGGAAATACTAAACTAGAGTTAGGCGTTATCCAAATGCCTAAAGGTGTTGACCCTGATGAGTATCGTAAACAAAATGGTGAAGAAAAATTTGCTGAATATATGAAATCAGCGCTTGAATCACCATTGTCGTTTAAGATGCGTTATTTGAAACTTAACCGTAATTTAGATAATGAAAATGATCAGTTAACTTATATAAATGATGTTTTAAAAGAAATTGCTAAATTACCACAACCACTTGAAAGAGATATTTACGTTAACCAACTTGCTGAACAATTTAATGTAAGTAAGTTAGATCTTACTAATCAAATGAATAAATTTATTCAAAGAGATGATGTAAGAAAACAAAGTGAAGAACCTCATGATAGTGGACAGACAAATGTCTCTTCATTTAATAATGTTAAATCCTATAGTAAAGTTGAAATTGCGGAAAGAAACTTATTTCACCGAATTCTTGATTCTAAAGAAATGTGGAATTACTTAATGACTAAAGATAATTTTGCATTTGTAGATGATAATTATGAACTTTTGTATACTTTAGCGCAGGGATATATGAAAGATCATGATGAGTATAATAGTGCTGAATTTCAAGACTTTATTAAGGATGAGAAGTTACAACATTTCCTAATTAATATTGAAATGACACAAATTTCTGAACATTCATCTTTTGAAGAGATTGATGATTATGTTAATATAATAATGACCGAAGCTCCGTTAGATGATCAAATTAAGCAAAAAAAGGCGGATCTAAATGAAGCGAAAAAGTTAGGTGATGTTGATAGACAAACCAAGTTGGCTATGGACATCATTGATTTACAACGAAAAAAGCAATTAAGTAATAAGGCTTAATTTAGGAGGCATTTTAATGGCTACAAAGAAATTAAATAAGAAAGAATTAAAAGAATCCACCAATGCTTTAATTAAGAAGCAAAAAAAGATCGGTCACGTTACCTATGATGACGTAAATGATACAATTGCGGTACCTTTTAAATTAACTAAAAAAGAAATGTACAAGTTACTAGAAAAAATTGAAGATGCCGGTATTAGTGTTGTAGACAAAAATGGGGAACCTGATCCAAGAGCTCTAGAAGCTGCTAAGCAAGTTACTCAATCAGAACTAAAGAATTCTTCTGCTGCTCCTACAGGAGTTAAAATCAACGACCCAGTTAGAATGTATTTAAAGGAAATTGGTCGTGTTCCATTATTAACTGCTGATCAAGAAGTTGAATTAGCACTTAGAATTGAAAAGGGCGATGAAGAAGCTAAGCAAGAATTAGCTGAAGCTAACTTACGTCTTGTGGTTTCCATTGCTAAACGCTATGTAGGTCGTGGAATGCAATTCCTTGATTTAATCCAAGAAGGTAACATGGGATTAATGAAAGCTGTTGAAAAGTTCGATTACCGTAAAGGATTCAAATTCTCTACTTACGCTACTTGGTGGATTAGACAAGCCATTACTCGTGCAATTGCCGACCAAGCAAGAACTATCAGAATTCCAGTTCACATGGTTGAAACTATTAACAAGTTAATTCGTATTCAAAGACAATTACTTCAAGATCTTGGTCGTGAACCAGCTCCTGAAGAAATTGGTGCTGAAATGGATATGCCTACACAAAAAGTTCGTAGCATTCTAAAGATTTCTCAAGAACCAGTTTCATTGGAAACACCAATTGGTGAAGAAGATGATTCTCACTTGGGTGACTTTATTGAAGATCAAGATGCAACTAGTCCTGCAGACCATGCTGCTTATGAACTTCTAAAAGAACAATTAGAAGGTGTATTAGATACTTTAACTGACCGTGAAGAAAATGTTCTAAGATTACGTTTTGGTCTAGATGACGGACGTACTAGAACTCTTGAAGAAGTCGGAAAAGTATTTGGTGTTACTCGTGAAAGAATTAGACAAATTGAAGCTAAGGCACTTAGAAAATTACGTCATCCTTCACGTAGTAAGCAATTAAAGGATTTTCTTGAATAATTAAAACTAAAACAGATGGCTTATGCCATCTGTTTTTTATTTGCTTTTACCGTTATAATATAAGTATTAAATAAGTAGAAAAGGTGTTTATATGGACGCAAACAAATTATCACAACGTTTAAAAACAGTGGCAGACTTTGTACCACAAAATAGTAGGGTTGCCGATATTGGGTCAGATCATGCTTATCTTCCCGTATATTTGTTGAAGAAAAATAAAATAGAGTATGGTATTGCCAGTGAGGTTGCCAAAGGACCTTTAGAAAACGCTAAACATGAAATTATGAGTGAAAATTTATCTGATTACATGGATACTAGATTAGCTGATGGTTTACTATCTATTCATCCCGAAGACAGAATTAATTGTGTTACTATTGCCGGAATGGGTGGAACCTTAATCAGAAGAATTTTAGAGCAAGGAAAGTCCCATCTAAATGGTAAAGAACTACTAGTTTTGCAACCTAACGTGGGTGAAGATAGATTAAGAGAATGGTTAATGCAAAATAACTATGAAATTGCTGACGAAAAGATTCTAAGAGAAGATGGTCACACTTACGAAATTATTCTTGCTAAAAAGACTAGTAAAAAAGTTGAATATACTCAACAAGAATTAAAATTTGGACCTTTCTTAATGCGCGAACATTCAGAAGTCTTCGTTGAAAAATGGGAAAACGAAATCCAAAGAATTAAGTCAGTTATTAAACAAATGAATCAAGCTAAACATGATAAACCTGTAGATAAAATTAAGATGATGAATGACGAAATTGATGAAATTAAAGAGGTGTTATAAATGAAAGCTATCGAATTAGTTAATCAATTTGAAAAATTTGCTCCAAAAAATATTGCAGTGGACGGAGATCCAATAGGATTACAGATTGGTAATTTAGATCAAGATGTTTCTAAGGTATTAGTCACATTAGATGTGAGACCTGAAGTAGTAAAAGAAGCTATTGATAAGGGATGTAATATGATTTTTTCACATCATCCATTAATGTTTAGACCAGCTAAAAACTTAGATTTAAGTAATCCACAAAATAAAATGTATGCCGATATTATCAAGCATGATATCGTAGTTTATTCAGCACATACTAATTTAGATAATGCTGAAGGCGGAATGAATGATTGGTTAGCTGAAGCTATGGACTTAAGAAATGTAGAAGGATTAGTGGACCAAGGTGAATATTTAGGTCATGAATATTACATGGGTAGAATTGGTGAGCTAAAAGAAGCTACTACAGTCTTAGATTTTGCGAAGAAATGTAAGGAATACTTTAACGTAGATGGACTTAGATTGGTAAGTCACGAGTTAGACCATCCGGTTAAGCGAGTTGCCGTACTTGGTGGAGATGGCGGTAAATTTTATTCAATTGCTAAGCAAAAGAAAGCTGATGTTTATGTAACTGGAGATGTTTATTACCACGTAGGGCATGATATGATTGCAAATCACATGTCTGTAGTAGATCCTGGTCACCATATTGAAAGTATTTGTAAACCATATTTAGCTGAAATGTTTAAAGAATGGGCAAAAGAGTTTGATTGGTCAGTAGATGTGATAGAATCTAATATAAATACAGATCCATATCTATTTATATAAGGGGATGCAACCATGTCAAAATATGAAGATTTATTACCTCGTTTTTTAAAATATGTAAAAATTAACACTCGTTCAGATGAAAATAGTAAAACCATTCCATCTGCATCACGTGAAACTGAATTTTTAAATCAACTAAAGGGTGAATTGGAAAATATTGGATTATCCAATGTTAGAACAAATGAACAAAGTGCTTATGTGTTTGCCACTTTACCATCTAATGTTGATTATGATGTAGCAAAGATTGGTTTTATTTCACATATTGATACAGCTGATTTTAATTCAGTTAACGTTAATCCACAAATCATAGATAATTATGATGGTAAATCCATTATTAAATTAGGTGATGGTGAATACAAACTAGATCCTAAAGTATTTCCAAGTCTAAATAAGTATAATGGACATACATTGATTACTACTGATGGAACTACTTTGTTAGGTGCCGATGATAAATCAGGTGTATCAGAAATAATTTCTTCTATGAAATATTTGCTTGAACATCCTGAAATTAAGCACGGAGAAATTGAAGTAGCATTTGGACCAGATGAAGAAATAGGTACTGGTTCTTTACAATTTGATGTGGATGATTTTGGCGCTGATATGGCATACACGGTAGACGGTGGTGCTGAAGGACAATTACAATATGAAACTTTCAACGCTGCAAGTGCTACAGTAACCTTTAAAGGTACGGATGTTCATCCTGGTGAAGCCAAAGATGTTATGGTAAATGCCGCATTATTGGCAATGGAATTTAATAGTTATCTACCTAAATATGAACGTCCTGAATACACTACAGATAGAGAGGGCTTCTATTTCTTAATTGATATGGAAGGTACAGCAGATAGCGCTAAGTTGTCATACATTATTCGTGATCATGATATGAATAGATTTAATGCTAGAAAAGATTACGTTAAAAAGATTGCTGCTGAAATGAATAAGCGTTTTGATGAAGAACGAGTACAAATTGATGTAAAAGATCAATATTACAACATGGCGGAAGTAATTAAGAAACATATGGAAGTAATTGATTTAGCTAAAAAAGCTATGACTAATGTAGATGTTAAACCAGATATTTTCCCTGTTCGTGGTGGTACTGATGGTTCTACTATATCTTTTAAAGGATTACCTACACCTAACTTATTTGCTGGTGGAGAAAACATGCATGGTAGATTTGAATATGTATCATTACAAACTATGGAAAAAGCTTGTGATGTAATTATTGAAATTGCTAAGCTTAATGCAGAAAAATAATTAGTCAGAAAAGGTCAAATTATTTTCATTTTATATTATCATTTGCTAAAATTTACCTATGAGTTAAAAACTCATAGGTATTTTTATTTAAGTAGGTGAATTAAATGAATCCAGATGAATTAACAGAAGCGGTTACTAAATCATTGTCAGAAGCACAAAAAGTGGCCACTAATCGTAAACATCAAGAAATAACAATTGCACATTTATTTAAAGTTTTAATTCAACCTGGCGAATTAGCTAGACAAATTTATTCTGAATTAGGACTTAATTTAAAAGATTTAGAACATGAAATTGATAGTGAACTAGATGATATTGCTATTGTTAATGGTAGTAATGTTTCATATGGACAAAACATTTCATCTAGTATGTTAGAACTAATGCAAAAAGCCAACGCTGTTAAAGAAGATTTAGGGGATGGATACATTGCTGTAGATACCCTAACCATTGCTTTAATGGATGTATCTGGCAATAAGTTAGTTGACTATTTAAAACAACAAGATATTACTAAACAAAAAGTTATTAACGAAGTAGATACTATTAGAGGTGGAGAGAAAGTGACTTCTAAGAATCAAGAAGATAATTTCCAAGCACTTAAGAAGTACGGAGTAGATTTAGTTGCTCAAGCTAGAGCAGGTAAATTAGGTCCTATTATTGGTCGTGATGAAGAAATTCTTGATGTAATAAGAATTCTATCTAGAATGACTAAGAACAACCCAGTACTAATCGGAGATCCTGGTGTAGGAAAAACTGCTATTGTAGAAGGCTTAGCTAAAAGAATAGCCGTAAATGATGTTCCTGAAAACTTAAAGAATAAGAGCTTATTTGAATTAGATATGAGTTCTTTAATTGCTGGTGCTAAGTACCGTGGTGAATTCGAAGAACGTCTAAAAGCGGTACTAAAAGCTGTTAAGAAATCTGATGGACAAATTATTATGTTCATTGATGAAATTCATAACATTGTGGGAGCTGGTAAATCCGAAGGTAGCATGGACGCAGGTAATATCTTGAAGCCTATGTTAGCCAGAGGGGAACTACACTTAATTGGTGCTACTACAGTAGATGAATACAGAAAATACATGCAAAAGGATAAGGCTCTTGAAAGACGTTTCCAAAGAGTTTTAGTTAATGAACCATCTGTAGATGACACCATTACTATTCTTCGTGGAATTAAGGAAAGATTGGAAATTCATCATGGAGTTAGAATTCATGATAATGCCTTAGTTGCTGCTGCAAAGATGTCTGATCGTTATATTCCTGATCGTTATTTACCAGATAAAGCTATTGATTTAGTAGATGAAGCATCTTCTACTATTGAAGTGGAAATGAACTCCAATCCTACTGAATTAGATCAAGCAAATCGTAAGTTAATGCGTGCTAAAGTGGAAGAAGCAGCATTAAAGAATGAAGAAGACGATGAATCCAAAGAAAGATTAGCTAAATTAAAGCCAGAATTAGCTAACTTACAAGAAAAGGTAAATAATTTGAATGCTAGATGGAGTCAAGAAAAGAATTCCATTCAAAAATTAGGAGATAAGAAGTCTGAATTAGACCAAGCTAAAAATGATTTACAACAAGCTGAAAGTTCATATGATTTGAATAAAGCTGCTGTCTTAAAACATGGCACTATTCCTAAGTTAGAAGAGGAATTAAAACAACTTGAATCACAAGATCACACGGATGATTGGTTAGTTAGTGAATCAGTAACTGAAGATGGTATTGCGGACGTATTGAGTCGTGAAACTAATATTCCAGTTTCTAGATTGATGCAAGGTGAAAGAGAAAAATTATTACACTTGGCTGATAACTTGCATAAACGAGTAGTAGGTCAAAA